>SFPF01000026.1 GCA_004552155.1 Bacteroidales bacterium
TTCATTAAATTTTTCTTTTATCGCCGGCTCTGCCAGTTCCTTCATGGACACGAACCACTGCTTGGATATTATGGGCTCCACCACCGTTTTGCAGCGATAGCACTGCCCTACATTATGCTTATACGGCTCGATTTTCTCCATAAGACCCTGCTGCTGGAGCATTTCCACTATTTTGCGGCGGCACTCGAACCTGTCCAGACCTTCAAACTCCGCTCCTGCCTCGGCGTTCATGGATAATGAGAGCCGTATGCTGATGAAGTACGTGCTCGGCGGCAGTTCCACGGCAGCTTTCACGGGCGAGGTGTATGTGGGCAAGGACGCGCAGCGCATTCATTCGGAACAATCCAACGCCAACCTGCTCACCTCCGACGCGGCACGCATTCTCTCGCGCCCCGTACTTGAAATCTATGCCGACGACGTGCAGTGCAACCACGGCGCAACCATACCCGAAGCCCGTCTGCTGCTGCAACATGCCTTTGTGAACGAAGTGCTGGCACGCATCGAGCCGGAACCTCTGCGCGACCGCCTTTCCTATTTGGTGGAAATGCGCTTCCGCCGCCGCTTGAAGCAATGCGGCTCGTGCACGCTGTGCAAACCCAATAAGCAATAACCCCCATGCTCAACATCGAAGAAATACGCAAGGATTTTCCCATACTCTCCCGCACGGTCTACAACCGCCCGCTGGTCTACCTCGACAACGCGGCCACTACGCAAAAGCCCCGCGCCGTGGTGGAGGCGATGACCGAAGAATATTATTCGGTGAACGCCAACGTGCATCGGGGCGTGCATTATCTTTCGCAGCAAGCCACGGAGTTGCACGAGCAGGCGCGCGCCAATGTGCAGGAGTTTATCAACGCCCGCAGCGAGGCGGAAATCATCTTCACGCGCGGCACGACGGAAAGCCTCAACCTTGTGGCGTTTTCTTTCGGCGAGGCTTTCCTCAAAGAGGGCGACGAAGTGCTCGTGAGCGTCATGGAACATCATTCCAACATCGTGCCTTGGCAGATGCTGCGTGACAGGAGAGGCATCGTCCTTAAAGTAATTCCGATGACGGACGAGGGAGAGATTGACCTTGAAGCATACAAAAACCTGTTTTCACCGCGCACGCGGCTCGTCTGCATCGCCCATGTGAGCAATGTGCTCGGCACGGTGAACCCCGTGAAGGAAATGACGGCCATCGCCCACGCCAACGGCGCAAAGGTGCTGGTAGACGGGGCGCAGAGCGTGCCGCACCGCCACGTGGACGTGCAGGACATCGACTGCGACTTCCTCACCTTTTCTGGGCATAAAATATACGGGCCTACGGGCATCGGCGTGCTTTACGGACGCGAGGAACTCTTGGAAAAGATGCCGCCGTACCAGGGCGGCGGCGAGATGATAGCCCGCGTGTCGTTTGAAAAGACTACTTACGAGCGGCTGCCTTTTAAGTTTGAAGCAGGCACGCCCGACTATGTTGGCTCGCACGCCCTCGCTGTGGCATTAGACTACGTGAGGCGTATCGGCCAAGATGAGATTGCCGCGCACGAGGCGGACCTCACGCGCTACGCCATGGAACAGTTGAGCCTTATTCCTGAAATGAAGATTTATGGCACGGCACGCGAGAAAGACGCCGTCATCTCTTTCAACGTGGGCAATATCCACCCCCTTGACCTCGGCACGCTGCTCGACCGTCTCGGCATTGCTATCCGCACTGGCCACCATTGCGCCCAGCCGCTCATGGCACGCTGCGGAGTGGAGTCGATGGCGCGCGCCTCCTTTGCGCTCTACAACACCCGCGCCGAAGTAGACGCGCTCGTCGCCGGCATTGACCGCGTCAGAAAGATGTTTTAAGAAAAGAGAACCCGGCTTGCCCGGATATTCCGGATTTTCCTGATTATCCGGATAATCAGGCTTTCAAATACCCTCTAAAAAATGCTCCTCGCCCGCTACAATCCCGACATTTTGCTCGAAGCCGGCTGCGACGAAGCCGGTCGCGGCTGCTTGGCAGGCAGCGTGTACGCCGCTGCCGTTATCCTGCCGCCCGACTACAAGAACGAGCTGCTCAACGACTCCAAGCAACTCTCCCCTGCGGTGCGCTACGCGCTGCGCGAAGAGATAGAGCGCGTGGCTTTGGCGTGGGGCGTAGGCATTGCCACGGCGCAGGAAATAGATGAAATCAATATTTTGCGTGCCTCAATCCTTGCGATGCACCGCGCCCTCGACCAACTCGACCCGCGCCCCGAGCGCATCATCGTGGACGGCAACCGCTTCTCGCCTTACGGTCTCACGCCTTGGAACACCATCGTAAAAGGTGACGGCAAATACATGTCGATAGCCGCCGCCTCAATCCTTGCCAAGACTTACCGCGACGACTATATGAAGCAGCTCCACGAGGAATATCCCCATTACGGCTGGGACCACAACGCCGGCTATCCCACCAAAGAGCACCGCGAAGGCATCAAAGTCCACGGCCTCACCCCTTATCACCGCCTCACGTTTCATCGGGGGTGAGTAAGACATACTATTCCCCAAAGGAACTCGCCCGTCCTGCAAAGAATTTTTGGCAATATTGCCACTTTTTCTTTGTAGGACGGGCGATTTTGATGCGCGAAACGGCGGGAGGCGGAGTTTGACGGATTAAGGCGGAATTTGCTGCGTTGAATTTTTTATTTGCCGCAAGATATTTTTTACGGAATCGCAGAGAGTTTTTACTATCCTATAAGAAAAAGTTTGTTACAAACTTTGTAATACATATTACAAAGTTTCTAATACATGTTACAAAGTTTGTATTACAAACTTTGTAACAAACTTTTTCTGCGCAGGCACAAAAAAATATCTTGCTGAAAGTGGAAAATATCAGCAAGATATTGAAAATTATTTGCCTGCAACGCGTGCCTGCAAGGCTTTGTTTTCGGCGGCTTCCATAATGGCGCGCTCGCCGGGGCCTTTGTCGTTGATGCCGCAAAGGTGGAGAATGCCGTGGATTATGACGCGGTGCAGTTCTTCGTCGTAGGCCGTGCCTTGCGCCTCGGCGTTGCTGCGCACCGTGTCGAGGCTGATAAAGAGGTCGCCCGAGATGGTGTCGTCCTCGCAATAGTCGAAGGTGATGATGTCGGTGTAATAGTCGTGGTTGAGGTATTGGCGGTTCACTTCGAGGATTTTCTCATCGTCGCAAAAGATGTATGCCACCTCGCCCACCTTTTTTCCGTAGCCCGCAGCCACGCGGCGCACCCACGCCGACACGTCGCGGCGGCGAATGGGCGGCATTTTCACATTAAAAGTTTGGTATGAAATCATAACTATTTTAGTAAACATGTAAACGAGTATACAAGTAAACAAGACAGAGAAGTCTTGCTAATTAAATTTTACATGAGTAACTTGTCTCGTCTACTCGTTTACTTGTAAACTCGTCTACTAATAAATGAAGAATTTAGTTTTCAGTGAATAAAGAAGTCTGCATCGGCGTGCCTCCGTAGGGGTTGCGGCCGAGGTGCTGATAAGCGAGGTCGGTGACTTCGCGGCCGCGCGGCGTGCGGCGTATAAAGCCCTCTTTGATGAGAAACGGCTCGTAAACCTCCTCCACGGTGCCGGCGTCCTCGCCAATAGCGGTGGCAATGGTGGAAACGCCGACGGGGCCGCCCTTGAACTTGTCGATGATGGTGAGGAGTATTTTATTGTCGATTTCGTCCAAGCCGTATTTATCTATATTGAGCGCTTCGAGGGCGAAGCGGGCAATGGCGAGGTTGATGCTGCCGTTGCCGCGCACCTGTGCAAAGTCGCGCACGCGGCGTAACAGGGCGTTGGCGATACGGGGCGTACCTCGGCTGCGCCCTGCTATCTCGTCGGCCGCGCGGGGCTCTATGGGCACGCCGAGTATGTCGGCGGAGCGCGTCACGATGTGCGCCAGCGTGGCGGCATCGTAGTATTCGAGATGCAGGTTGATGCCGAAACGGGCACGGAGCGGGGCGGTGAGCAGGCCGCTGCGCGTGGTGGCACCCACGAGCGTGAAGGGGTTGAGATCTATCTGGATGGAACGCGCCGCCGGGCCGCGGTCGATCATGATGTCGATGCGGTAGTCCTCCATGGCGGAGTAGAGATATTCCTCCACCACGGGGGAGAGGCGGTGAATCTCGTCGATGAAGAGCACATCGTTCTTTTCAAGGCTCGTAAGCAAGCCCGCCAGGTCGCCCGGCTTGTCAAGCACGGGCCCCGAGGTTAGTTTGAAGCCCACGCCAAGTTCGTTGGCGATGATGTTGGAAAGCGTGGTCTTGCCCAGTCCCGGGGGGCCGTGCAGGAGCGTATGGTCGAGCGGCTCGCCGCGATAGCGTGCCGCTTCGACAAAGATGCGCAGGTTGTCCACCACCTTCTTCTGTCCGCTGAAATCGTCGAACGAAAGCGGGCGCAGCGCGTTTTCAAAGTCCTTTTCTGCCGGCTGCGGGGCTTGCTGCTGGGCGAAAAGGATTGGCGGCACGGCTTATCTTATAAGAAAAGCGCGTTTTTGGCGGTCGGTGCATACGTTTTTATTTAACTTTGCACGATTATAAAGTCCATTTTGTTAATGATCATTTGGCAGAACAGCACGATACGCCCCTGCCCGATACACAATATATATAATATGGTACTCAATTATATCTGGATCTTCTTTTTCCTTGCGGCGTTCGCCATTGCCTGCGTGCGCCTGCTGTTTATGGGCGACTACGACGTGTTTCCCGCGGTCATCAACTCTACGTTCGACTCCGCCAAGACGGCGTTTGAGATTTCGCTCGGGCTCACGGGCGTGCTCTCGCTATGGATGGGCATCATGAAAATCGGGGAGCGCGGCGGAGTGGTGAATGCCCTGGCTCGGGTGCTCGGTCCCGTGTTTGCGAAATTGTTTCCCGAAATTCCGCGCAACCACCCCGTCATCGGCAACATCTTCATGAACCTCTCCGCCAACATGCTCGGCCTCGACAATGCCGCCACGCCGCTCGGACTGAAAGCAATGGAGGGGCTGCAAGAATTGAACACGAAGAAAGACACTGCCTCTAACTCGATGATTATGTTCCTCGTGCTCAACACGAGCGGGCTTACCATCATTCCCGTGAGTATCATGGTGTATCGCGCTCAGATGGGCGCGGCTCAGCCCACCGACATATTTCTCCCCATATTGCTCGCCACGTTTTTCAGCACTCTCTGCGGCATCGTCGTCACGGGGCTGGTGCAGCGCATCAACCTCCTCTCGCCCGTGCTGCTGCTCACGCTCGGCGGCCTTTCGGCGGGAGTCGGCGGCCTGCTGTGGCTGTTCAGCAAAATGGACGCGGCGGCGATGAACATCGTGGGTACCACGTCGGCCAACGTGCTGCTATTTTTCATCATCATCTGCTTCATAGTGGCGGGCATCAGGAAGAAGGTGAACGTTTACGATGCGTTTATCGAGGGAGCCAAAGGCGGTTTTGAGACTGCCGTGCGCATCATCCCCTACCTCGTAGCCATATTGGTGAGCATCGGCGTGTTCCGCGCCTCGGGCGCAATGGACTGGGCGATAGAAGGCATCGCCGCGCTGGTGAGAAGCACGGGGAGCGATGCCGAGTGGGTGGGCGCACTGCCCACCGCCCTGATGAAGCCGCTCAGCGGCAGCGGAGCGCGGGGCATGATGGTCGATGCGATGCAGACCTTCGGCGCAGACAGTTTTGCGGGGCGGCTTAGCTGCATCTTCCAAGGCAGCACCGACACGACGTTCTATATCCTTGCCGTTTACTTCGGTTCGGTGGGCGTGAGCCGCACGCGCCATGCCGTGGGCTGCGGCCTTGCCGCCGACCTGGCGGGCATGATTGCCGCCGTATTTATAGCATATCTGTTTTTCTAAACACGCAAATTCATTAATCAACCATGTCTTCACTCTCTTCTTTAGTAAAAGATACGGCCATCTACGGGCTTAGCAGCATTATCGGGCGCTTCCTCAACTATCTGCTCGTGCCGCTCTACACCACCGCGCTGGCGGCCTCAACGGGCGGCTACGGCGTGATAACGGAAGTGTACAGCTACGTGGCCTTGCTGCTCGTGCTGCTCACCTTCGGCATGGAGACCACCTTCTTCCGCTTTGTAAACAAAACCGAAGAAGACCCCATGCGCGTCTATGCCACCACACTCATCGCCGTGGGCGGCGTGGGGCTGCTGTTTGTTGCAGCCGTGCTCGGGCTGCTGCCACAGATTGCCGCCGCGCTGGGCTATGCCGACCACCCCGAATACCTCGGCATGATGGCCGTGTGCGTGGCAATCGACGCTTTCCAGTGCATACCCTTCGCCTATCTGCGCTATCAGAAGAAACCCATAAAGTTTGCCGCGCTGAAACTGCTTTTCATCGTGCTCAACATCAGCCTCAACCTCATCTTCTTCCTGCTGCTGCCCGCGCTCTACGCCCTGCCCGCCACGGGAGAGATTGTGGCGAAATTCTACGACCCCGCCGTCGGCGTGGGCTACGCCTTCGGCATCAACTTGTTCTGCACGGCGCTGATTACCTTCTTCTTCCGCCGCGAACTGACAGGCTTCCGCTACCGCCTCGACACGCGGCTGATGCGCCGCATGCTCTCCTACGCCTGGCCGATACTGATACTCGGCATCGCCGGCATTCTCAACCAGACGGCCGACAAGATGCTCTTCCGCCACCTCGTGCCGGGCGAAGAAGGAAAGGTGCAACTCGGCATCTACGGCGCGGCGGTGAAGATTGCCATGATTATGGCGATGATCACGCAAGCATTCCGCTACGCCTACGAGCCCTTTGTGTTCGGGAAACAAGCAGAGAAAGACAACCGAGCCACCTACGCCAAGGCGATGAAATACTTCCTCATCTTCACGCTCCTCGCCTTCCTGCTGGTTGTGGGCAACATGGAAATCCTGAAACACCTCATCGGCAGCGACTACTGGCCGGGACTGAAAGTGGTGCCCGTGGTGATGGCCGCCGAAATCATGATGGGCATTTATTTCAACCTTTCCTTTTGGTACAAACTCACCGACCGCACGATTTGGGGCGCATGGTTCTCGGGACTGGGTTGCCTTGTGCTTATCGGCGTAAACGTGTGGGGCATCCCGCGCTACGGCTACATGGCTTGCGCCTGGGCCGGCGTGGCGGGCTACGGCACGGCAATGGTGACGAGCTACCTCGTGGGGCGCAAATACTACCCCATCGACTATCCTCTGAAGAGCATGGCGGCATACGTGCTGCTCGCCGCCTTCTTCTACGCGCTGATGCAGGGCTTTGCGGCCTATTGCCAGAACGCATGGCTGCAACTCGGCTTCAACGAAGTCTGCGTCGTGCTCTTCGCCGCCCACATCGTCTACCACGACCTTCCGCTCCGGCAACTGCCCGTCGTGGGAAGGTTTTTTAAGAAATGATTATGAGTAGACAAGTAAACGAGTAGACGAGTAAACAAGACAAGTTTCCATATAAAATAAAGTTTGCAAGACAAATCTATCTCGTCTACTCGTTTACTTGTAAACTCGTTTACTAAAAACATAACCAATGGCTCACTATACAGACATCTTGCCCAACGGCCTGCGCCTCGTTTGCGAGCGCACGGCTTCCGACGTAGTGTATTGCGGCTACGTGGTCGGTGCCGGCACGCGCCACGAAGACACGGCCGACGAGGGCATGGCACACTTCGTGGAGCACCTTTCGTTCAAGGGCACGGCACGGCGCAGCTCGGCAGCCGTGAATAATGCGCTCGAACGCTACGGCGGCGACCTCAACGCCTATACCAATAAGCAGGGCACGGTGTATCACGCCACGGTGCTCAAAGCCCAGTTCGCCCGCGCCGCCGACCTGCTCACCGACATCGTGTTTCACAGCACCTTCCCGCAGCGCGAAATCGACAAGGAAGTAGACGTGATTTGCGATGAAATCGAGAGTTTCAAGGACTCTCCGAGCGAACTTATCTTCGACGAATTCGAGCAACGCCTCTTTGCCGGCAGCCCATTGGGGCGCGATATTCTCGGCACGGCCCGGCGCCTCAAAACCTACACTACCGCCGATGCCCTGCGCTTCACGCGGCGGCACTACCGCCCCGGGAACGCCGTGTTCTTCCTGAGCGGCGACATTGATGGCAAGAAAGCCGCGCGGACGCTGCAAAGGCTTTTTGAAAAATATCCCATCCCCGAGCCCGAGCCTGCTGAAAAGGCTTTTGCCGCCGCGCCCTCAGAGCAAATCCCCGCCCCCGCGGCGCACCGCTTCGACGTTTCGGTAAACAAAGACACGCACCAGGCGCACGTGATGATCGGCGCGCCGACTTTCGGCGGCGAAGACCCGCGCCGTTTCGCCTTGCTGCTGCTCAACAACATGCTGGGCGGGCCTGGCATGAGTTCGCGCCTTAACATTGCGCTGCGCGAACGGGCCGCGCTGGTTTATTCGGTAGATTCTTATATTTCCACCTATCCCGATGCCGGCTATTGGCACGTTTATTTCGGTTGCGACGGCGCAGACGTGCCGCGCTGCTGCCGACTGGTTAGGCGCGAACTGAGCCGCCTTGCCGAAACGCCGCTTACGCCCGCACGGCTGGCGGCGGCAAAGGCGCAGCTGTGCGGACAAATCGGCATTGCGCAGGACAACGGCGAGAGCCGAGCCCTCGCCCTCGGGCGCACCTACGCCGAATACGGCACGGTGCGCGACGTAGCCCTCCTGCGCCGAAACATCGAAGCCGTGACCGCCGAGGACATCCGCAGCCTCGCGGCAGAAATCTTTGCGCCCGAGCGGCTCTGCCGCCTCGTTTATATGCCAAAAGCAGAGGATTGACTTGTTTTTTGCCCTTATCTTATAAGATAATTGCGCTTTTCTGCGCGGCACTGCCAATTTAGTTGTAAATTTGTGCGTTTTATTATGTATTGTGGATAAGTCTACCCTATAATTACTTATGCAAAGCAGAAAGAAACGCAGCACGGGAAGCTTCAACACCGTAACCTCCTGCATCAGCACGACGCTGGTGCTCATTTTGCTCGGCACGGTGGTAACGTTCGTAACGATGGCCAACAACTTCAGCCGCCAGCTCCGCGAGGAGTTTACGGTGGCGGTGCTCGTAAACGACACAACCTCCAACGCCACGCAATACAAACTGCAAGCAGCGTTGCGCCAGATGCCCTACGCCCGCCACGTGAATTATATTTCAAAAGAAAAAGGCACAAAGGAACTCAACGAGGCGTTGCAGGGCGACATGGGCGACTTTATCGGCGCAAGCCCCATTCCGGCAGAGTTTGAAATCTATCTTAAAGCCGACTACGCCAATGAGGATAGCCTCAACCGCTACGTGCCCGCCTTGAAAAGCCTGCCCGGCGTGGCAGACGTCGTATATCCGAAAGAGGAGATACAGACGCTGAGCAAAACCATTCCCACCGTAAGCCTCGTGCTGCTTGCCCTGGCGGTGCTGCTGACGTTCGTGTCTTTCTCGCTCATCAACAATACGGTGCGCATGAATATCTACGCGCGCCGCTTCACTATCCACACGATGAAACTCGTGGGTGCCAAGTGGCGGTATATCCGCCGCCCGTTCCTCGCGCAGGCCTTCCGCATCGGACTGGTCGCCGCCCTTCTGGCCGGCGGGCTGATTGGCAGCGGGCTGTATTACATGCAATATGTAGTTGGCGGCGGCGAGGTATATTTCAACCAACTCGTAACGCCCGCCGTGTGGATTGCCACGCTCGGCACTATCTTTGTTTGCGGGCTGCTGCTCACCATTCTATGCGCCTTTATCTCCGTCAACCGCTTTCTGAAAATGAGCGGCGCGGATATGTATCTGAAATAAAGTAAACAAGCAAACTAGTAGACTAGTAAACAAGACAAGTTACTCATCTATAATTTTAATATAGTTAGCAGGACATTTCTGTCTCGTCTACTCGTTTACTTGTCTACTCGTTTACTAAAAAACAAAATACTCCATGTCTGAAAATCAAAACAAAACCCAAGTGTTTGCGTTCGACCGCATCAACTTTATCCTGCTTGCCATCGGCATGGCCATCGTGATTGTCGGCTTTATCCTCATGTCGGGCAGCGGCTCCAACGAAACGCAGTTCAACGCTGCTATCTTCGACGCCCGCCACATCAAGGTTGCGCCCCTCGTATGCCTCGCCGGCTACCTGTTCATTATTTACGCCATCATTCGCCGTCCCAAAACGGCGGTTCAAAAAGATTAAAGCCCATGGATACGCTCGAAGCGCTTTGGCTCGGCTTGCTGCAAGGACTGACCGAGTATCTGCCCGTAAGCAGCAGCGGGCATCTTGCTATTGGCTCCGCCCTCCTCGGTATTGAAAGCGAGGAAAATCTGATGTTCACCGTGGCCGTTCACGTGGCCACCGTGTTGAGCACGCTCGTGGTGCTGGGCAAAGAAATCGTGTCGCTGTTCAAAGGCACGTTCAGCCCCTTGCAGAGCGGCACGGGACTGAACCGTCTCAACGCCGACCAGCGCTATATGCTGAACATCGTGATTTCGATGATACCGATCGGCATCGTCGGCGTGTTTTTCAAGGACACGGTAGAAGAGATATTCGGTTCGGGACTGCTGATTGTGGGTTGCTGCCTGCTCTTCACCGCCGCCCTCTTGGCATTTTCCTATTTCGCCCGTCCCCGCCAGCGCGAAAACATCTCGGCCTGGCACGCCTTTATCATCGGCTGCGCCCAAGCCCTTGCCGTATTGCCGGGGCTGAGCCGCTCGGGCACCACCATTGCCACGGGTCTTATCCTCGGCAACAATAAGGAACGCATGGCGCAGTTCTCCTTCCTTATGGTCATACCGCCCATTCTCGGCGAGGCATTGCTCGATATTGTCAAAGCATCCAAGGAAGGCTTTGGCGCCGCGTTCGGCGACCTTTCCGTCAGCGCCCTCCTTGTAGGTTTCATCGCTGCTTTCATCTCGGGCATCTTGGCCTGCAAATGGATGATAGGCATCGTGAAAAAAGGAAAGCTCATCTACTTTGCCTATTATTGCCTTGTTGTGGGCATCATCACGATTATCGCCAGTCTTTAAGGGACGTTTTGAAACTTAAATTTTTCAAGTGAATTTCTTAAGCGGACAAATACTTTGCTTCGACAAGCCCTACGGCATGACGTCGTTTCAGCTGGTTGCCAAAGTGCGCTGGCTGCTTACGCGGCGCATGGAGGGAAGAAAGATTAAGGTGGGCCATGCCGGCACGCTCGACCCTCTGGCTACGGGCGTGATGATAATCTGCACCGGCCGCGCCACAAAACTTATCGAGCAGCTGCAAGGCGGCACGAAGACCTACGAAACTACGCTTAAACTCGGTGCCACCACGCCGAGCTTCGACCTCGAGCACCCCATCGACCAT
The DNA here is from genome assembly GCA_004552155.1 of Bacteroidales bacterium. Classification (GTDB taxonomy): domain Bacteria; phylum Bacteroidota; class Bacteroidia; order Bacteroidales; family Bacteroidaceae; genus Alloprevotella. Next base: position 11,284 of record SFPF01000026.1, read on the forward strand.
ACTTTTCCCACAGACCATATCACGGAGGAAGAGATACGCCGCGTGCTCGCCGAGCAATTCACGGGCGACATCATGCAAGTGCCGCCCGTGTTCTCCGCCTGCAAGGTCGACGGCAAGCGCGCCTACGACCTCGCCCGCAAGGGCAAGCAGCCCGAGTTGCAAGCCAAGCCGCTGCGCATCGACAGCATAGAACTCACGCGCTGCGACCTTGCCAACAATGAAATCGACCTGTGCATCAGCTGCTCCAAGGGTACCTATATCCGCGCCCTTGCCCGCGACATCGGCATCGCCTTGCGCAGCGGCGCACACCTCACCGCCCTGCGGCGCACTCGAGTGGGCGAGGCTGACATCAGCCGCTGCTTCGCCACGATTGACGACTTTGAGCAATGGCTCGGCAGCATCGAAGTGGAAACGGAACTGCCCGCCAACCCCGAAGAGCGCGCACCGATAGGGATTTATCCCGAGTAGAGGCAGTTGCTAAACGCCCGCCATCCTATTTCTTAAGAAATAAAACAATAAAAATACAGGTACTATGAAACTTTCCCAATTCAAGTTCGACCTGCCGCAAGAGCAGATTGCCCAGTATCCCGCGCCTCATCGAGACGAATGCCGCATGATGGTGCTCCACCGCAAGACGGGCGAGATAGAGCACCGCATGTTCAAGGATATCCTCGACTTCTTCGACGAGCACGACGTCTTCGTGTTCAACGACACCAAGGTGTTCCCCGCACGCCTCTACGGCAACAAGGAAAAAACCGGCGCACGCATCGAGGTGTTCCTCCTGCGCGAGCTCAACCAGGAACTGCGCCTGTGGGACGTGCTCGTAGACCCCGCGCGTAAAATAAGAATTGGCAACAAGCTCTATTTCGGCGAGGACAACTCCATTGTGTCGGAAGTTATCGACAACACAACGAGCCGCGGCCGCACACTCCGCTTCCTCTACGACGGCGACCACGACGAGTTCAAGCGTTCGCTCTACGCCCTTGGCGAAGCGCCTATCCCCCGTTTCGTAGGCCGCGAGAGCGAACCGGAAGACCTGGAACGCTTCCAGTGCATCTTTGCCAAAAACGAAGGCGCAGTCACCGCACCCACCGCCGGCATGCACTTCTCCCGCCAAATCATGAAGCGCATGGAAATCAAGGGCATCGACTTTGCCTACATCACGCTCCACTGCGGCCTGGGCAACTTCCGCAGCACCGACGTGGAAGACTTGTCGAGGCCGATTGCTGCCGCATCGTGAACAAGGCCAAGGACGAAGGGCACAAAATCGTGGCCGTCGGCACCACCGTGCAGCGCGCCCTCGAAGCGGCTTGCGGCACTGAGGGACGCATCAAGGAGTTTGAAGGCTGGACCAACAAGTTTATCTTCCCGCCCTACGACTTCTCTGTGGCCGACGCCATGCTCTCCAACTTCCACCTGCCTTATTCTACCCTCCTGATGCTCACAGCCGCCTTTGGCGATTACGACTACACGATGCACGCCTACGACGTGGCACTCCAAGAAAAGTATCAGTTCGGGCCTTTCGGCGACGTGATGCTGATTGTCGACTAAGAATTTTCAAGTAGGAGCGTTGCCAAGCGCTCCTATTTATTTATAAAATAAATACCATGCAGACAGGAAACCGGCTTTTGTACGTTTCCCTCGGCGCGAACACAGGCCGCCGCGAAGAGAGCATCGGGCGCGCCGTGGCGATGATGGAAGAAGAAATCGGGAAGTGCACGGCCTGCTCGCGCCTCTACGAAACAGAGCCTCAGGGCTTTGCCTCACCCAACAAATTCCTCAACGCCGCCGCCGCTTTCAGCACCGTGCTGTCCGCCTCCGAAATCCTGAAAATCACGCAGGACATCGAGCGCCGCCTTGGGCGCACCGCAAAGAGCACGGGCGGGCACTATGCCGACCGCCCGATCGACATCGACCTGCTGATGCTCGGCGATGAGGTTTGTGACGAGCCCGGGCTAAGGCTGCCGCACCCACTGATGGGCGAACGGCTATTTGTCCTCGAACCGCTCTGCGAGATTGCGCCGCAGGCTGTAGTGCCGACAACTGGCAAGACTGTGCGCGAACTGCTCGTTGCCCTGCAACGCCCCGCCATTATCCGCGCAGAAAGCGTCACGGAGCCGCTGCTCGCCGGCATCAACCGCCTGCTGCCGCAGCTTTCATCCTCTGCCGCGCCGCTTACGCCCGATAGCCTCGCCCGCCTCCTCCGTCGCGAGGACACCTATATATATATTGTCCCCGACGCCCACGGCACACCGCAGGCCATGGCCACGCTCAGCCTCTGCGCTTCGCCCACGGGCACAAAGGCGTGGATAGAGGACGTGGTGACCGAACGCACCATGCGCGACCGCGGCTACGGCCGTGCGCTGATTGACCACCTTTGCGCCGAGGCGCGGCGCATGGGCGCGAAGAGCATCAACCTTACCTCGCGCCCCGAGCGCGAGGCTGCCAACCGCCTCTACCGCAGCCTCGGTTTCGAACAGCGCGACACGAACGTTTATCGCCGCAAATAATGTCTTGAAATCCTGCCTTTTTCCTAACTTTGCAGGGATTTAATGCTGTTTTTTTATGGATTGGCAACAACTCATTTCTTCTAAACGCTGGGGCAAGGCGGGCACGCAGCGCTCCACCTCGGAGCGGCGCACGGAATTTCAGCGCGACTACGACCGCCTTATCTTCTCGTCCGCCTTCCGGCGCATGCAAAACAAGACGCAGGTGTTTCCCCTGCCGGGCAGCGTATTCGTGCACAACCGCCTGACGCACAGCCTCGAAGTGTCGAGCGTGGGGCGCTCTTTGGGAACCGATGTCGCCGATGTTTTGAAAAAGCGTTATCCTGATTATCCCGATGAACTTTGGAGCGAGTTCGGCGCAGTGGTTTCTGCCGCCTGCCTCGCCCACGATATGGGCAACCCGCCTTTCGGTCACTCGGGCGAGCGCGCCATTCGCAGCTTCTTTTCGGAGGGGCGCGGCGCAGAGATGAAAGACACGCTGGACTTCACGCCCGGTGAGTGGCACGACATTACGCGCTTCGACGGCAACGCCAATACCTTCCGCCTGCTCACGCACCATTTCAACGGACGTCGGCGCGGCGGCTTCGTGATGACTTATTCCACCCTTGCCTCCATTGTAAAATATCCTTTTAGTTCTTCTCTTGCCAAGAAAGCCAAGTTTGGTTTTTTCGAATCCGAGCGCGACACCTTCGAGCGCATTGCCCGCGAACTGGGCATACCGTGCCTTGAAGACAAGGACCGCGAGGGCGTGCGCTATGCGCGGCATCCGTTGGTGTATCTCGTTGAGGCGGCCGACGATATTTGCTACGAAATTATGGATATAGAGGATGCTCACAAGCTGCGCATACTTTCCAACGAAGCAACCACACGCCTGTTTCTCGATTTCTTTGCGCCCGAAGAGCAGGAACGGCTGATGACGGCGTATGAAGACTGCACGGACACCGACGACCGCATCGTGTATCTCCGTTCCTGCGTGATCAATGCTCTTGAACGTGCCTGCGTGCGTATCTTCACCGACCACGAGGCAGAAATCCTCGGCGGAACTTTCCAAGGATCGCTTATTGACCACTTGCCCGAGCCTTTGAAGTCTGCCTACAGCCGTTGCACCAAAATCGCCGCCGAGCAGATTTACAACTGCAAAGGCGTGACGGACATCGACCTCGCGGGATACCATATTATATATACGCTCCTCGGACTGATGACAGAGGCGGTGCTGTCGCCGCAAAAGGCATACTCTGAATTGTTGATGCGCCAAGTTTCGCCGCAGTACGAACTTACGGCCGAGCGGCCCGCAGAGCGCATTTTCGCCGTCTTAGACTATCTCTCGGGCATGACGGATGTCTACGCTCTCGACCTTTACAGAAAAATCAACGGGCACTCCCTGCCGGGAGTATAATGCAGATGCCTCCCACCTCTTACAAACATATTCTCAAATACACGGGGCTGTTTGGCAGCGTGCAAGTCATCACTCTGCTCATTTCCGTGGTGCGCAACAAGTTCGCCGCGCTGCTCATCGGCACGGCAGGCGTAGGACTTGCCGACCTTTTCTCCCGCACCTCCGAAATGCTCAGCACGGCCACGGGCTGCGGACTTTCGCTCTCGGCTGTGCGCCGCCTCTCTGAACTGCACGAGGCCGGCGACTGCAAGCGCGTGGCCCGGCAGGTGCGGCTCATACGCTCGTGGCTTGCGATAACGGCACTCTTGGCCATCGCTGCCGGCATAGCGGCCGCGCCGCTGCTGAGCCGCCTGGTGATGCACGATGCCGCTTACACCGTCCACTTCATGCTGCTCTCCTTGCTCGCGGCAGCCACCACGCTGACGGGCGGCGAGATGGCCATACTGAAAGCCCTGCGGCAAATGAGGCTTTTGGCACGCATCACGACCGCCGGCGCACTCTGTACGCTGTGCATCTGCGTGGCTTGCTACTGGCTTTTGGGACTGGACGGCGTTCTGCCGTCGCTCGTGCTCTCGGGCGCGGCGCTTTACCTGCTTTGCCTCAGTGCCACCGTGCGCCTCGTGCCGTGGGCAGTGACGCTGCGCAGCGTGCGCTACCTTAAATGCGGTCTGCCGTTGCTCAAACTCGGCATCGGTTTCGTGGCAGCCGGTGTGCTTACGGCTTTGGCTGAATTGATTGTCAGAACTTATATTTCCTCCTCTTCTTCTATTGCCGAATTAGGCCTGTTCGCCGCCGGCTGCACGCTGACGGTGAGCTATGCGCGGCTGGTGTTTCTCGCGTTCGATGCGGACTATTATCCGAGGCTTTCGGCGGTAAATAAGGACGTGGCGGCGTGCAATCTGACCATCAACCGCCAAATCAATATCTGCCTGCTGCTGATGACGCCGCTCCTGCTCCTGATCATGCCGCTGCTGCCTTTCCTCATCAAACTGCTTTATTCCGAAAACTTCCTGCCCGTTGCGCCGATGGTGCTTTTAGCACTGCCCTCTATGTATTTTAAGGCGATTTACACGCCTATCGCCTACCTCACCTTGGCGAAGGGCCACTCGACCGTTTATTTCTTCATGGAGGCGGCTTATAATGCCTTTTTCGTGGCTGCCATTGCGGCGGGCTATCATTGGGGCGGACTGATTGGCGCGGGCATCGGCCTCACCGTTGCCAATGCCTTGGACTTGCTCAATCTTTCCATTGTTTACGGGCGTCGCTACGGTTTCCGTTTCCAGCGGGGCACGGCCGCGCTTTCGCTTTCTCATTTTCTGCTGCTCTGCCTTGGGCTTTGGGCTGCCTATTGCCTGCCGGGCATTTATCAATGGCTTATTCCCGGCGCAAGCATTCTGCTTTCCCTCTGCTTTTCTTATTTTGTGATACGCCGCTGATTGGAGTAGACGAGTAGACAAGACATAAAAAATCGGGTGCGCCGACAAGGGGCGCACCCGATTTGCTTTGATATAGGGTTAATGCTTTACTGCTTGTTCACCTTGAAGGAGCGGACACACTTGCCGTCTTTCAGCACGGTGATTACGTAAGTGCCTTTCGCGCCGTTGAGGGCGATTTCGCTTACTTCGCCTGCGGCAGCCTCAACGTAGGAATTGCCTACCTGCTTGCCGCTTGCGTCGAACACCATCATGCGATAGTTGCCTTCCTGTGCGAAGAGCAGGTTCACCTTATCCTTGAAGGGTTTGGGGTAAACCATGTAACCGCCTTCGGTCTGCACGTTGTTGATGCCGGTGCTGCTGGTCACTACGATGTAGTCGCTAATGGTCTTCGTGGTGCTGCCCCAAGAGTTGGAAGCAACGAGCGTCACGGGGAAAGTACCCTTTTCGTGATAAGTAGCCGTAGCGGCCTCGTCGGCAGAGGTGTCGAGCAATGCGCCTTCGAGCATCCACTTGGAGCTTTCGTAAGCGATGGCCTGATTGCCTTCAATCATAGGCACGCCGAGGGCGGTGGTAAGCTGGTTCTGCTTGTAGTCGGTCGTCACATCGTTTTCAGACTTGCCGATCGTCATGTAAGCGCCTGGAGCACCTGCTGCGCCCGTTCCGAGGTTCGGGAAGTAGATATAGCCTTCGCCATCGGTGCGGCTTTCCTCGAAAGTGAAATAGCCTTTGAGGTTTGCGGGGATATTGCCTGCGCTGTAGCCCTGCATGCTTTGGAGCACTTCGGCGTCGGTGAGCGCCTTGTCCCAAATCTGCACTTCGTCTACCCAGCCGGTAAAGCTGGCAAGGTTCGTCATAGAGCCACCTACGTAGAACTTGGCGCCTCTCCAGTCCTTAGGACCTGCGCCGCGGCTGGCGCACTGCACGATCTTCTTACCGTTGAGGTAGATGCGCACGTCGCTCTTGCCGTTCTTCACAACGCAGACGTGGTACCACGTGCCGGGCTGCAAGGAGTAGCCGTCGGAAAGACCGTCCACATCGTTATTGTGCTCGTAGTTGCCCGTACCGGCTTTGGGGCCGTCGAAGCTGACAGAAAGCTCGTTTTCAGCGTTGTTGCGGCCGATGTTGTTGTTCTTGGCATAGCCGGCGGGACGGATAGCCGTCCACATTTCGCCCCATACGCTTTCAGTCCACGTGCCGCCGTAGTTGCGGTTCACCTTGGTCATAAGGAGCGTGCCGAGGCTGGCGTGCTCGAACTTCTCTACCTTGAACCAGAGGGCATAAGAGTTGGTGGTGTATTCGCTCATCACACCAGCGTCAACCGTGAGCTGATAAGGCTCTTGCATGTAGAGCGACTTGGAAACGGTGCAGGGCTTGCCGTTGTAGGTGTCGCCCTTATTAATAGAAGCGGTGAAGTTCACGCTTTCGCCGCCGGCAACGGTCGTCTTGTCGGCCGCAAGGCTGTTGATTTGCGGCAGGCGGCCCGTAGCTTCGGGGGAAACGAGAATGAGCGAGCGGTTCATCTTCTTAACGCCGTTGGTCGTAACCTCTACGTCGTAGCTGCCAACCTCGGGCAGAGAGGTTTCCATAGTCAGCACGCCGGTGGCAGTCTTCACCACGGCACCCGTGCGGGCGTTGTAGATCTTAAAGTCAGAAGCCACGTGGTTGGGATCTTCAAAGCCGATGGTAAAGGTTTCGTTGGGCTTAATCACATCCTTGTCGATGGTAAGCGTTTCGATGAGCGTAAGCGGTGCTTCGATTTCGTTGGTCCAAGTGATGGGGCTCTTCGTCTTGCCGTCCTTGCCCACGGCACGCACGCCAATTTGGAACTTAGGATTGTTCACGTCGAGCGGAGCGTCTACCACGTAAGCCGCCCAAGAAGTAGTTGTGGTAAGGAGGGTTTCCTTTTCGCCCTGCTTGATAAATACTTCGTAGTACCAGGCACCTACTTCTTCATTGTAGATGGGGCAACCGTCGTATTCAGCCTTGCGCGTGCCGCTGAACGGCATGTCGAAGACAACCTTGAAGTCGGCGCGATTGTACACGCGCTTCATTACTTCGGAGTAGGTGATCTGCGGCGTTACGGGTGTTTCGTTGAAGTTGGCGGGCACGAATGCGAACTCGCCGAGGAGGATTTCATAGTTGTCGGGCGTAGCCTGGAACGACAGGCCGGCGCAACCAATCACGTCGCCGCCCTTCAAGCCGAGGGCAGAAGCCTTGATGGTAGCGGTGTACCACTCGCCCTGCTTTTCTGCTTCGGGCAGAGCCACAAATGCAAAGTTGTTTTCAGCACCCTGCTTCGACACCATGAGGCGGGCACCCGTTTCCTTGCCAGAGTTAACCTTGTAGACAAGGCGGAACTCGTCGTTTTCGGAAGCCACGTTCCACTTCGTGGCAAAGAGGCGCACGTCGGAGCGCATCGTCTTGCCGTGGAATTTGAGGCAAGAACCGCCGAACCAAGCGTCGTCGTAAGTAAAGTCAGCCTCGATGGCCTGGGCGGGCACGGTCTTGCCGTCGCCATTGTCAATCCACCAGCGCCACGTGGGCAGCAGGTCCTGCACGCCCCAGTTGTACCACTTGTGGTTCCAGGTCGTCACGCCGTCGTTGTTCATGAAGCGGCCGTTACCGAGGTTGAAGCGCGTCACGAAGGGCACTTCGCTCAGCGTGGAACGCTCGCGCACGGCCTTGGCATAGCCGTGCCAAGAGGCGAGGTCGGAGAAGGAGGTTGTGGTGTTGCCCGTGTTGAGCGCAGGCAGCTTGAGCACGTTGCGGTTGGCGCCGGAGAAGAGGAGTTCCTGCTTCTTCTGATACTCGTTTTGCACGGCGTAGTCGCTCTGGCCGCCTTCGGTGGAGCCGATGTAGAGCTGGCTGCGGTCGTGTGCGCCCCAAACTACGATGCTGACGGGATATTGCATCAGCGTTTCCCAACCTGCGTTGCCGTACTTACCGAAACCGCGTCCCTGCATGTCGAAACCGGCATACACGTCGTACGAGGAACGGCCGTGGGCTTCGGCCGTGGCCACGCTGGTAGAGAGCGAACTTGCGCCCCAGTTGTAGTTGAGGAAGAACATATCCGTAACGGGCTGTCCGAGTTCATCGTCGTGGAACCATTTATCGTTATAAGAGCTCAGCGTGCAGCCGTTGTCGGAGAGTGCGCCCGTGTTGCTCACAAAGGCGTACCAGTCCACGTGGAACGGCCAGCCCTTTTCCTTGGCCACTTTGTGGCAAACTGCGAGGAATTTCATGAAGGGCCTGTAAACGGCTGCGCCCCATTTTCCTTCGGGATTGAGGCAGATGCCGTCGATGCCGTAGTAGCGGAGGAAGTTGATGAACTTTTCGGCATAGATGGGGTTACCCTTCGTGTCCTGTGCCGAGAGTTCGAAGAGCGTCTTGCCCGGTTCGTTCGTTTGGTTAACAGAAGCACCCCAGTCGATAAAGTAGGTGCAACCCGTCTTGACACCGTTCTTGTGCGCTACGTCGTTGAATGCACCGGGCACGCGCCACCAACCGTTGCTCCAGTTGGAGTGGATGTTGATATACTGCCAGAGGTTGAAGTTGTCGGCATCGAAATTGTAGCGCGGCATCGGACCCCACTTCTTGGTCATTTCACCCGTGGGAGCGCACCAGCAAAGGTTTTTGTCGGTAGCGTCGGTGATCTGCTGATTGGCGTAAACGCCAGGCAGGAATTTCTGCTTCATCGGCACGCGCGAGATGAAGAAATTCTCGTCCTTGTAATTGGCATCGCCGTTGAAGGGCTTGCCGGGTTCCCAGTTTTTGAGTGCATCGACGATGCTGCTCGGCATTCCGTAGCTAACGTACGCCTCATGCGTCGGCACACTCTGTGCCCACGCGCCTGTGGCAACGAGGGCAGTTGAAAGTAATAAGGCTTTCAGCGTTTTCATTGTGTGTTTTTTGATAGATTTAAGTGATGCCCCGAAGGGGCTAATAAAGTTATTACCCTGCAAAAATAGCGATTATCTTAGTAGCAAACAAACAAAAGAGGCTTTTCATACATGTTTTGCCGCATTTACGGGCATTTACGGGCATTTACGGGCAATGTTTTCTCCTTTTTTTGAAAAATCTTATTTGCTCCGAGATAGTTTTTATTCAGCACTGTTGAACACATATTCAGCACTATTGAATACATATTCAGCAGTGTTGAATACATGTTCAACACTGCTGAATAAAGATTTTATCCGTCAGAATGGAAAATATAAAGCATAGAAGAAAAAATAAATCCGAGGAAAAAACAACTTCCTGCGGGGCACATGACGGGAAACGCAAACACGCAAAAAGGGCATGCCAAGTATCGGCCTGGCATGCCCTAAGACATTTAATATATGCCTGTCCTCGCAGGATTAGTTCACGGTGATGAGGTAATAGTTCTTCTTGCCGCGCTGCACGAGAAGATATTTGCCGGCGATGAGGTCGGCCTCCTCGATGGGGCGGTCGAACTGGGCGAGCTTTTCCTTATTGAGGCTCACGCCGCCGCCCTGCACGAGCTTGCGCATCTCGCCCTTAGAGGCGAAGCACTGGGTGGTTTCGGCAAAGAGGTCCACGGCCTTTGCGCCGATGGCCTGGCTGCGGCCCACGGTGAAGCGGGGCACGCCGTCGAAGACGCTCAGGAGGGTGGCCTCGTCGAGGCGCTGCAGGCTTTCCTTGGTGGCCTTGCCGAAGAGAATATTGGAAGCCTCGACGGCCATCTCGTAGTCGGCGCGGGAGTGCACCATGCAGGTCACTTCTTCGCCGAGGCGCTTTTGCAGCACGCGGCGGCCGGGGTCGGCGCGGTGCTCGGCGATGAGGGCGTCGATTTCGTCCTTCGGGAGCGAGGTGAAAATCTTGATGTAGCGCTCTGCCTCTTCGTCGCCCACGTTGAGCCAGAACTGGTAGAACTTATAGGGCGTGGTGCGCTGCGGGTCGAGCCACACGTTGCCCTGCTCCGTTTTCCCGAACTTCTTGCCGTCGGCCTTTGTGATGAGCGGGCAGGTAAGGGCGTAAGCGTCAGCATCGGCGCCAAGTTTGCGGCGAATGAGTTCCGTGCCAGTTGTGATGTTGCCCCACTGGTCGGCACCGCCCATTTGCAGGCGGCAGCCTTTTTCCTGATAGAGATGGAGAAAGTCGTAGCCCTGAAGCAGCTGATAGGTGAACTCTGTGAATGAAAGCCCGTCGCCTGCCTCGCCATTGATGCGGCGCTTCACGCTTTCCTTGGCCATCATGTAGTTGACGGTGATGTGCTTGCCGATTTCGCGGGCGAAGTCGAGGAAGGAATAGTTCTTCATCCAGTCGTAGTTGTTCACCAACTCGGCGGCGTTGGGCGCGTCGCTGTCGAAGTCGAGGAAGTGGGCGAGCTGTGCCTTGATGCAGGCCACGTTGTGACGCAAAACGTCCTCGGTGAGCAGGTTGCGCTCTGCGCTCTTGCCCGAGGGGTCGCCAATCATGCCCGTTGCGCCACCAACGAGGGCGAGAGGCTTATGGCCGCAGCGCTGGAAGTGGCGGAGCATCATCACGCCGCAGAGGTGGCCGATGTGGAGGGAGTCGGCCGTGGGATCGATGCCCACGTAGGCCGTTGCCATACCTTGCGAAAGCATTTCTTCTGTGCCCGGCATCATCTGGTGTATCATGCCGCGCCATTTGAGTTCTTCTACGAAATTCATATTATCTTTCTAAATTGATTTTATATGTTTCTGCAGGCAAAGTTAGGCATTCTTTTCGAGGTAAATACCCTTTTTACTATAATAACGAGTAGAGAAGCAGGTAAGAAGAGGGGCGTCAAACAGCGTCGCTCTCGCGATGCCGCCGCTCGGGAGGGGTAAGACTATAGCTTTCGGGATTATATTGCGCTCCAAAACTCAAATCGATGCCTGCATCAAGCAGTTGCCGGGCGAGGGCGGGCTTTCCGCGAAAGCCGTGTACCGTCCACTGCGTGGAGGGGCGGAGCGAATTATGAAGCCGAAGCAAAGCGTCCCAGGCGCGGACAATGTGGAGCGTGACGGGCAGGCGGAAACGCTCTGCCAAAGCTATTTGCGCCTCAAAGATTTCTATCTGGAACACCTCGGCACCGCCGCGCAGCCTGTCTAAACCGCACTCACCGAGCATCACCACCTGAGGATGCGCCAAGAGGCACGGCAGGCCTTGCAACTGCACGCGGGCATCAGCCTCGTCGGCCGTGGCCCAAGGGTGTACGCCGGCGGCATAAAGCGCACCTTCGCGCGGCCCGAAAGCATCGGGACGTCGCAGCACTTCGGCGGGCAGGCAAATAATGGCTTCGCCCGCAGGAGCATCAAGGTGGTGAGTGTGGAAGTCGAACATCGAAAGGGAGTAAACGAGTAGGCGAGTAGACGAGTAAACAAATAAACGAGTATACAGATAATTCGTTTACGGCACGGGGTCGTAGCCGCTGCCGCCCCAAGGATGGCAACGCAAGATGCGGCGCACGGCAAGGTAAAGCCCTTTGACGGGACCGTGGCGGCGCAGCGCCTCAACGGCGTATTGTGAGCAAGTGGGGGTGAAGCGGCACGCCGGGGGCGTGAGGGGAGAAATAAAACGTTGGTAGAACCGTATCGGCGCTACCAACAGCAAAACAAAGAAATCGCGGATTTTCTGAAGAATAAGGTTCATGCCATCTCTTGAAACGTAATAACACCCTTACCTTTGCTCGGTAAGGCGCACAAGAAGGTTCTGCATCTTAGACATCACGAACTTGGTGGGCAGGGGGCGGTCGGCCAGCCAAACGAAAGCAAGGTGCAGACATTCGCCCTCGGCAAGACTATCTAAAAGAATGTGCTTGTTGAGCCTGTAAGCCTCGCGCATCTGCCGCTTGGCGCGGTTGCGGTCTACGGCGTGGTGCAGCCTCCGCTTCGACACGCTCATCAGCACCTTTACTGGCACGCTCCCCGTCTCGGCCGCGCCGACTACCACGCGCAACGGATAGGCCGACAGCGACTTGGTGCCTGCTGAGAAGAGCCGCTCTATGTCTCTTTTCAGACAAAGATGCTCCGCTTTGGGGAATTTATACTGATGAGACATTTTCAAAATGACGTGAGACGTAAGCAGCGAGATGCGGGCCGCACTACCCGTTTACTTATTCACTTTATCAAGATACAGGTCGATGGCGGCCGTCATGGAGCGCGCCTCAACCGTGGGGGCTTCAAGGTCTAAGCGGAACCCTGCTTCGCCCAGCGCCTTTGCCGTGCTCTTGCCAAAGCAAGCCAGGCGCGTGTCGCCCTGAACGAAGTCGGGGAAATTCTTTTGCAGCGACTCGACGCCGGCAGGTGTGAAGAGCACTATCATGTCGAAGTCGAAAGGTTTGTCCTGCGGATAGTCGTTGCGCACGGTGCGATACATGATGCACTCGGTGTGGTTGAGTTTCTTCTCTTCCAGCAAGCGGTGCACCTCGTCGCCGGCCACGTCGCTCTGCGGTACGAGGTATTTCTCGTTCTTGTGCTTCACCATCATCGCCACCAAATCGGCGAGCTTGCCCGTTGCGCCGCAAAACACCTTGCGCTTGCGGTACTGCACGTATTTCTGTATGTAATAGGAAACCGTTTCGGAAATGGCAAAGTATTTCATCGTTTCGGGAATGGCTACGCGCATCTCCTTGCAAAGGGTGAAGAAGTTGTCGATGGCGTGGCGCGAGGTGAACACGATGGCCGAGTAGTCAAGCACCTGTATCTTCTGCTGGCGAAATTCTTTGGGCGTGAGGCATTCCACCTTAATGAAGGGGTGAAACACAAACTCTACGCCGTGCTTCGCTGCAATGTCAAAATAGGGAGACTTCTCCGTGGTCGGTGCCGGTTGGGAAACAAGTATTTTTTTTACCATGAATACCTTTGAACGCTTAGATATTTTGTGTTGCAGGGTTTTGCTTATGCTTGTGCCGCTCTCCATTACCCTGCCTTGCGCCTCGGCGATATGCATATTTATAATTCAATCGCGGCTAAATAGCCCGTCAAAACATGCAACGAACGCCATAAAATAACCAAGGGAGCAATTTCAAGCGTGCAAAAGTACAAAATTAAATGCACCCAACCGAAAGCGTAACCGAAAAATATGCAAAAACACTTATAAGCAAGTAGGGTTTCGATGAATAAAAAGGTAAAAAGGAACAATGTTTGCGTCAAAGCAAAGTCCAAATCGAAGTAAACGACCAAGAGCACCAAGGGAAAAAGAAAGATGCCCGCCAAGAAAACACACAGGTTGGCGGCGTCGGTCCAGCGGCGGTTGCTCGCGGCATCGAAAAACACGTTGCCGACGAACCGCTGCAAGAGCATTTTCAACCAATAACAGAGAATGCATAACAATACAGCGCCGCCGAGGATATAGTAAGGCGACACCTTGCCGCAGGCTTCGGGCAACCGCTCGGCGGCATAGTCGTAAAAGAGAATGCCGAGCAGAAAAGAGGTTTGGAAAACGAGAAAGAATTTGCCGCGCAGGCTATTATCTTCCTGAGTGGTGAGCCGCTCGCTGCGGCTGCCCTTATGGAAGAAATCTTTTAGGGCGGCCGACAGAAAACGGCGCGAATAGGCGGTGACAAATGCCACCAAGAAGAAACTAAGCAGCAGGAAGGAGGTAACTATATCGTCCGTCCTGAAACAATAAGGCAGCGGCTCGCCAGCCATACCCGCGGGGTTATAAGAGGTTATCTCCCCGTAATGCAGAAGCGTGCTGTCGGGCGCACTGGTAGGCGGCATATTCTCGAAGCGCAGCAGCCCGTGCTGCCACTGCGCCGTGTCGAGCGCAGCAGGATACATCTGCAACGGCTTGCCGGCAGGCAGTGGCCGAATGTCTTCCGGAGCGGCAGGCACTGTGTCGAAAGCCGCAGGCGGCACTATCTGCAAAGAGTCTTGGAACATCTTTTCGGATTAAGGGAAATAGACATCTATAATATATTGTCACAGGGCGGCGAATTTCCTGATCGGCTCTTGAAGCGGCGGAGTTTCCACTGCGAGGCGCAAAGCCTCCTCGGGCGTGGCCGCCACTTGCCAGAGCGTGGCGTGCAGGCTGCTCATAAACTGCTGTTCCACGGCCTGCTCGAGCTGGCGGAGCAAGGGCGAGAAGTAGTCCTGCGTGTTGAGCACGACAATCGGCTTCATGTACAGCCCGAGCTGCTTCCACGTGATGATTTCCAAGAGTTCTTCCAGCGTGCCCACGCCGCCCGGCAAGGCGATGCAGGCATCTGAGAGTTCCGCCATGCGCTCCTTGCGGACATGCATGCTCTCGGTGACAACGAGGCGCGTCATGCCCGTGTGCTGCCAGCCTTGGTCTATCATAACCCAAGGCAGCCGCGTCGCGCACGAAACACTCGGGCGACCGGCCGCTTGAAGCGCAATAGATGGTAATGTTCATATTCTAAAGAATAAATAAGGAGTAAACAAGTAAACGAGTAGACGAGTAGACAAGACAGAAATGTCTTGCAAACTAAATTTTAGAAAAGTAACGTGTCTTGTTTACTCGTCTACTCGTCAACTTGTTTACTAACTAATCAAAGTCCGAACGCCGCCTTGACTTGCTCCACGTAGTCGAGCTTTTCCCAGGTGAAGAGTTCTACCTCCACGGTTTTGTCGGGTACGCCCGGGGCGGAGAAAGTCTTGGTTACGGTTTGCGGTTCTCGGCCCACGTGGCCGTAGGAAGCCGTTTCCTCGTAGATGGGACGGCGCAGCTTGAGGCGTTGCTCGATGGCGTGCGGCGTGAGCGTGAAGATTTGCTTCACTTTCTCGGCAATCTCTCCGTCGGAAAGGGCAACGTGCGAACGGCCGTAGGTGTTCACGTAAACGCTCACCGGCTCTGCCACGCCGATGGCATAGCTCAGTTGCACGAGCATCTTGTGGCGGGCGGCATAGGCTGCCGAGCGGTCTACCTTCGAGGGGTCTTTGCCCGAGAAAGCACCGCCGCCGTGCGCGCCGCGGCCGCCGTAGGTGTCCACGATGATTTTGCGCCCCGTAAGCCCCGTGTCGCCGTGCGGGCCGCCGATGACGAACTTGCCCGTGGGGTTTACATAATATTTAATATTGGGATTGTCGAAGAGGCGCAGCACCTCGGGCGTGTTGACGCGCTCGCGCAGCAGTCGGGGAATGAGTATCTCCTTTACGTCGCTGGCGATGCGCTCGCACATGGCGGCATCTGCGGCGGCGGGGTTTGCGGGGTCGGTGATAAACTCGTCGTGCTGCGTGCTCACCACAATGGTATCAATGCGCTGCGCGCGGCCTTCGTCGTCGTACTCAATAGTCACCTGGCTCTTGGAGTCGGGACGGAGGTAAGTCATTTCCTTGCCCTCGCGGCGTATCTCGGCAAGCACCGAGAGGAGCTCGTGGGCAAGGGCTAGCGGCAGGGGCATATATGTGTCGGTCTCGTTGCAGGCGTAGCCGAACATCATGCCCTGGTCGCCGGCACCCTGCTCTTGCGGCTCGGTGCGGTCGACGCCGCGGTTGATGTCTGCGCTCTGCTCATGGATTGCCGTGAGGATGCCGCAGCTTTCGGCCTCAAACTTATAGGCGGCCTTGGTATAACCGATGCGGGCAATGGTGCGGCGCACCACGTCCTGAATGTCTACGTAAGCCTCCGACTTTACCTCGCCGGCCACAACCACCTGCCCCGTCGTGACGAGGGTTTCGCAGGCAACTTTCGAATTAGGGTCGAAAGCCAAGAGCTGGTCGAGCACGGCGTCGGAAATTTGGTCAGCCACTTTGTCGGGATGTCCTTCCGACACGGATTCTGAAGTGAACAAGTAAGCCATATCTAAAATATGTTTTTAGGAAAAATGAATAAAAAAATGCCTGTTCCGCGGCATCGTTGCGGGAGAACAGGCAGTGGGCGATATGGTTGCCGGGCTGATGTTGTCTGCCGCGTTGCAGCGGCTGCGCCCGAGCTTCGTTTTAGCATTATTTTTGAGAGGTTGCAAGCAGTCAAATCTTTCCTCTGTCTGTTTTCGCCTGCAAAGTTACGCATACTTTGCTTATAAGCAAATAGATTTTTGCTTTTTTAGTTACGAGTAAACGAGTAGACAAGTAAACGAGACAAGTTGCTGATAAAAATGATTTAGCAAAACATCTCTATCTCGTCTACTTGTTTACTTGTCTACTCGTTTACTAAAACGTTTTTATTATTCCAAAAGCCGCACTTCCTTGTAAGATAGAAGAAAAAGCCCTACCTTTGTTGGTTTAACCCGTATGCGCACAGAAATGGAACTGCTACTGCATTACGTTTGGCAACAAAAGCTTTGGCCAAGCACGCCGCTCGCCACTACCGACGGCCAACCCGTAGACATCATCGACCCGGGACTGCACAACCGCAACGCCGGCCCCGACTTCTTCAACGCCAAAATCAAAATCGGCGGCACGCTGTGGGCAGGCAACGTGGAAATCCACGAGAAAGCCGCCGACTGGTTTGCCCACCGCCACCACCTCGACCCTGCTTACAACAACACGATCCTGCACGTCGTGGGTGTCGACGGCGCAAAGGCAGCCACGGCCGATGGGCGCACGCTGCCGCAGCTTGTACTGCCCGTGCCAGCGCACATCTCCCAAAACTATAAGCAGCTTTTGGAGGAAGAGAAATACCCACCCTGCTACAAAGTCATCCCTTCCGTCGCCCCCATCAACGTGCACCGCTACCTGAGCGCGCTCGCTGTGGAACGGCTCGAAGAAAAGACGCTGC
Organism: Bacteroidales bacterium; assembly: GCA_004552155.1. GTDB lineage: Bacteria > Bacteroidota > Bacteroidia > Bacteroidales > Bacteroidaceae > Alloprevotella. The sequence goes on from SFPF01000026.1 coordinate 28,272, forward strand.
GCATCGGCGAGTACCTGCAACGCACAGGCAGCGACTGGGAACGCGCCGCGTTCATCGCCCTCGCGCGGGGCTTCGGGTTCGGCACGAATGCCGACGCCTTTGAACAATGGGCCTTGGGCATCGAGCCGCAGGCCATCGGCAAGCACCGCGACAACCTCTTGCAAGTGGAAGCCTTCTTCATCGGGCAGGCAGGGCTTTTGGACGGGGCACAGGACTGCGAGGACGAGTATTTCCGCCTCTTGAAGCGAGAATACGATTTCCTGAAAAGCAAATTCTCGCTCACGCCGATGGACGCCGCGCGCTGGCGGCTGATGCGGCTGCGCCCGCAAAACTTTCCCATCGTGCGCCTCTCGCAGCTGGCGGCGCTCTACCACAAAGGCGCCACTTCGCTCTCGCGCATCGTCGAGACGCCCGACGCCGACGGCCTGCGCTCCCTGTTCCGCACGGCTGCCACGGACTACTGGCAAGACCATTACCACTTCGGGCACGCCGCGCCCCACAGCGCAAAAACGCTGCAAGCCGCCTCGCTCGACCTCTTGCTCATCAACGTCGCCGCGCCCCTGCTCTTCGCCTACGGCCGCTACCTTGCCGACGAGGCGTTGTGCGAACGCGCCTTTGCGCTGCTCGAAAGCATCAAGCCTGAAAAGAACTTCATTACGCGCAGCTGGGCGGCTGCCGGCATCGCGCCGCAACACGCCGCCGACTCGCAGGCGCTCTTCCGCCTGAAAATGCACTACTGCGACCGCAAGGACTGCCTGCGCTGCGCTTTCGGCGCAGAATACCTCCGCGCCGTGCCTCAACCTTAACCGACTGTCAGCATAAAAGCCTTTCTATTTATGGAAAAATATATCTTTTCTTTGGAAATGAAGGTGCGCGATTACGAATGCGACCTTCAAGGCATCGTGAACAATGCCAACTACCAGCACTACATCGAGCATACGCGCCACGAGTTTCTGCGTTCCGAGGGCATCAGTTTCGCCGCCCTGCACGAGCAGGGCACGGATGCCGTCGTGGCGCGTCTGCAAATGGCGTTCAAAACGCCTTTGCGCAGCGGCGACAGTTTCGTGTCGCGCCTGGCCCTGCGCAAGGAGGGCATCAAATACGTCTTCATTCAGGACATCTTTCGCCTGCCCGACAACAAGCCCGTTATCCGCTCCACCGTCGAGACGGTCTGCCTCGTCAACGGCCGCCTCTCTGAAAGCGCGGAGCTGAATGAGCGGTTCGGCAAATATTTTTAATTTGGCCGCCTTATAGGCAAGCACCTTATAAAAACATAAAAACCGATGATGCGCCGCTATGCGGTTCATCATCGGTTTTTGTTTGAAACCTATTAGTTCTATCGCATTAAAGGGCAAGGCGCAATCTAATATATTTATGCGAATGTTGCCCGTATCAGAGAGAAAAAGCGAGGAAATCTTTGTTTTCATACATTGCAGTAGCGACGCTCATACGTGACCGCAAAAATTTTAAGCAAGATATTTTTTACTAAGCCCGAGCTATTTTTCCCTGTCTGCGCAGAAAGTTTTTCCTTTCCTATAAGACAATTTTTATTACAAACTTTGTAACACATGTTAGAAACTTTGTAACGCGCGTTACAAACTTTGTAATACATGTTAGAAAGTTTGTAACAAAAACTTTCAAGGAGATAATGAAAAATGTCTGCGCTGAGAGGGAAAATTTGCAGGCGGCAAATAAGATTTTTTCGGCAGGAACGAAAGACCGTTTGCCGTGAGCGCATCGGCGGCCTGCGCAGATAGTTGCTCCGCACTGCCTTTCGAGAGAAAAAAGCGGCAGAACGCGCCTTTCTGCTAAGATAATGGGCAAAAGCCGCAACGGCTAAGGTGTTTTTTGCTTAATTTTGCAACAAATCTTATCTTAACTCAGTTCACACGATGCTCTGCTCTATCGCGCTTTCATTGCTTAAAGGTCTGAAACAAAAGCAAATGCGTGAGATTTACGACGTATATGCTTCCGCCGAAGAGGCTTTTGCCGACCTCGGCAGGCAGCACCCGCCCCTCTTCAAGGCACTGGCTTCGGGCAAGAACGCTGCCATGGAGCAGGCGAAGCACGAACTGGATTTCTGCGAACGCCACGACATTCGCATCCTGACGCTCAACGACCCGGATTTCCCCTTTTTGCTGCGCAACTGCCCCGACACCCCTACCCTGCTCTACCAGAAAGGCAACGCCAATCTGAACCGGCAGCACATCGTGTCGGTAGTGGGCACGCGCCACGTCACGGAATACGGGCGGCTGATGTGCAGCGAGTTTTGCGCCGAACTGAAACGCCTCGTGCCGGACGTGCTGATTGTGAGCGGCCTCGCCTACGGCGTGGACATCGTGGCGCACCGCGCGGCCGTGGACTGCGGCGCAGACACCATCGGCGTGCTGGCCCACGGCCTCGACCGCATCTATCCTTCGATGCACCGCGACACGGCACGGCAGATGATTGAAAGAGGCGGCGCACTGCTCACGGAATATCCCACGGGCACCAACCCCGACAAGGGAAACTTCGTGCGGCGCAACCGCATCGTGGCGGGCATGGCGCACGCCACGGTGGTGGTGGAAAGCGCCAAGAAGGGCGGCGCGCTGATTACCGCCGGCCTCGCATTGGACTATAACCGCGAGGTCGCCGCCTTCCCGGGACGCGCCACGGACGAGTATTCCATAGGTTGCAACGACCTTATCCGCAACAGCGGCGCGGCACTGATTACCTCCGCCGAGGATTTCACTAAACTTATGGAATGGGACACGGAGCAGCCCAAAGCCGTTATCCGCCCATCGCTTTTTCCGGAACTTTCGGTAGAGGAACAAGCGGTCTGCGACTTGCTCGGCAACGGCGAGGCACGCGGCATTGCCGAGATGTGTGCCGCGCTTAACACGCCGCTCCACAAACTCTCTGCCACGCTGTTCGGGCTGGAAATGAAAAAGATCATCAACCGCATACCGGGCGACCGCATCGCATTGCGAAAGAAAAAGTGAACCGCATATATCCCAAACCGCAAAGGATTGACTAATCCCTTTTTCGCCCTTTGTTTCCCGTGAAACATTACAAATAATATATGTCTGATTTTTCCCAAAATTTTGATGTCATTATCGTCGGCGCAGGCCATGCCGGCTGCGAGGCGGCCTCTGCCGCCGCACGTATGGGTGCGAAAACCTGTCTTGTGACAATGGACATGAACAAGATTGCGCAGATGAGCTGCAACCCTGCCGTGGGCGGCATAGCCAAGGGGCAGATCGTGCGGGAGGTAGACGCGCTGGGCGGCGGCATAGGCGAGGTGACCGATGCCACGGCCATCCAGTTCCGTATGCTCAACCGCTCGAAAGGCCCTGCCATGTGGAGCCCGCGGGCGCAGTGTGACCGCCGCCGCTTCATCGACACATGGAGGCAACGGTTGGAGCAAACCGACAATCTCTACATTTGGCAGGACGAAGCGACCGAGGTACTCACCGAGGGCAACACGGTTTGCGGCATCCGCACGATATGGGGCGCAGAACTTCGTGCCAGAGCGGTGGTAATCACTGCTGGCACATTTCTGCGGGGACTGATGCACGTGGGGCGCAAACAGGTGCCGGGCGGACGCTGCGCCGAGCCTGCAGCAAACTTCCTCACGGCTTCGTTGGAAGCATTAGGTCTGAAATCGTTCCGCATGAAGACGGGTACGCCCGTCCGCATAGACAAACGTTCCGTACATTTCGAGGAAATGGAGGTGCAACCGGGCGAGACGGATTTCCATCGCTTTTCCTACATCAGCCCCTGCCGTCCCCTACCCCAACTCCCGTGCTGGACGTGCGAAACGAACGAAGAAGTCCACTATATCCTGAGGAAAGGCTTGGCGGATTCACCGCTTTACAACGGACAAATACAGAGTATCGGACCGCGCTACTGCCCGAGCATCGAGACAAAGATTGTCACCTTCCCCGACCGTAACCACCACCCGCTCTTCTTAGAGCCCGAGGGGTGCGACACGAACGAACTTTATCTGAACGGCTTTTCATCGAGCCTGCCGATGGAGATACAAATCGAGGCTCTGAAGAAGATTCCCTGTTTCAGGGATATGGTGGTTTACCGTCCTGGTTACGCAATTGAATATGATATGTTCGACCCGACGCAATTATCGCATAGCCTCGAGACGAAAGTAGACGGCCTATTCCTCGCCGGGCAGGTTAACGGCACGACGGGTTACGAAGAAGCCGCCGGCCAAGGGATTGTCGCCGGTATCAACGCTGCGCTTAAATGCAGCGGCGGCGAACGGTTCACGCTCGGCAGAGACGAGGCGTACATCGGCGTTTTGATTGACGATCTCGTGACGAAAGGCGTAGACGAACCGTACAGAATGTTCACCTCACGCGCTGAATACAGAATTTTGCTACGTCAGGACAATGCCGACGTGCGACTAACGCCTTATGCGATCAAATATGGAATGGCTTCCGAGGAGCGAACGGGGAGGTTTAACCAGAAGAAAGAACGCATCGATGCGATTATAGAATATTGCAAAACGTTTCCCATAAAAGCACCTCGCATCAACCCTTTCCTTGAAAGCATCGGCACCACCCCGCTTAGCGGAGGTTGCAAAATGTTCGACCTAATTAATCGTCCGCAAATCACGCTTAACGGTTTGGCCGACGAGATAGAGGATTTCAAATCTTTCTTGAATAATATTGATGAAGATAGAGAAGAAACCCTGGAAGCATCGGAAATTGAAATGAAATACCACGGATATATCGCTCGCGAGCGGGCTTTGGCAGATAAAATGCAGCGACTGGAAAATATAAAGATAAAGGGGCGCTTCAACTACGAAAGCCTGACGCAACTCTCCACCGAAGCGCGACAGAAACTCTCAACCATAAATCCCGAAACGCTGGCGCAAGCCGGACGAATACCGGGCGTATCGCCGAGCGACATCAGCGTGTTGCTTGTGCTGCTCGGAAGATAACTTTCTTACGTTCCACGTGGAACTTATTGCTTGAATTTTTTACTAATCAAATACTTATGGACAAAAACTTGCTTATAAGAAACTTACGAAACGTGCCTAATTTTCCCAAAGAGGGCATACAGTTTAAGGACGTTAGCACCCTCTTCAAAAACCCGGCGTGCGTAAAGGAAATGCTCAATGAGTTGGTGAATATTTACAAAGACAAGGGCATCACGAAAGTTGTGGGTATAGAGTCGCGCGGCTTTGTAATGGGTGCGATGCTGGCAGAAAAATTGGGCGCAGGGTTTATTATGTGTCGCAAACCTGGCAAACTACCTGCTAAAACAATTTCAGCCGAATACAACAAAGAATATGGCACAGATACCATAGAGATGCACGAGGACGCACTCGGTGAAAACGAAATCGTGCTTATTCATGACGACCTCTTGGCTACGGGTGGCTCAATGAAGGCAGCGATAGAACTTGTAAATAAGTTTGCCCCTAAAAAGGTTTACGTAAACTTCCTGATAGAATTACGCATGGAGGGTCTGAAAGGACGCGAATTTATCGGAGAAGATGCCGAAATAAGTACCTTACTCACGCTTACGGAATAAACAGATGCGCAACGCCGACGTACAGGAATATCTTAAGCAAATCGTTTTAAGTTTGCCCGATGCACCGGGGTGCTACCAGTATCTCGATGCTTCGGGCATCGTTATATATGTCGGCAAGGCAAAGAACCTGAAAAGGCGCGTCAGTTCATATTTCAACAAGGAGCAGATTTCAGCCAAAACGCGTGTATTGGTTTCTAAGATTAGAGACATTAAATATGTGGTGGTAAAAACCGAAGAAGACGCGCTTTTGCTCGAAAACAACCTAATCAAACGCTACAAACCCCGTTACAACGTACTGCTCAAAGACGACAAGACCTACCCTTCCATTGCCGTTACAAACGAATATCTGCCTCGCATTTTCAAGACGAGGCGGCGTACGCGCGGCGCTACTTATTTCGGTCCTTACAGCCATGTGCCTACTATGTACGCCTTGCTCGACCTGTGCCGAGATCTCTATCAGCCGCGTCCCTGCAAGACTATCATGACGCAGGAAGGCGTTGAAAGCGGCAAATATGAGGTGTGTCTGGACTACCACATACATCGTTGCAAGGCACCGTGCATTGGAAAACAGACGCACGACGAATACCTGCGCAACATCGCCGCCTGTTGCGACATTCTTAAAGGCAATACGGCAAAAGTGGCGCAAGCCATGAAGGAGGAGATGCAAAGCCTCGCCGCCGAATTGCGCTTTGAGGAGGCCCAAGCCGTGAAAGAGAAATACGACCTTATAGAGAACTTTCGCGCTCGCAGCGAGGTGGTCCCGGGACTGCGCCAGGACTTGGACGTGTTCAATATCGAGAGCGAAGAGAACGTGGCTTTCATCAATTTTCTGCACGTCACGGAAGGCTGTATCAATCAGGCTTTTACCTTTGAATATAAGAAGAAATTGGACGAAAGCGACGAGGAATTGCTCCGCCTGGGCATCATAGAAATGCGCGGCAGGGGGTTAGGCGGTGCAAAGGAGATCGTACTGCCTTTCCCCGTGGCACTGCCAGAAGAATACGCAACGGTAACCGTACCGCTTAAAGGAGAGAAGAAAAAACTGCTGGACCTCTCTGCCCTCAACGTGAAGCAGTACAAATTTGACCGCTTGAAACAGGCCGAGAAACTGGATCCGAGCCAAAAGAATATGCGCCTAATGAAAGAGATCCAGCAGCAACTGGCACTCCCCACCCCACCCCTGCGCATTGAACTCTTTGATAATTCTAATATTCAGGGCGAAGATGCCGTGGCTGCCTGTGTGGTTTTTGAAAGACTCAAACCCTGCAAAAAGGATTACAGGAAATATATCATCAAAACAGTGCAAGGCCCTGATGATTACGCATCTATGGCTGAGGTTGTATATAGGCGTTACAAGCGGCTTAAAGAGGAAAACGGCACGCTGCCCAACCTGATTATCGCCGATGGCGGAAAGGGACAAATGGAAATCATCAGAAAGGTGGTGAAAGACGAATTAGAACTGAATATCCCCATTGCCGGACTTGCCACGCCACAAAACCAGAGAACTTTTATATGGTTTTCCGCCGCAATCTATCGGGTTAAAACCTGAAAGCCAATTATTTAGAACGCTTAGTGCCATGCAGGAAGAGGTGCATCGCTTCGCCATATCGTTTCATAGGGAAAAGCGTTCGGCACGGCAAACGGCATCTGAACTCGACAATATCCCGGGCATCGGACCGAAGTTGCGCACGGCGCTTTTGCAAAAGTTCAAGAGCGTAAAACGCATAAAAGAAGCCCCCTTGGTGGATCTGCAAAGCGTTGTGGGCGTGGCGCGCGGACAAAAGATTTTCGACGCGCTGCACGCTACACAATCCGAATAACGGCTGAAAAGGCCGCAATCTCATATATTTTGTGTAAGTTTGCGCAGACAAACGATTATTATATGCTATGAAAGTAGTCATTCAGCGGGTGAAAAGCGCTTCGGTGACCATCGACGGAAAGATATTTTCCGAAATAGGCGGCGGTTTGCTGGTGCTATTGGGCGTTTCGCCCGATGACACAGAAGCCGACGCGGACAAACTTGCCGCGAAAACGGCTGCGCTGCGCATTTTCGACGACGAAAACGGCGTGATGAACCGCTCCGTAATGGACATGGGTGGCGACCTTTTGGTGGTGAGCCAGTTCACGCTGATGGCATCTTGGAAAAAAGGAAACCGACCAAGTTATATCGGCGCGGCCAAGCACGAAATCGCCATTCCTCTCTACGAATATTTTTGTAAAAAGTTGGGAGAAGCAACGGGCAAGCCTGTAAAAACGGGCGTCTTCGGCGCAGACATGAAAGTTTCGCTGATAAACGACGGGCCCGTAACGATAATCATGGACACCAAGCACCCTGAATAACCTTTCCCCTACCCTATCAATATCTTAACTATGACGATACAGGAAGCACAGAAGGCCGTGGACAGTTGGATAAAGACCTACGGCGTGCGCTACTTCAGCGAACTTACTAATATGGCGTGCCTCACCGAGGAAGTCGGGGAACTGGCACGTGTAATGGCTCGCAAATACGGCGACCAGTCTTTTAAGGCCGGCGAAAACCAAGACCCGGCTGAGGAAATGGCAGACGTGCTATGGGTGCTGCTTTGCCTGGCCAACCAAACGGGCGTTAATCTCGAAGAAGCCCTGCAAAAAAGCATTGAAAAGAAAACGAAACGCGATGCCACGAGGCATATAAACAACGAGAAATTAAAATCTTAACCAAATAAACCAAACAAGATGAGCGAACATTGCCATTGCGGTTGCCACCACGAAGAACCGCACCACGAATTGAACAAATACGAACAGGCTTTTGCCAAGTTTGATGCGCCGATGAGCGACGAACAGGTACACGCTGCCGTAACAAAACTCTTTGAAGAGCGCAAGGCAGAATACAACACGCCTGAAACATTGCGCCAACTCTTTGCAGCCGTCGAACTGACCACACTGACGGTTACGGACTCGCAGGAAAGCGTGCTGCGCCTCGTTGAAAAGGTAAACAATTTTGCCGACGCGCACCCCGAACTGCCTGCCTTTGCTACCATTTGCGTTTATCCCAATTTCGCAAAAATAGTAGCCGACTCCTTGGAAGTGGAGGCCACGGAAATTGCCTGCGTGAGCGGCGGCTTCCCCTCCTCGCAAACCTTTATTGAAGTCAAGACTGCCGAAACGGCCTTGGCCGTGCACGATGGCGCAAGGGAGATAGACATGGTGCTCAGCGTAGGCACGTTCCTCTCGGGCGACTATGAGACTTGCAGCGATGAAATCGAGGAAATAAAGGCTGCCTGCGCCGGGCGTCCGCTTAAAGTAATTCTTGAAACAGGTGCGTTGCAAACGGCCGAGAATATCCATAAAGCCTCCGTTCTGTCAATGTTTGCAGGGGCTGACTTCATCAAAACTTCTACTGGAAAGATTGAGCCGGCAGCAACGCCCGAAGCCGCACTCGTGATGTGCAAGGCTATTCGCGACTATTACAACCTGACGGGTACGAAGGTGGGCTTCAAAGCCGCCGGCGGCATTAAGACCATCGACGATGCACTTGGCTATTACACGATTGTGCGCGAAGTGCTGGGCGAAGAATGGATCAAAGAAGGACTGTTCCGCATCGGCACAAGCCGCCTTGCCAATCTTTTGGCAGCAGAACTGACCGGGGAGCAAGGCAAACCGTTCTAAAAAGTCTTTTGCAAAATAAAGGGCTTGCAATCAAAGCGTTGCAAGCCCTTTATTATTATGAAGAAGCGTTTTATTTCTGTCGGTCTATCACGAAGTCTATATATTGTTCCAAAGCCTTGCGGACAGCTTCGTTCTTGAAGGAAGCAATGGCTGCGTAAGCCTGAGCACGCAATTCCTGCATCTTTCTTTCCGCATATTCTATGCCTCCATTCTGCTTGGCAAAAGCAATAAGTGTTTCGATTTCCGCACGGTCTGCTTCGCCTTTCTTTACTTTATCGGCCAAAGCAAGCATCGCGGCATCATGCGTAGAATTAAGCGCGTAGATAACAGGCAGCGTCAATTTTCCTTCCGCCATATCGCGGCCAGTAGGCTTACCTATCTCGTAATTGCTGTAATAATCAAAGATATCATCGCGTATCTGGAAGCAAATACCCACGATTTCACCGAAGCGGCGCGCCTTTTCTATAAAGTCTTCGCCGGCATCTGCCGACAAGGCTCCGAGTTCGGCGCACGCTGCAAAGAGGGCGGCGGTTTTATGGTCTATGATACGGAAATATGCCTCCTCGGAAATCTGTTCAGAGCGGATATTTGCGATTTGGAAAATCTCGCCTTCTGAAAGCGTACCGCCCAAACGGGAAATAATGTCTACTATGCGCAGGCTGCCGGTAAAGGCTGCTTCTTGCAGTGACTTAGAGAGAAGATAGTCGCCCACAAGCACCGAAATTTGGTTGCCGTAGACTGCATTCACGGAAGCCTGACCGCGGCGCTCATTGCTTTCATCTACCACATCGTCATGCACGAGGCTGGCTGTATGCAGCAGTTCAAGCGTCACTGCTGAATGGAGTGCCTTCTCCCCTACCGCACCGCACTCGCGAGCAATCAGCAGAACGAGCAGCGGGCGCATCATCTTGCCTTTGCGGCTACGCACATACTGCAAAGCCCGACCGAGGAAGTCGTCCTCATGGTCGAGCACTGAGTCGAAAAGACGCTCATAACGCGCCAAATCTTCCGCTACGGGCTTACGAATTTGCGAGAGAATATCCATAAATGCGCTTAAAAGTCTACAAAAGTAATAATTTATCGCGATTTACTGATTTATTTGCGTACTTTTACCCTGAAAAACCGAATTTAATATGGAAAAACTTTACCTTTTGGACGGTTACGCGCTTATTTTCCGCGCTTACTATGCCCTGATTCGATCGCCGCGCATCAATTCTAAGGGTGAAAATACGTCGGCAATCTTTGGCTTTGTCAATACCTTGGAGGACGTGCTGCGCAATGCCCGCCCCGACTATCTAGCCGTGGCTTTCGACCCTGCGGGCGGCACTTTCCGACACGAGGCTTACCCTGAATATAAAGCGCAGCGCGATGCCACGCCGGAGGACATCAAACGCTCCGTGCCCGTCATCAAGGAAATTCTCCAAGCATATAATATTCCTATCCTCGAAGTGGCAGGCTTTGAAGCCGACGACGTAATCGGCACTTTGGCAAAAAAGGCAGAATCCATCGGACTTTCTGTGCAAATGGTTACGCCCGATAAGGACTATGCGCAGTTGGTAAGCCCCAACATTACTATGTGCCGCCCCGGACACGGGGCAAAGGGCATGGAACTCCTCGGGCCGGCGGAGGTCTGCGAGAAGTACGGGGTGGGCGCACCTGAAAACGTCATCGACTATCTAAGCCTTACGGGCGATGCCGCCGACAACATTCCTGGCTGTCCCGGCGTAGGCGAAAAAACAGCGAAAACGCTTTTGGCAGATTTTGGCAACGTGGAAACGCTCATCGCAAACGCCGGACAACTAAAAGGAGCACTGAAAAAGAAAATTGAAGAGAATGTTGAGAAAATCCGTTTCTCGAAATTTTTGGTGACCATCAGGACAGATGTTCCCATTGACTTCGACGCGGAGCGCTTCAAGGTGAAAGAAGCCGACAAGGAGCGTTTGCAAAAAATTTACGAGCGGCTCGAATTTCGCTCGTTCATCAAAAAAATGCAAGATGCGGATAAAGTGTTAAAAAGCACGCCGCAGCAGCGTTCTCTCTTTGACGTATTTCCGACCGAAGTACAGGAAGAAAATTTTCACGCAAATCTCAGAGGGTTTGTAGAGGGTGCTGTGAATTATCAACTTATTGATAATATAGAAGATGCGCGCAAATATTGTGACAAAATTTTGACAAGCGATTTTGTTGCTTTTGACACAGAAACGACTTCTTTGGACGTTTTAGATGCCGAACTCGTGGGAATGAGTTTTGCAACGGCCGAAGGCGAGGCTGCCTACGTGCCCGTTCCTGCTAATCGGGAGGAAGCGCAGAAAATCGTCGATGCGTTCCGCCCGTTCTTCCTTTCTGAAAAAATCATGAAGGTGGGACAGAACATCAAGTTCGACCTTAACGTGCTTGCCAACTACGGCATCGAAATTTCCGCCCCAATGTTCGACACGATGCTCGCGCACTATATCCTTCAGCCCGAGCAACGGCACAATATGGACTACCTCGCGGAAATCTACCTCGGCTACCGAACTATTCACATCGAGGAACTCATCGGAGAGAAGAAGGGAGGCGGACAGAAAAACATGCGCGACCTCTCCCCCACCCTTATCCGCGACTATGCCTGCGAGGACGCCGACATCACGCTGCGACTGATGCGTCCGCTCCGCGAGGAACTGGAAAAGAACAATCAGTTAGATGTGTTCCAAAGCATCGAAATGCCGCTTATGCCCGTGCTCGCCGAAATGGAACGCAACGGCGTGCGCATCGACACGGCCGCCCTCGAAGAAACCGGCAACGCTTTCCGCACGGAAATGGAGCAACTTGAAAAAGACATCTATGAAATGGCGGGGCACGAGTTCCTCCTCACATCTCCCCGGCAAGTAGGCGAAGTGCTCTTCGGAGAAATGGGACTGAACGAAAAGGCTCGCAAAACTAAAAGCGGACAATATTCTACTTCGGAGGAAGAACTTGAAAAGATACGCCACAAGCACCCTATCGTAGACAAGATTTTGCAGCACCGGGGACTGAAAAAACTGCTTTCCACCTATATCGAAGCCCTGCCAAAGTTGATCAACAAGCGCACGGGGCACATACACACGTCTTTCAATCAGGCAGTTACAGCAACAGGGCGGCTTTCCTCGTCGAACCCCAACCTGCAAAATATTCCCGTGCGCGGCGAGAACGGCCGCGAAATCCGCAAAGCCTTTATCCCCGAGGAAGGACAGATTTTCTTCTCTGCCGACTACTCGCAAATCGAACTGCGTCTCATGGCACACCTTAGCGGCGACGCTCATCTTATCGAGGCTTTCAACAATGGCGAAGACATTCACGCCGCCACCGCCGCCCGCATCTTTAAGAAGCCGCTCGAAGAAGTGTCGCGCGATGAACGCCGCAAGGCAAAGACGTTTCTGCCTTTGGCCTTGCCGAGCGTATGGAAGTAAGCAGAACGGAAGCAAAAGAATTGATTGACAATTATTTCCAAACCTATCCCGGCGTAAGGGAATATATTGACAACAGCGTCAGCCGCGCCAAAGAAGTGGGTTATATCGAAACGCTTTGCGGTCGACGCCGCTACCTGCCCGACATCAACTCGCGCAATGCCGTTGTGCGCGGCTATGCAGAGCGCAACGCCGTGAACGCTCCCATTCAAGGCACTGCTGCAGACATTATCAAGATTGCCATGATACGCGTTGCCGCGCGTTTCAAGGCGGAAGGCATTCGCTCGAAAATGATTTTGCAGGTACACGACGAACTCAACTTCAGCGTCCTCCCTGAAGAACTCGACCGCGTGAGCAGCATCGTGACCCACGAAATGAACCACGCTTTCACCCTTTCCGTGCCCCTGGAAGCCGACTGCGGAGAAGGCAGCAACTGGCTCGAAGCACATTGATAATCTAAAGGATAAAGATGATATTACGCAAACGAGGAGTGCCGCGCGGCACGCCTCGTTTTATTTTCATTTATATTCGGCATTCTACCCTACCCTGCCAACTGCTTACCCAAAGCGCGTGCTTTTTCGAGGGTGTCCTCCCCTACTCCCTGTTTCCATTCCACGGGGTCGCCTACGAGCGTCATACCGATTTGCTCATTGGCAGACATTATCTTTTTCACGCTCTGCGCCGCCCAGGTAAAGCCGCCGAAGCAGCCCATGCGGCGGTTCTTTACTACGCGTGCCGCAAGGCGGCGCAGCAAGTCGTCCATCTTTGGGAACACATCGCCGTTGTAGGTCGGTGCACCAAGCGCCAAGGTGTCGTAGCGGTAGATGTCGGCAAGAATATCCGAGAGCGGACTGAGACTTACGTCGTGCATAATAATTTTCTTCATTCCGGCAGCAGCCGCGCCCTCTGCCACGGCTTCCGCCACGCGGCGCGTGTGTCCGTACATCGAACCGTAGCAAACTACCAATCCGTGCTCCGCCTCACCGGCTGCCATGCGGCGGTAAACGCCCACCGCCTTATCAGCCTGTTCCGTCCACACGGGGCCGTGTGTAGAACAAATAATATCTATGGGCAAACCAGAAAGTTTCTTCAAAGCCTGCTCCACAGGCGCGGCATACTTGCCAAGGATTGTGGAGTAATAGCGTTCCATTTCCTTGAAATAGAGCGCGGTGTCCATATCCTTGTCCATCACTGCGCCGTTAAGCGCACCGTAGCAACCGAACACGTCGCCCGAAAAGAGAATGCGCTCCGTAGACTCGTAGGTTACCATCGTTTCGGGCCAATGCACCATCGGCACGATGCGGAAATTCAGGCAGTGCGTGCCGAGTTGCAACTCGTCGCCGTCGGCAACGATAAGGTCGTCCTCGCGCCACACGCCGTAGAACCCCGTAATCATCTCTGCCGTCTTTTTGTTGCCCACGAGTTTTGCTTCGGGGAAATGCGTGCGCAGCAGGGCGAGTGCGCCGGAGTGGTCCGGCTCGACATGGTTGATGATTACATAGTCGGGCTGCCGCTCGCCAAGCACGCTTCTGATTTTCTCTATATATTCGGGCATAAAGGCAGCATCAACGGTGTCGATAAGCGCAACCTTTTCGTCTACAACAAGATATGAATTATAAGAAACGCCGTAAGGCAGCGGCCATAAGTTCTCAAAGAGATGTTTCGTGCGGTCGTTTACGCCTACGTAAACCACTTGTTCTGTAATTTTCATCATAACGCTTTTATCTTTTTACCTTATCATACTGCAAAGTTAGTTATTACTATCAAACGGGTAAAAGCAAATGGCAACAACTTAGTATTATTTGCCCACGAATTTCTGCCTCAAAAAGGCATTTGCTTACGGCAAAAGCGGATTTCCTTATAAGAAATTGCTAACTTTGCGCTTCGGAAACGGTTCTTTTATAAGATTAATAGGGAAACGGGTGCAAATCCCGTGCAGTCCCGCTGCCGTAAGTCCCGTTATTTCGCCGGTCTATTCTTTTTATTAGTAAACAAGTAGACAAGTTTGTAAGTAAACAAGACAAGTCACTGTTATACAATTCTGTCTCGTTTACTTGTCTACTCTTTTTACTCGTTTACTAAAAATTAAAAGAAAACGCCACTGTTTGGATCAAGCAAGCCAAACGGGAAGGCAAGGCCGATGCGGGGACGAGCCGGAAGACCTGCCGCTATTCCATCAAATTCTCAATTATTTACACCTCTATTCCTTCGAGGAAAGGGTAGGGGACAACTCTTACAACTTTGCACGCTCCGCACTGCAACACGGCTCTTCGCGCGTGGCTGCGGCTGTCGGCATTGCTCTGCCTATGGTGTGCCTGCACGCCTCGCGCCGCAGCGCAAACTCCTGCCGAACAGACTCTTGCCACCGCCACCGTAACGGCTTCCCTTGCCAAGGAAACGCTTACGGGCGACGCGGCGTATCAGAAAATCGATACCGCCGCACTGCGCCGACGCGGCATCACCGACACGGGCGATGCCCTGCGCCGCATGGCGGGCATCAACCTGCGCGACTACGGCGGCGCGGGCGGACTGAAAACGGTGAGCGTGCGCGGACTGGGCGCGGCACACACGGCCGTGACTTTCGACGGCCTCGCCTTGACGGACGCCAGGCAGGGCGAAACTGACCTCCAGGCGTTCAACATCGACCGCCTCGCCTCTATCGCCCTCCGCACCGGCGGCGCGGCGCGGCTGCTCTGCCCCGTGCGCAACGTTGCCGCCGCCGTGGTGGAACTCAGTTCCCTGCTTCCCGATTCTTCTCAACGCCGTCCCGCCGTCACCGCTGCCTTGCGCCAAGGCTCTTTCGGCATGGCCAATCCTTCGCTCGGCGCAGGCGGCAGGGTAGGGGAGCGCGGCGCATGGAATGTGGGGGCAGACTATTTCCACGCCCGAAACAACTATTCTTTTCTCGTCGACAACGGCATCGCCACACACCGCGAACGCCGCACCAACAGCCTTATGAACGCCGGCACGGGCGAGGCGGCATTCTCTTTTGCCACGCCGCGCGGCGGCACTTGGCTCACGAAGGGCTATTTCCACGAAAGCCGGCGCGAACTCCCCGGACAGGTAATTCTTTACACTAACGAGAACAACGAGCATCTGCGCGAGCGCACGGCCTTTGCCCAAACCTCTTGGCGGCAACTCTTTGCAAGCAATAGGGTGGAGGTGTTTACCGCCGGCAAATATGCCAACCTGCTTTCGCACTACCGCGACATCGACGCGCAATATCCCGGCGGCGGCCTTTCGCAGCGCTACGTGCAGCAAGAGGCCTATGCCACCGCCGGCGCGGCGCTCCATTTGGATAAATGGTCGTTTGCCCTTGCCGCCGACTACGCGCTCGGCACGATGCGGAGCAATCTGAAAACGGACAACGACGTGCTGCGCCACACGCTCCTGCAAAGCACCTCCGTGCGCTTCCATACCGACCGCTTCGCGCTGACTGCCCGCGCCGTGGCGAGTTTCATCGACAACAAAGTCAAGGATAACGCCGCCCGTGCGGCGCGGCGCGTGAGTCGCCTCTCGCCCTCCGCGGGCGCTGTGTGGCGCGTGCTGGGCAGCGAAACCACGCGGCGCGGCAGCGCCACCCTGCGCCTCAGGGTTGACTACCGCGAAACGTTTCGGGCACCGACTTTCACAGAGTCGTATTTCTACCACCTCGGCTCGCAGTCGCTGCGTCCCGAAACGGTGCGGCAGGGTGGGGGAGGCTTCACGCTCGACGCCCTTTCCCGCAGCGGCCGCCTCTCGCTGCAACTCACAGCCGATGCCTACGTCAACCGCACCGCCAACCGCATCGTGAGCATTCCCATCAGACTGTTTTGCTGGAAAACGGTGAACCTCGGCACGGTGCGCGGGCTCGGACTGGATGCCACGCTCGAGGCTTCCTATCGCTGCACCGCACGCCACTTGCTGAGCCTGGCCGCGAACTATTCGCTCGCACACGTCACCGACCGAACTGACCCTGCCGACCGCAGCACCTTCGGCAAGCAACTGCCCTACGCGCCGCTGCACAGCGGGGCGGCTTCGATTGCCTGGGAAAACCCGTGGGTGAACTGCGTGGCGCACCTCACGTTTGCCACCTCGCGCTGGACCACCGCCGCGCATACCTCCGGCACGCTCCTGCCTGCCTACACCGACGCGGGCTTCGGCCTCTACCGGCGGTTTGCCACGCGCAGCGTCCGCTGGGAGGCGCGCGCCGAACTCATCAATGCCTTCGGCACAGACTATCAAGTCATTGCCCGCTACCCCATGCCCGGCAGAGCCTACAAACTCACGCTGATTATGAATTATTGAAATAACAAGTGGTTAATTACAAAAGGTTTTGACAAAAACCATAAAAACCGCTTGCGCCGTTTGAAGCCCAAGGGCACGCCTCAGGTCTTAACGCCGAGCCTGTGAGCCTAAACGGCTCACGCTCGCCCTTAATCCCTGCGGCTGCGGTCGGTGCCCGCCCGCTTCAAACGACGCAAGCAAAAAACAGAAAAAAGTAAAGCATTTTCTTCTTTACTATTTACAACAAAAAGTAAACGTCCACTTTTTTCTGTTTTTTGCTTGTCCTGTGTGGGCGGGCGGGAACCGACCGCAGCCTTAGATGATAAAGCGCGAGGCGAAAGTCGCAAGACTTTCAGACTCAAGGTTTATCATCTAAGGCGAGCCGCAGGCCCACACAGGACAAGCGGTTTTTCCTGTTTTTGTTTAATCCAACGCATATCACTTATAAATTATCAACCCTAAAAACCTATTTAACAATGAAACACTTACGTTTCCTCCTCCTGCTCGTCATGCCCGCCATGCTCCTCACGGCCTGCTCCGACGAAGACGAAAACAACGACCAGGGCACACCCATGCCGCCCGCACAAGAATCATCAACCAAGGCAACATGTACGACAACATCTCCGGCTCGCTCGACTTTATCTCCTCTTCCAATGAGTACCGCTCGGGCGTATTCAAGGGCACCAACGGCATAAGTCTCGGCGACGGCCCGCAGCGCGGCATTGCCTACGGTTCGAAAGTCTACATTCCCGTCTATGGCTCCAACTGCGTGTGGGTCATCGACAAGACCTCCTGCCGCACCTTGAAGCAAATCGACACCAACTCGCCCGAGGCCGTTTGCGCCGCCGAGGGCTACGTATTCGTATCGAACAACGACGGCTACGTGTCGCGCATCGACACCGCCGCCCTCAACATTGACCGCCACATCGCCGTAGGCCCCAATCCTATGGGCATGGCAGCAACGGGCGGCAAGGTGTACGTTGCGATATCCGACGGCTATAACTACCAAAACAACTATGCCAACGGCAAACGCCTCGCCGTAGTGGGCGCAAAGGACGGCCTGCACGAAACCGATATCGCCTGCGGCCTCAATCCCACGCAGGTGGCAGCCGACACGGAGGGCAACCTCTTCGTGCTCTGCATGGGCAACTATGCCGACGTGCCTTCCACCGTGCAGAAAATCTCTGCCGCCACGCGCGAACTTTCCACCGTAGCCCCCGCTTCGCTCATGGCACTGCGCGGCACGACGCTCTACCTTATCAACGGGCAGACCGACTGGGCTACGAGCAGTTTCTCTATGACGGCCACGACCTACAACACGCTCACCGCGCAGCCGCTGCAAACCGCTCTCTTCTCTGAAAGCGAAAACCCCGCTTACCCCACCTCCATCGACATTCACCCTGCCACGGGCGACATCTTCATTTGCTCCGACCCCTCCGCCATGGGCTACTCGCAGCCAGGCTACGTGTACCGCTACGACACCACGGGCAAACTCCAAACGCGCCACAATGCCGGCGTACACCCCTTCGGCGTGGTGTTTATTTGAAAATAATTATTGATTTATTAGTAGACGAGTTTACAAGTAAACGTGTAGACGAGACAAGTAAGAAAGGGGCGGCATACGCGTGTGCCGCCCCTTTCTTTGTTTGCGCCCCCCTCTACTTTCTCACCCAGACCTTGTGCGTCCCTTTGCCCTCGGTGGCGAGGGGACTTTCGGGGTCGTCGACAATGGCTTTCAATTCCACCGAGGCGGCGGTGCGGCTCAGGTTGTTGAGGCGGGCGTAGTCTTCAATACGCATGAATTTGTGCGCGTCGATATACTCCAACGCGCGTGCGATGCGCTCTTCCAGCGAATAGGGCGATACCGAGAGTTTCTTGACGCGCACTTCTTCATCGCGCTCAAAATGAGCATTGCGCTTCACCTCGCCGAGTAGTCTTTCGGAAACACGGAAATTCACTTTCTTGGGCACTACGTGGCGATAGAGCAGCGGGTCATCGTCGGATGACAGTTCCGTAGGTTTGTCATCGTCAAAGCCAATTGAAAGGGAGAACGTGCCCAGCCCGTCGATGCGCACGCTGTTGCCGTCCGCCAACTCCATTGCCATCGTTTGTGCCAGGGCATCGAGCGCGGCGCGCAGGATATTGGGCTGAATGGAGGTGCTGTAGCGCGACATGAACTTTACCAACTCATCGGTTGAAAGCGTGTGGTGACGCTTCAACTTTGGGAAAACATTGCGCCGGCCCATGTTGTGCAGGTCGGTCATCTCTTGTAATACAAATTTTGTCATAGTAAAAGTTTTTGTATGAGGCAGAAAGATTTTCCTCTCTGCTTTGAAATTTATAGCATATTGCTTAAAATCTTTATTCAGCACTGCTGAACATATATTTCACATCGTTGAATAAGCGTTCAACACTGCTGAATATGTATTCAACACTGCTGAACAAAAATTTTCGCTGCAATAATAAGAATTTTCAAGCACCCGGCAAAAAGTTTCTCGGAGAGAAGAAAAATTTTGCCGGGAGAAATCTTATTTTATAAGTAATTTATTGAAATACAATAAGTAAAATAGACAACCTATCTTAGAAAGATAGGCTTAAACTCCGATAAAATGCAAATTTAAAGGTTGCAAACTCCGATAAAATGCAGATTTTAGACCTCTAAACTCCGATAAAATGCAATTTTTTAGTCTCCAAACTCCGATAAATTGCAATAATGGCGGATGTGAATGCCGAAGAGGGTGTCGCAATCGGTAGGTACGCCGACGGGCATACGGGGCACGGGCACGCCGCTGCCAAGAGGCTCGCGCCCAAGTTCTTCGTACGCCTCGTCCCAAAGGCCGGCATCGATGAATGATTGCAGCGTCTGCGCACCGCCCTCTACAAGCAGCGAACGGATGCCCTCGCCGTGGGCGGCAGCAAGGAGCGTAGGAATATCGGCAAAGGCGGTAAAACCAGCGGGCAGGTCGCCCTCGGCGATTCTGCCCAACACGAAGCGGCGCGGATTAGGTCCGCTCCAATGGCGCACGGTGAGGGTGGGGCGGTCAGCAAGGAGCGTGGCGTGGCCCACGAGTATGGCGTCGTGCTCTGCGCGGAGACGATGCACGCGCATGAGGGTGTGGGGCGTGGAAATAAGGGCAGCGGAAATTTCGGGGTTTTGCGCACCCGTGAGTTCGTCGATGCGCCAGCGGTCGATAAAGCCGTCGGAAGAGCGCGACCATTTGAGGGTGACAAACGGCCGGCGAAGGGTTTGCGAGGTGACGAACTTACGGTTGAGTTCCAAACATTCTTTTTCCAATACGCCGACTGTTACCTCCACGCCGCCGCGCCGCAATATCTCTACTCCGCGTCCCGAAACCTTGGCAAAGGGGTCGATGCACCCCACTACGCAGCGGCGGAAACCTTGCCGCACGATCATCTCTGCACAGGGCGGCGTGCGTCCGAAGTGGGCGCAGGGTTCAAGGCTGACATAGATGGTGCTTTCGGGAATGAGGCGGCGCAGACTGTCGGGCACGCTGCGCACGGCGTTCACCTCGGCGTGGGGCGTGCCGCACTCGCGGTGCCAGCCCTCGCCGATGATTTTATCATCGTGGACTATCACCGCGCCGACCATCGGATTGGGCGAAGCAGACTGGCGGCCGTTTTTTGCCAACTGTATGCAGCGGCGCATCCATTTTTCGTCAAGAAGATTGAGTGCCATTATATTTAATTTATAATTTTGCAGAGATATGAACGAGATTTTCCAATATATATATAATGCCTTGCGCAGGCGCTACGAAGCGGGCGAGGCGCGGGCTTTGGCATTTGCCCTGCTCGAAGACGGCTTCGGCGTGGAGGGAGCACAAGCGGCTGAATGATATTCTCTCACGCATGGAAAACGGCGAGCCGCTGCAATATGCCATTGGCAAGGCACGCTTCAGGGGAAAATTTTTCAAAACAAATCCTGCCGTGCTTATTCCGCGCCCCGAAACGGAGGAACTCGTGGACTGGTGCGCTGCATGGTGTAAAGACTATTTGAAGAAAAAGGGTGGGGGAGCGCCGCTGCGGATTTTAGATGCCGGGACGGGCAGCGGCTGCATCGCCATCTGTCTGGCGAAAGAGATGGAAAATAAGGCGTATGTGGAGGCTTGGGATATTTCGGAGGAAGCACTTGCCGTGGCAAAAGAGAATGCCGGCTTGCACGGCGTACAAGTGATTTTCAAAAAGCGGGATATTTTAAAATTTATGCCAGAAACCGCTTTTGACCTGATTGTGAGCAATCCGCCTTATATAACGGACGATGAGCGGAAGGATATGGAAGCGCACGTTTTGGACTACGAACCGCACGCTGCGCTCTTTGTGCCGAACGACGACCCGCTCTTATTCTACCGCGCTTTGGCGAAACTGGCTAAGCAACGGCTCGCGCCAGAGGGTATGATAGCCGTGGAAACCAACAGGATGTATGCAGACGACGTGGCCCGGCTTTTTGAAGAAAATGGATTGGAGGAAACGCAAACTATAAAGGATTGCTTCGGAAATAAGAGGTTTGCGGTGGGGAGGAACATATTATTGTAATCCGCTAATTGCCTTTTTATTTGTCCAATTATTATTCTTGCCCTCGAATTGTTTTTTTTGGCCCACGAATTTCACGAATTTACACGAATCTTTTTCAATGAATTAAATGGCGACCTGATAGGTCGCACTAATTTTCACTAATACAATATTTTCACTGAACTCAGCAATTTGAGTTATACGAAAATTCACTCATATTATTAGTGTGATTAGTGCGACCTGTAAGGTCGCCATTATTACGCAGAGCAAAATTCGTGTAAATTCGTGAAATTCGTGGGCAAAAAAAGCAATTCGTTGTCCCAAAAAAAACAATTAGCGGGCAAAAAGATAAATGAAATTTACGTGGACATTTGTTTAGTTGCCTCCCACATCACAATTCCTGCCGTCACACTTACATTCAGCGAATGTTTCGTGCCGTGTTGCGGAATTTCTATCACGCCGTCGCACGCATCTACCACGTCCTGCCGCACGCCCTTCACTTCGTTGCCGAGCACAAGGGCATATTTTTTCCCTTTTTCAAAAACAAACTCTCCGAGTTTATGGCTGTTCTCGGCCTGCTCCACCGCCAACGTTTCATAACCCGCCTCTTTCAAAGCAAGAACCGCCTGCAACGTGTCGCTGACGTATTCCCATGCCACGGCATCTTCGGCACCCAAAGCCGTCTTATGGATTTCGGCAGAGGGCGGACAAGCGGTGATGCCGCAAAGCACGATTTTCTCGATACGGAAAGCGTCGGCCGTGCGAAAAACAGAACCCACGTTGTGCAGGCTGCGCACATTGTCGAGCACAACGACAAGGGGCTGTTTCGGCGCACGCTTAAACTCGTCCACCGTTAGGCGGTGCATCTCTTCTACGGTAAGTTTCTTATTTTCCATACGGCAAAATTAAAAATTTTATGTTGAAAACCGCGTGTATAACCCTTGCAAAACCCAGGGAAAACCTATTTTCAAACAGCCATGCGGAACAAAATAGGACGGCGCAGCGTTTTCAACGGATAAACATCGTTTTACACAAGAAAAAGGCCGTTTCTTACATCTATCTACACATAGAAATCCAAAACTTTTTCTCCACTTTCCGCATTTTCCACAACCTTCGTTTTACAGCCGCCCGGTAGCGCCATAACTCTATGATAATTATCAAAAAGGAGGAGGTAAAAGCCTGTTGATAAACCTGTGGAATAACATTGCCCTTTTGTGGAATACGAAATGAGCAAGAGAAAGGCATTTTTTCTTTCCACACTTTCCACAGACCATCAAGAGCATCATAGATTTCTCAATCTTAAAGAAAATATATTTTTCCCTCAAAAAGAAATACGCTTATAATATATGGGAATGTGCGTTTTTGTGGAAAAATGTTGGGATATATAAAGCATTTTGCGCAACTTTGCAAAACGTTTTTCGGACGTATGAACGCCGTCCCTAATTTTTATGCCCTTGAAAAAATCTCCCTTTGCGCGTTCGTTGCTTTTCGTCTTTGCCGTACACCTCACGGGCTTGGCATTGCTCACGCTGATGCGCCTTGTGTTTTATATTGCCGTGCGCCCCACGCTGCCTGCCGATACGGCGGGCGATGTGGCATTGGCAGCGCAGGCGTTCCTGCGCGGCGTGTGGTTTGACAACGTAGGGCCGCGAAAGTTTTTATTATATCGGCAATGGCGGCGTGTCGCCTAAAAACGACAGCGTGCCCGCAGCGCCTTACGAGGATTTGAAAAAACTCGTGTTCAACATGCTTCAGGCCGCAGAGAATTTTTAAAGTATTATTTGTTAGGAAAAAAATTATGGAAACAACACGACAGCAAAAAATAGCCCGCCTCTTGCAGCGCGAGCTTAGCGAACTATTCCGCCTGCAAACGCAGGCCATGCACGGCACGCTCGTCACGGTGAGCGCAGTGCGCGTGAGCCCCGACCTTAGCATCGCCAAGGGTTATCTGAGCATTTTCCCTTCCGAAAAGGCAGAGGAAATATTGAAAAACATCAACGAAAACGCCCGCAGCATCCGCTACGAAATCGGTACGAAAGTGCGCTATCAGTTACGCGTCATTCCCGAGTTCAAGTTCTTTATCGACGATTCGCTCGACTACATCGACCGCATCGATGAGTTGTTGAAGAAATAATCATGCGCGTTTCCCTGTTCATAGCCCGCCGTTATCTGTTCTCGCTCCGCTCGCTCGGCATCAGCACCGTGGTGAGCCTGATAGCCGTGCTCGGCGTGACGGTGACGACGGCCGCCCTGTTTTGCACGCTCTCCGTTTTCAACGGATTCGGCGATTTGGTGAAAAGCCTTTACACCGCTTTCGACTCCGAAATAAAGATAACGCCGAAGACAGGCAAATACGTTTCCGCCGCCGACCCCACGTTGCAGAAGATGAAAAGTGCAGAGGGCGTGGCGGTGGCTTCCGAAAGTATCGAGGACGCCGCCCTTATCCTCTTCACAGGCCGCCCCGCCGTAATCACGCTCAAAGGCGTGGACGGCAACTTCGACCGCTGCACCGGCATTCGCAACATACTCTACGGCGAAAACGGCAGGTATCTGTTGCGGGCAGGCGACGTGGACTACGGCATCCCCGGCATAGGGCTGGCAGGCATGATGGGCACCGTGGACTACGGCACGCTGGAAATCTGCGTGCCCCGCCGGGGCGAGCAGGTGAACCTCACGAACCCTGCCGAAAGTTTCAACGTGGGCACGCTCGCCTCGCCCGGCGTTTGCTTCGACGTCAATCAGAAAAAATACGACGACAGTTATCTCCTCACCTCCCTTTGCGCAGGAACTGCTCGAGCAGCCCGGCAACATAACCCAGTTGGAACTGAAATTGGCCGACGAGGCAGACGCTGTCGCCGTGAAGAGAAAATTGAAAGAAATCGGCGGCGACAAGTTTGAAGTGCTCGACCGCCTGGAGCAGCAGGGTGAGATGTACCGCATGATGCAGATAGAAAAACTAATGGCCTACATTTTCCTGAGCCTTATCCTCGTTATCGCTACCTTCAACGTAGTGAGCACCCTTTCGCTCCTCATGGTGCAGAAGCGCGAGGATCTTCAAACCATTGCCTGCCTTGGAGGCGACGGCAAAATGCTGCGTGGCATTTTCCTAAGCGCGGGCAGAATGATTTGCCTCATCGGCGGTCTGCTCGGCACGGGGCTCGGCGCCCTGCTCTGCTACATTCAGCAGGAATATGGCATCATACGCCTCGGCCAGTCGTCCGGCACATTTATCATCGACTACTATCCCGTGAGCGTGCACCCGACCGACGTGATCCTCGTGCTGCTCACCGTGGTAGGCTTAGGTTTCTTGTCCGTGCGCATCGCCGTGCATCGCCGTTTCAGATAATCAAACGGGGGGAAATAAGAGAAAAAAAGGCAGAAAAGTAACTTTTTCAATAAAAACCTTTTTTTGTTATAAGAAAATTCCCTACTTTTGAGGCACATACCGATACAATGCCCTTTTTCCTTATGTGCTAACCACGAAAAACACAGCCGGCATTAAGGAAATTTAAGAAGGAAGCATTGGCATTTGCTGTATGTTTCTTTTCCACAGAAAACCTTATAATCTATTTCATCTATGTGTTATTTAAGATTTGACAAGACGCAGATGACCAACCTTCAGGACTCCCTTTTCAAGGAGTTGCTGATTACGAACAGGTCGGGTGCGTATTGTTCTACGACCCTCGTAGGGTGCAATATCCGAAAATACCACGGACTCTTGGTCGTACCCGTACCCGAGATTGACGACGAAAACCACGTGTTGCTTTCCTCACTCGACGAAACGGTTATCCAGCACGGCGCAGAGTTCAACCTCGGACTGCATAAGTATCAAGGCGAGAATTATAGCCCGAAGGGTCACAAGTATATAGTAAGTTTCGAGTGGGAGAAAGTGCCCACTTGGGTGTATCGCATAGGCGGCGTGCTGCTGAAAAAGGAAATTGCCTACGATACCACCACCTTCCGTCTCTACATCCGCTACACCCTGCTCGATGCCCACTCGGCAACCACCCTGCGCCTCAAGCCTTTCCTCGCTTTCCGCAGCGTAAGGCAGTGGACGCACGAGAACGGGGCTGCCAACACGGGCTTCGAAGCAGTAGAAAACGGTATCCGCATGTGTCTCTATCAGGGTTATCCCGACCTTTACATGCAACTTAACCATAAGGCAGAATGGCATCATCAGCCCGACTGGTATCGCGGTCTCGATTACCCGAAAGAGCGTGAGCGCGGCTATGATTCTTCCGAAGACCTCATGGTGCCAGGTTATTTTGAAATGCCGATCAAGAAGGGCGAGAGCATCATTTTCACTGCTTCGCTCGCATCGGTTGCGCCTCGCCAGATGGGCAAACTCATGGACGCCGAAATAGTCGCCCTCGACAGCCGCGACAGCTTCTATCACTGCCTCGTCAACGCCGCCCACCAGTTTAAGGTGCAGAAGGACGGCGAGAACTATCTCCTTGCTGGCTATCCTTGGTTCAAGTGCCGCGCCCGTGACATGTTTATCGCCATGCCGGGCATCACGCTTTCCATCGGCGAGGTCGAGATGTACGAGAAATATATGGAGACCGCCGCGAAGGCTATCCGCAGTTACATCAATAAGGAGCCGCTCCCCGTGGCCATCTACGAAATGGAACAGCCCGACACGCTGCTTTGGGCAATCTGGTGCATACAGCAATATGGCAAATACGTTTCCCGCCAGAAGTGCAACGAACTTTACGGCGACTTGCTGCGCGAGATGATTAAGTTCATTCGCGACGGCAAGCACTCCAACCTCTTCCTGCACGACAACGGACTGCTCTACTCCAACGGTCGCGACCGCGCCGTGACGTGGATGAACGCGCAGAGCAATGGCCGCCCCATCACCCCTCGCTCGGGATATATCGTAGAGTTCAATGCCCTGTGGTACAACGCGCTCAAATTCTACGAACAGATACTTTCCGAAAATGGCGGCGAAGAGAACAAGGCGCTTGCGGCGCAATTCGCAGCCGAGGCCGAGAAGACGGCCCGCTCGTTTAAGGAGGTGTTCCTCAACGAATACGGCTACCTGCTCGACTATGTGGACGGACAGATGATGGATTGGAGCGTGCGCCCCAACCAACTCTTTGCCATTGCCCTCGACTTCTCGCCCCTCGACATGAAGGAGCGCAAGGGAGTGCTCGACATCTGCACCAAGGAACTCGTTACGCCCAAGGGCATTCGCTCGCTTTCGCCAAAGAGCGGCGGTTACAACCCCATGTATATCGGCCGTCAGGAGCAGCGCGACTTCGCCTACCATCAGGGCACGGCGTGGCCGTGGCTCACGGGTTTCTATCTCGAAGCCTACCTCCGCGTATATCGCATGAGCGGTGTGAACTACATTGAGCGCCAGCTCATCGGCTTTGAAGAAGAACTCTTCTACCACTGCGTGGGCACCATTCCCGAACTCTTCGACGGTAACCCGCGCTTCAGCGGCCGTGGCGCCATTTCCTTCGCCATGAACGTGAGCGGCATCCTCCGCGCCATACGCCTGCTCGAAAAGTACAACAACGAGCTTGCCTGAAAAGCGCGCGGGCGGCAAAACTTATCATATACATATTATATATAATAAGCCGCCGAAATTTTTTAGATAAAGAAAAGAGAACACACAATACACGATACTATGAAAGTATTAATGTTCGGTTGGGAGTTTCCCCCTCACATTCTGGGCGGACTCGGCACTGCCAGCTACGGCATCACCAAAGGCTTGTCGGTGCAGCCCGACATGCAAATAACGTTCTGCCTGCCCAAGCCTTGGGGCGACGAGGACAAAAGTTTTATGAACATCATCGGGCTGAGCACTACGCCCGTAGTGTGGCGCGATGTAGACTACGACTACGTGAAGCAGCGCCTCGGCGATAAGATGTCGCCCGAACTCTACTTCTCCCTGCGCGACCATATCTATGCCGACTTCAACTATCGCCTCACCGACGACTTGGGCTGCATAGAGTTTTCCGGCCGCTACCCTGATAACCTGCACGACGAAATCAACAACTATTCTATCGTGGCAGGCGTTATAGCCCGCCAGCAGGAGTTCGACATCATCCACGCGCACGACTGGCTCACCTATCCCGCAGGCATTCACGCCAAGAGCGTGAGCGGCAAGCCCCTCGTCATTCACGTGCACGCCACCGACTTCGACCGTTCGCGCGGCAATGTGAACCCCACGGTCTACAGCATCGAGAAAGACGGTATGGACCACGCCGATTGCATCATGTGCGTTTCCGAACTCACGCGCCAGACGGTCATCAACCATTACCACCAGGACCCCGCCAAATGCATCACGATGCACAATGCCGTCTACCCTCTTTCCGACGACATTCTGCAAATGGTGCGCGAGCGCCGCGAAAGCCATAAGGGGCGCAAGGAAAAGGTGGTAACTTTCCTCGGACGCATCACGATGCAGAAAGGTCCCGAGTACTTCGTTGAGGCAGCCGCCCTCGTGCTCAAGCGTACCCACAACATACGCTTCTGCATGGCAGGTTCGGGCGATATGATGAACGATATGATCGAGATGGCTGCGCGCAAGGGTATTGCCGACCGCTTCCACTTCCCCGGCTTCATGAAAGGCGCGCAAGTGTACGAAGCATTTGCCGACAGCGATGTCTACGTGATGCCCTCCGTGAGCGAGCCCTTCGGCATTTCGCCCCTCGAAGCCATGCAGTGCGGCGTGCCCTCCATCATCAGTAAGCAGAGCGGCTGCGCCGAAATCCTCGATAAGTGCATCAAGACCGACTACTGGGATATCCACGCCATGGCCGATGCCATGTATGCCCTCTGCACCAACGATTCGCTCCACGAATACCTCAAAGTGGAAGGCATCAACGAAGTGAACCAAATCACTTGGGAAAAAGTTGGACAAAAGATATTCAACGTTTATAGCGAAACCATTGCGCGTTGCAGCAATTGATTTATCCTAAAAATTTAGGGCGTTCTCAGAACGCCCCTACAAAAACTCGTTTACTTGTTTACTAAAAAACTCGTTTACTAAAATAATAAAAGGAAACACCATGAAAACCGTTTGTTTATATTTTGAAATCCACCAGAACATCCACCTGAAACGGTATCGCTTCTTCGACATCGGCACAGACCATTATTATTACGACGACTACGAGAACGCCCGCTCCATTTCCGAAACGGCAGAGCGTTCCTACGTGCCCGCCCTCACGGCGCTCATCGAAATGGCAAATGCCAACCCCGGCTTCTTCAAGTGCGCCATTTCCCTTTCCGGTTGCGCCATCGAGCAGCTCGAAAACCACGCGCCGCAGGTCATCGAACTCCTCCAGCAGCTCAACGAAACGGGTTGCGTTGAGTTCCTTGCCGAACCCTATTCCCACGGCTTCTCTTCGCTCAAAAACGAAGAGTGCTTCAAGGACGAAGTGCAGCGCCTCTGCAAGAAGGTGAAACTCCTCTTCGGCAAAGAGCCCAAGATATTCCGCAACTCTTGCCTTATCTATTCCGACGAAATCGGTGAACTCGTGGCCGGCATGGGCTTCAAGGGCATGCTTGCCGAAGGTGCCAAGCACGTGCTCGGTTGGAAGAGCCCCCACTTCGTCTACAACTGCAACCGCGCCCCCAAACTCAAGCTCCTCCTGCGCGATTACAGCCTTTCCGAAGACATCAGCTTCCGCTTCAACGATTCCTCTTGGAGCGAATATCCCCTCTTTGCCGACACTTACGCCAACTGGATTGCCCAGTTGCCCGAAGAGGAGCAAGTCATCAACATCTTCATGGAACTGTGCGCCCTCGGCATCTTCCAGCCCCTTTCGTCCAACATTCTCGAATTCATGAAAGCCCTGCCCCAGCAGTTCAAGGAGCGCGGCATCACGTTCAGCACGCCCTCCGAAATATGCTCCAAGATGAAGAGCGCCGGTTCGCTCGACGTGACCTATCCCACATCTTGGGTAGACGAAGAGCGCGACCTCTCTCCCTGGCTCGGCAACATCATGCAGCGCGAAGCTTGCGACAAACTCTATAGCATCGCCGACCGCGTGCGCATCTGCCGCGACCGTCGCCTCATGCAGGACTTCGACTATCTGCAAGCCTCCAACAACCTGCGCTTTATGAGCACCAAGGCGAACATCCTTGGCGACTTCATCACCCGCGTCAACGACCGCTATCCCCTCGACATCGACAACGAAGAGCTCAACTCCCTCCTCACCACCATCAAGAATCAGGGCGACGAACTCGCGCTCAAAGACAAGGAGATTGAAAAGCTTCACAACATGATTGGCCGCCTTGACAAAGGCGAAGAAGCCCCTGCTGAAAAGAAAGCAAAGCCCGCCGCTGCCAAGAAAGCACCCGCCAAGAAGGCAGAGCCCAAAGCAGCCGAAGCAGCTAAACCCGCCGCTCCAAAGGCCAAGAAAGCCGCTCCCAAGAAGGCAGCGCCCAAAGCAGAGACCAAATAAAAAAAAATTATCAAATAACATAAGAAACAAACAACAATGAACAAAAGATTTTTCTCAGCGAGCCGCCTCATGGGCGCAATGCTCTGCCTCATGCTTGCCCTCACGGCATTCACCTCTTGCCGCGAAGACGACGACAAAGACGCAGCCCGCTTCACCTCTGGCGTCATCAGCCTTACTCCCGCCTGGAACGTCACTAAGACTACCGCCGGCATTACGCTCAACGTAGCCTCTGCCGAAGTGCTCAACACCTACGGCAAATACAACATTCGCGTTTGGCACAACATTCCCGACCCCGGCAACGCAGAAGAAACCATCGAAGAAGACATTTACAACGAAACCTTCTATACAAAAGCACCCCAAGAAAGTGTAGGAGAAACAGAATCTCCCGCTTACAAGATCTGCCTTTGTAGACATCAACGGCGAAACAGGCGAATACCGTACCGACGAAATGACCTTCAAGACAGATTCCGACGAGGAGTAATTTTCTGTTATCATTATATAAATAAAGGGACATTCTATAAGCATTATTATAGGATGTCCCTTAAACCTATCCGCCACCGCAGCGTCATATATAAATATAATATGTATAGTCACAATATAATTCAATAAAAGAAAATGAAAACAAGCAGAACAATCCTCATCGCAGCC
>SFPF01000145.1 GCA_004552155.1 Bacteroidales bacterium
GAAGCGCTATAATACTGATGTAGCCGACACCGAGCAGCTTCTCCGAATCATCCAGTCCATTCCCTCCCCGAAAGCGGAGCCGTTCAAGCTGTGGCTGGCACAGGTCGGTCGGGAGCGTATCGAGGAAACCATCGACCCGGAGCTGACCATCGACCGGGCTTTGGAAACCTACCTCAAGAAGGGGTACAGCCGTGAGTGGATCAATCAGCGGCTGCAGGCCATTCAGGTCCGCAAAGAATTGACGGATGAATGGGATGCCCGCGGGGTGCAGAAAGGCGTGGAGTACGCCATCCTCACGGACGAGATATCCCGCGCGTGGTCCGGCATGTCCACCCGGCAGTACAAGAATCTGAAGGGCTTGAAAAAAGAAAACCTTCGTGATAACATGACGACGCTGGAACTGGTGCTGAACATGCTGGCAGAGGCCACTACTACGGAGATATCCAAGCAGAAAGCACCGAGTACATTTTCGGAGAATATGGCAGTCGCTCGTGAAGGCGGTGAGGCCGCTGGAATTGCCCGGAAAGCAGTGGAGGAGCGCACGGGTGTTCCTGTCATCACACCCAAGAACGCCGCACAGCTCAATCAAGTCGTAACGGACCTGCTGGAGGGCGCAGTCTCCGACACAAAGGAAAAACCGAAAGACAAGTGAGCATTGCACGTCAAGGTTTTCTTGCCGTCATACGACGATTTTTTGAAAGTAAATTTCGAAAAAAATCTATAGTGTTGAGGTATGACAAGTGTAATGATTCTGAGCAGAAATGCTTGGAATCCTTTCTTTTTTGCGCAAAAAGCTGCAAAATACACAAGGAAGTGATCCTGAGTTTCCTTGAAACTACATTCTTAAATGAGGGTTTCGTGATACTGGATAAGCAGAAGAAAAGGGCCTGGATGCACACCGGAAACAACCGTGCCGTCATTACCCTTAAAACTACTTTTGCGGAAACCAATTATTTTCATCGCTGTACAAGCCTTTCGTTGTATAAAATTTGCAGGGCACAGAGCGCCGTGCGGACTTCCGTACCCTGCAATTACATATTAAAACTTGCCGCGCGGGGAGGCAGACAATTTCCGCTTGTGTTTTGCCAAAAAGAAGTGTATAATGCAAATAAAAACCACTATAAGAAAGGAGATATTTTATGGATCGCAATGTATTTGAAAAGCTGAATTATGGCCTGTATATCGCGGCAGTCGCGGAAGAGGGCCGCAACTATGGATGCCTCATCAGCTCCTTCTCCCAGATCACCAGCGGGAATCCCTGCAAGTGCGCGGTGATCCTCAACCGGGACAACCGCACCTGCGACGCGCTGCTGAAAACGGGCACGCTGGCCGTTTCCATGGTGGGCCAGGATGCCGACAAGGAGCTGCTGAAGACCTTCGGCTATAAATCCGGCCGCATCGTGGACAAATTCGCCGGGCTGAACTTCCGTCAGGATGCCGCCGGGAACCCCTACCTGACCGATAATATGGCCGCCTGGGTCAGCCTGAAGGTCACGGAGACCGTTCCTGTGAAGAACTATTACCTGTTCATCTGCGACGCCGTGGAGGGCGAGGTCCTCAGCGACGCGCGCCTGATGACCATGGACGAGTTCCTGCAGAAAGGCTTCTTCGCGCCGCCTCCCACCGCCACCGTATATCGCACCATGGCGGAGGACGAGGGCTGGATCTGCCCCATCTGCGGCTATCACTACACCGGCGAGGTCATTCCGGAGGGCTATATCTGCCCCCTGTGCCGCTGCCCCGGTGAGAAATTCGAAAAGAAAAAGGCCTGACCGGACGCTTTCCGCCCCACGCGGATCGGCCCATAACGGCAAAGCACGGAACAGGATCGTGCCGGCCAATGGCCGGTGTGCGTAACGCAGTGCGGTCCGTGCAGGCGTCATATGCGGCGATTGACGAAAACAAGCCCCACGGGAGTTGAACCCCGTGGGGCTTGCGGCTTTGTTTGGTTTTACGCTTCCCACTCGGACTTGTGGGTCTCCCACCATGCGGGGAAGGCGGGGTCTTTCGGGGAGAGGGTGGGGGTAATGTCACTGCTGATTATTGTGGTATCATTGGAAATGTCAAGAAATGTGCAGTCGGGAAATACCCAAAATCTGAAAAGCTCGGCAGCGCCGGTCAGGCTGCCTGCTGCGCCTGCGCCCACTCCCGGTACCTCACGGGTGGCAGTCCCAGCGGGTTGCGTGTATAGACCCTGACGCGGTTGTAGTAGATAAAAATATAGCGGAAAATGATCGTTTTGACCTGTTCTCTCGGCAGCTTGTACGCCGCGATCTGATAGATCTTCTCTTTCTTGAGCGTGGCGAAAAAGCTCTCCATCCGTGCGTTATCGAAGCAATGTCCGGTTCCGCTGAGGCTCTGTATCATGCCGCAGCGAGACAGCTCTGCGCGAAAAGCTGCGCTGGTGTATTGACTCCCGCGATCTGAGTGGAACACCGCTCCGCTCAGGCTCGGATAAATCCGCTCCAGCTGCCGCACCGTGTCGATGCACAGCTCCTTCTTCATATTGTCCCGCATTTCGAGCGAGACGATCTCGCCGCTGAAGCAGTCCATGATCGGTGAAACATACAGCTTGCCGTCTGCGCACTGTACCTCGGTAATATCCGTGAGAAATTTTTCCAAAGGGCGCTGGGCGCTGAAGTCCCGCTTTAAAAGGTTTTCCTGCTCCTGTGCTTCTGTCGTGGCCTTCGTGATACCGTGCGGAATGCGTTTTTTGTGGAGCCAGCCATTCTCTTTCATCACGCGGTACACCGTTCTCCGGCTGACGTCGACGCCGTCCTGCTCAAGCGCGAGGCAGACGCGATCCACGC
>SFPF01000146.1 GCA_004552155.1 Bacteroidales bacterium
CGGACAGTCTGCTCACGACCCGCCGCCCCAATATTGTGATGATATTGATGGAAGGCTGCGGCGCAACGTTTGTCGAAAGTCTCGGCGGCGAGCCGGGTGTTACGCCCTGCCTCAACGCTTTGGCAAACGAGGGCGTGCTGTTTACGCAGTGCTATGCCAATTCCTTCCGCACCGACCGCGGCACGCTGTGCGCCCTGAGCGGCTATCCCTCTTTTCCCGATTTCAGCGTGATGAAGCAGCCGCGTCTCAGCCGCCGCCTGCCGTCGATTGCCGCCTCGCTCGTCCGAGCGGGCTACGCCACGGAGTTTCTCTACGGCGGCGACATCAATTTCACGAAGATGAAAGGCTATTTGAGCGCGACGGGTTTCGAGACGATTTTGGGCGACACGCATTTTCCGCTCGAAGTGCGCCGCACGCACGCCTGGGGCGTGACGGACGGCATCGTGCTTGACACGCTCTTCAACCACGTCATCGCGCCTGCGCCCGACGGCAAACCAAAGTTTACGGTGTGCCTCACGCTGGCGAGCCACGAACCTTGGGCGGTGCCGTTTGAGAAATTTCCCGACAACAAGCGCACCAATGCCATGGCCTATCTCGACGACTGCATCGGCCGCTTCGTGCAGCGGCTGCGCAGCACACCCGAATGGAGCAACACGCTCTTGGTTCTTCTCCCCGACCACGGCATCGGCTATCCGGAAGACATCACGCCACCCGACCCGCGCCGTTACCACATTCCCCTCATTTGGGCAGGCGGCGCATTAGCCAAGCCTATGCGTTACGAGAAGGTGTGCAACCAGTCCGACCTCGCCGCCACACTCCTTGCGCAACTGCACCTGCCACACGCCGACTTCCTGTTTAGCCGCAATGTGCTCGCCCCGTCGTACACGCGCCCCACGGCGTTCCATTCGTGGAGCGAAGGCATCGCGTGCGTAGACTCCGCCGGCTGCACCGTGTGGCATCTGGCTTCCGAGCGCGTGATTTGGGACAAGCCCGAACCTTCCGCCGCCCGCCTCAACGCCGCCAAGGCTTATTGGCAGACGGTGTACGACGAGGTGGGACGATTGAATAAATAATAAGCGATGCAACCTATTAGCAAGATACTCATCACCGGCGCCAGCGGCTTTATCGGCAGTTTCCTTGTGGAGCGTGCCTTGTCAGAAGGCATGGACGTGTGGGCGGCCGTGCGCCCGTCGAGCAGCCGCCGCTATCTCGCCGACCCGCGCATTCATTTCATAGAGATTGACTTCGGTTCTGAGAAAAAGATGATGCAGGCACTCGCCACGCACGTGGCGGCGCACGGGGCGTGGCATTGCGTTATCCACGCCGCCGGTGCCACAAAATGCCGCCGCGAGGCCGATTTCTTCAAAATCAACACTGAGGGCACCGCGCTCTTTGCGCAGTCGCTCCTTGCCGCCGGCGCACTGACCGGCCGCTTCGTGTTTATCAGCAGCCTCAGCGTGTGCGGCCCGCTTTGCGAAGACAGCGGCCGCCCCATCTGCGCCGCCGACACGCCGCAACCCAATACCGCCTACGGGCGTTCCAAACTCGAAGCCGAGCAGCGGCTGGCGCAGATTGACGGACTGGACTACATCGTGCTGCGCCCCACGGGCGTTTACGGCCCGCGCGAAAAGGACTACGCCATGATGGCCGACAGCATACGCCGCCACGTGGACTTTTCCGTAGGGTTCAAGCCGCAGGTGCTTACCTTTATCTATGTGAAAGACCTCGTGGCTGCCGCTTTCCTCGCCCTCACCGAGGGTACGCCGCGCCGCGCCTATTTCCTCACCGATGGCAAGGAATATTCCAGCCGCGACTTCTCACTACTTATTCAGAAGCGGCTCGGCGTCCGCTTCGTGGTCCACATCACCGCCCCGCTCTGCGTGCTTTGGCTCGTGAGCCGCGCGGCGGAATGGATAGCGGCGCGGCGCGGCACGCTCTCCACGCTCAACTCCGACAAATACCGCATCATGAAACAGCGCAACTGGCGCTGCGACATCACGCCCGCCGTCGAAGAACTGGGCTATAAGCCCGCCTACGACCTTAGGCGCGGCGTAGAGGAAACTTTCAGCCCCAAGGCATAACCCCTATAATTTCTTATAGAGTCCATAATTATCTATATGACAGAACTGACTGAAAAACGCCCCGGGCTTTTGGCCATCGAATGGGTCACGCTGATCTACACGCTCTTCACCGCCGCCCTCGTGCTGCTGCTCTGGCGCGAGTTTCGCGACCCCTGGCAGCTCCTCACGGGGCGCGCCTTCGTGCTCGGCGGCATGGCGCTGCTTTTCGGTTTCCACTGCCTACGCCCCAACCGCTACACGCTCTTCCTGCGCAATCTGTACCCGCTCACACTCTTGGGCTACTGGTATCCCGACACCTACGAATTTTGCCAAATCTTCCCCAACCTCGACCACGTGTTCGCCGCCGCCGATGCCGCCCGCTGTCGGGCAAGGTGTGGAGCGAGTTGTTCCACCTCGGTTATTTCTCCTACTATCCGCTCATTGCCCTCGCCGTGCTCTCGCCGCTTTGTAGGGGCGTATTGCATACGCCCTTATTGCATACGCCCGCCCTCGAACGTGAAAGGCTGACCGAAAACCGCAGCGAGTTTGAGCGCAGCGCGTTTATCGTGCTCACAGCTTTTTTTCTTTATTACCTCATCTACCTCTTCTTGCCCGTTGCCGGCCCCCAATATTATTTCCATGCCGTAGGCGAGGACATTATCAACGCAGGCCACTTTCCTCAGTTGGGCGACTACTTCCGCACCCACACGGAACTGGCCGCGTCGCCCGGCCCCGAGGGTTTCTTCCGCTCGCTGGTTGAAAGCACGCAGCAGTCGGGCGAACGCCCCACGGCGGCTTTCCCCTCCTCCCACGTGGGCATGAGCACTGTGCTGCTCTTCCTCCTTTGGCGCACGGGCAGGCCGCTCTTCTGGTGCGCCCTGCCTTTCTACGTGTTCCTCTGCGGCGCAACGGTCTACATTGAGGCGCACTATCTCATTGATGTATTCGGCGGCTGGGTGTCTGCCGTTATCTTCTACCTCGTTTGCAGCAAACTCTGGTTGCGCGCGGCGCACCTCGGACACAGAACATTATCTACTTTTTAGTAAACAAGTAAACAAGTAAACCAGTAAACGAGGAAATTTTCGTGCAAGCGAGTGCAATAAGTTTACTTTAATTGCCGAGCGCAGCCGAAAATCTCAAAGAAACAAGACATGTTACTCATATATAATATATACAGCAAGACAAATCTGTCTCGTCTACTTGTTTACTCGTAAACTCGTCTACTAATAAATCAACACTAAAATAATCCCTTTTATGAAAAAAATCCTTTTCACCCTCCTTGCCCTGCTTTCCATGGGCCAAGCCTCTGCGCAAAGCGGCGGCATCTCCCCCGAAATGCTCAGCGAAATCCGCAAAGCCTGTCCTGCCACCGCCGAGACGCGCGCCCTGCGCAACGCCCTCGCCGGCACGAGCATCAACCAACTCGCGCTCGCGGCTGAAAATCCCGCGCTCACCGACACGTATTTCTCCAACGAGGTGCCCTCGAAAGGCGTCACCGACCAAAAGTCCTCTGGCCGCTGCTGGCTCTTCACGGGCCTCAACGTATTCCGCGCCCGCATGATTAAGAAATACGAACTCGGCAAATTTGAGTTTTCGCAAAGTTATTGCTTCTTCTACGACCAACTTGAAAAGGCCAACCTCTTCCTGCAAGCCACGATTGACAACGCCAAGAAGCCGATGGACGACAAGACGGTGGAATGGCTCTTCAAGAACCCACTCTCCGACGGCGGCACCTTCTGCGGCGTGCAGGACGTAGTGACGAAATACGGCCTTGTGCCTGCCGAAGTGATGCCTGAAAGTTTCGCCGCCAACAACACTTCACGCATGAGCGACCTCATCGCCCTCAAACTGCGCGAATATGGCCTTGCGCTCCGCGCCGCCGTGGCGAAAGGCGAGAAACCCGCCGCCCTGCAAAAGCGCAAGACGGAAATGCTCACCACCGTGTACCGCATGCTCACCATCTGCCTCGGCACGCCGCCCGCAGAGTTCACGTGGACGCGCAAGGACGCGTATGGCAAACCCGTAGAAACCAAGACCTACACGCCGCTCTCGTTCTACGAAACTTACGTCGGCGATGACTTGAAGAACAACTACATCATGGTGATGAACGACCCCTCGCGCCCCTACCACAAGACCTACACCATCGAGCTTACGACGGCTGCCAGTGGACGTACGTCAACCTCCCCATGGACGAGATCAAGCCCCTCGCCATCGCCTCTATCAAGGACAGCACGATGCTCTATTTCTCGTGCGACGTGGGCAAATGCTACAACTCCAAAACGGGCATCCTCTCGCTGGGCAACTACAACTACGCCGACCTCTTCGGCACAGACTTCCCGATGAACAAGGCCGACCGCATCCGCACCTTTGCTTCCGCCTCTTCCCACGCCATGACGCTCATGGCCGTCGACCTCGATGCCGAGGTGGAAAATTCTTGGGGGCCGTCTGCCGGTTATCAGGGACACATCATCATGACCGACGAGTGGTTCGACGAATACATGTTCCGCCTCGTAGTGGACAAGAAATACGTGCCCGCCTCCGTGCTCGACCTCCTGAAGCAAAAGCCCACGGTGCTCCCGGCATGGGACCCGCTCTTTGCGGAGGACAAATAATTTATTTTTGATAGTCTACTCGTTTACTCGTCTACTAAAAACTCGTCTACCAAAAAACAACCATGCAAAAAATCGGCGTATATCTTTCTTCAAAATCCGACCTGCCCGCCGCCTACCGCAAGGCGGCTGAAGACGGCGCACGCTGGTCTACGGCGGCGCGCGCAAGGGCATGATGGAGGTATTGGCGCAAGCGGCGCACGACGGCGGCGCACGCATCTACGGCGTAGTGCCCGACATTCTCTTCCGGCGCAACCTCGTGAGCGACCTCCTGGACGTGACGTTCCGCTGCGCCGACCTGCACGACCGCAAAGCCATCATGATGCGCGAGAGCGATGCCCTCGTGGTGCTGCCCGGCGGCATCGGCACGCTCGACGAACTCTTCACCGCCCTCGCCACCGCCACCATCGGCATCGGCCGCATGCCCGTAGTGCTTTACAACGCCGGCGGTTGCTGGGACAGTCTGCTCGAAACGCTCGGCCGCCTGAAAGAAGACGGACTTATCTCCGAAGACTTCTCGGAACTCTTCGCCGTAGTCGATGACGTCGAAGACCTGGAAAGGCTTTTGGCTTAACACTTGCCACCACAACCATACAATATTTAAGATTTTGCCATTCGGGCAAAATGCCGTAAATTTGCCTTGCAAGCAGGAAGAACGCAGCGCAGCGCCCTTCCTGCTTTTATTTTACCCGCAATTATCAGCAAGACCGTAAAAATTATCAGCAAGCTCGTGAAAATTATCAGCAAGCAAGTGAAAATTATCTTATAAGATAGTTTTTACGATCATATAGGATAGTTAAGCCGAACTTATAAAACCGCAAAAATTTTCCGCCTCAAAATTTTCCGCAAGCCCATCGGCGTTATATTTTCCTAAACTTCTAAAAAATCTTTCAAAACAAAACCTTAACGATTGCAAAAGCCTGCTCGCACACTCTGCCAGGAAAGTCAAAACGCCTTTACAAAAAGTAACAACTGACCCGCCTGCACTATGATTTAACCGCCTTAACGGAAAAAAGAGTGCTATTTTGACGATTTATAGTACAATTATTCATACTTTTGCAAAGGTTTTTGCGCTTATAATAGCAAATTGCATCATTGAAGACTTCAAACTATTACTCAATGCGTATATGAAAAAGTTTCTACTCTCTCTCTTTTC
This sequence comes from Bacteroidales bacterium, assembly GCA_004552155.1. Lineage (GTDB taxonomy): Bacteria > Bacteroidota > Bacteroidia > Bacteroidales > Bacteroidaceae > Alloprevotella. The sequence continues at coordinate 5,826 of SFPF01000146.1, forward strand.
GCTGCTCTTTTCCGTCTGCACGCTTAACGCGGCAGAAGTGAGTTTTGCCATGCAAGACCTCACGTGGACGCCCGACACACACGCCGAATACGGCACGGGCTATCAACTCACGGGTGCCACCGGACTGCAAATCGGTTACTGGCAGGCCACGAGTGCTTACAAGCCTTCCACGGCGGTGGGCAGCTATGTGCCCGTGCAGCAAAACCATGTGATGACGCTCGCCACGGTGTCGGGCGCCGACATCACGAAAGTTGTGGTGACCTCCCAAAAGCCCACGCGCACCTCGGGCATCTATTTCAACTCCGTGCTTGTCGCCGCCTCCGGCTCCACGGTGACGTGGGAAGGCAACGCCGCCACGCTAAAAATGAAATTCAGCGGACTCTCCCACGTGACAAATATCACGATTGTCTACGACGACAGTAAGGTGGAACAAGTGGCGCTGCCGACGTTCAGTCCCGAATCGGGCACGTATTTCGAACCTTTCCTCTTCTCCGCCGAAACGGCCACGGAGGGCGCAACGATACAATATTCCATCGACGGCGGCGACTTCACCGCCTACACCGCCCCCTTTGAAATCAGCACCGCCTGCACCGTACGCGTTAAGGCAGTGAAGGAAGGATATACCGACAGCGACGTCGCCGTGGCTACCTATAAGTTCCGCGTGCGCTGCGACGTGGCGAGCATCGCCGAAGCCCTGACACACCTCGACACGGAAGAGGTGGTGCGATTCTCGAAACCCGTAATCGTGACCTATCAGACCAGCAGTCAATACTATACATACGTGCGCGATGAAAGCGGCAGTACGCTCATTGTCGGCACGCTCCCCAAATATGAAAGTGGCGACTCAATCCCCGCCGGCTTCATGGGCAAGATGATCGACGACCACAGCCAGTTGAAACTCACGACCAGCGTGAGCGAAGAGTTCAAGACGGGCGCTTCGTTCGGCGAAGCCATCAAGGGAACGGCTGCCGCCGCACCCGAGGTGATGAACAAGACTGCCGACCCCGTGACAGCCGACCAGAACCGTTTCGTCGTGTTCAACATGGTGCTTTTCGACAACACGGAACTCTCCATTTCCAACGGCACGAAGCTCGCCATCACCAACTACTTCAACACCGAGCTGCCCGAGAGCGGCATGTACAACGTAGCGGGCATCCTCTCCGTGTGGAACGACGTGGTAAGCTTTTACCCCACCGCCTTCTACGACCCGACAACGGGCATCGCCGGCACGCGCTTAGACGCTGGCGCAACCTCCGCCCCCGAAGTGTTTGACCTCAGCGGCCGCCGCACGACGATGAACGCCAAAGGATTGAAGATCGTAAGGCAAGGCGGGAAAACAAAGAAGATGTTTTAAGATTTGGCGCATAACCGCAGAGCGTGCAACATTTTTTTAGAAAACACGGGGCGGTCTGCGTTATTTTCCATAATTTTGCAGATACACATAATAAGTTTCTCATAAGGAAGCGTTATGTGTATCTGTTTTTTGTACAAAAAAATCATAAATAAGCAATGTCTGAAAGAAAAGTACGCGTGCGCTTTGCGCCCAGTCCCACCGGCCCGCTGCACATCGGCGGTGTCCGCACAGCATTATATAACTACCTGTTTGCCCGCCAGAAGGGCGGCGAACTCGTGTTCCGCATCGAAGACACCGATTCCAACCGCTCTTCGGCGGCAACTATGGTCCGTATCGGCAGAGCGAACGCCGCGACATTTATAAGAAATACGTAAAGCAGCTGCTCGACAGCGGTGCGGCCTACGTGGCATTCGACACTCCCGAAGAACTCGATGCAAAGCGCAAGGAGGTGGAAAACTTCCAGTACGACGCGCACACGCGCCTCGGAATGCGCAACCAGCTGACGCTGGGCGAAGAGGAAACACAAAGGCTCATCGCCGAAGGCACGCCCTACGTGGTGCGCTTCAAGATTGAGCCGGGCGAAGAGGTGCACGTGAACGACCTCATTCGCGGCGACGTGAAGATCATGTCGGACGTACTCGACGACAAGGTGCTTTACAAGAGCGCGGACGAACTGCCCACGTACCACCTCGCCAATATTGTGGACGACCATCTCATGGAAATCAGCCACGTGATACGCGGCGAGGAATGGTTGCCCTCCGCACCGCTCCACGTGCTGCTTTACCGCGCTTTCGGCTGGGCAGACACGATGCCCGAGTTCGCCCATCTGCCCCTGCTGCTCAAGCCCGACGGCAAGGGCAAGCTTTCGAAGCGCGACGGCGACCGCCTCGGCTTCCCCGTGTTCCCGCTCGAATGGCACGACCCAAAGACGGGCGACATCTCTTCCGGCTATCGCGAAAGCGGTTATCTGCCCGAAGCGGTGATTAACTTCCTTGCCCTCCTCGGCTGGAACCCCGGCGGCGACCAGGAATTGCTTTCTATGGACGACCTCGTGCGCCTCTTCGACCTCACCAAGTGCTCGAAGAGCGGCGCAAAGTTCGACTACGTCAAGGGGCAGTGGTTCAACCGCGAATATCTGCTGGCACGCCCCGAGGCAGAGCTTGCGCCGGAGTTTGTGCGCGTGTTCGCCGCAAACGGCATCGATGCCACGGAAGAGCAGGCCGCAGCCGTAATCGCCATGATGAAGACAAAGAACATCGAAGTGGAAGAGGGCGGCGTGAAGAAAAAGCGCAGTATCAGTTTCGTGCGCGACTTCTATCCCCTTTGCGACTTCTTCTTCAAAGCCCCTGCCTACGACAAGGAAGATAAGTTTATCAAGAAAAACTGGAAAGACACCTCTGCCGCCGACATCTCGAAGGCCTCGCCGATTTCAGCGTAGAAAGCCAAAAGGCAGCCGTCGAGGCTTGGGTGGGCGAAACGGGCAAAAAGCCTTGGAACGCCTGGCGCGTATGCCTCGTGGGCGAGGGCAAAGGCCCCGACATGTACGAACTGGCCGCTTTCCTCGGCAAAGAAGAGACGCTGCGCCGCATGAAAGCCGCATTAGAAGCATTATAAGATTTCGCATGTACTCCCTCGGTATTTATTTAATGGCACTCGGCGTGCGGGTGGCTGCGCTCTTCAAGGAGAAGCTGCGTAAAATGGTGCAGGGACACCGCGCCACGTGGCAGATGCTCCGCGCCCCGAGTTCGAGCAGGGCCGCCCGCTCATGGAACGTCTGCGCCGCGAGCATCCCGAAAAGAAAATACTGCTCACCTTTTTCTCGCCCTCGGGCTACGAGGTGCGCAAGAACTACGACGGCGCCGACCTCGTGTGCTACCTGCCTTTCGACACGCCCCTCAACGCGCGGCGCTTTGTGAAACTGGCTCGCCCGGAGGCTGCCTTTTTCATCAAATACGAGTTTTGGCGCAACTACATCGAGGCGCTCTACAAGCGCGGCATTCCCTGCTACAGCGTGTCGAGCATCTTCCGCGAAAACCAGATTTTCTTCCGCCCCTACGGCCGCGGCTACGCTCGCTGCCTGAGCCGCATGACGCACCTGTTCGTACAAAACGAAACCTCGCGCCGACTGCTCGAAGGCATAGGCGTGACGAATGTGGACGTGGTGGGCGACACGCGCTTCGACCGCGTGCTCGACATTCGCAACGCCGCCAAGCCCCTGCCGCTGGCGGAACGCTTCGCGGGCTGCTGGAAGGTACTGGTGGCAGGCAGTTCGTGGCCGCAGGACGAGGAGATTATCATTCCTTATTTCAACAAGCACCCTAATCTCAAACTCGTGCTCGCGCCCCACGTGGTGAGCGAGGAGCACCTGCAAGCCATTGAGCGGCAACTCGCGCGCCCCGCGCTGCGCTACTCGAAAGCCACGCCGAAAGCGGTGGCGGAGGCGGACTGCCTGATTATCGACTGCTACGGCCTGCTCTCGTCCATTTACCGCTACGCTTCCATGGCCTACGTAGGCGGCGGTTTCGGCGTGGGCATTCACAATGTGCCCGAAGCGGCGGTGTATGGCATTCCCGTTATTATCGGTCCCAATAACAAAAAGTTCCGCGAAGCGCAAGCCCTTTTGCGGTGCGGCGGGTGCAAGGAAATAGCCGGCGCGGCAGACTTTGAGCAGCTTATGGACGCTTGGCTCTCGGACAAGGAAGCGCTTGCGACAGCCGGCAAAGCCGCCGGCAGTTACATAGCCGACAATGCCGGCGCAGCCGACCGCATTTTCAGCAAAACCCTTCAATGAAAATCCTTTTAGTAAATACCTCCGACCACAAAGGCGGCGCAGCCATTGCCGCCATGCGGTTGCTGGAAGCCTTGCGCAAGAACGGTCAAGAGGCTACGCTGCTGTGCCGCGACAAAGGCACGGGGGGAGAAGGAGTTGTGGGCTTGCCTGAAAGCCGCCGGCAGCAGTTGCGCTTCATTGCCGAGCGGGCGGAAATCTTTGCAGCAAACGGCTTCAGCCGGAAAAACCTCTTTGCCATCGACACCGCCGCCCACGGCACAGACATCACGCGCCTTCCGCTGTTCAAAGAGGCCGACGTGATACATCTGCACTGGATCAATCAGGCGATGCTCTCGCTCGGCGACCTCAAAAAGATTTTCAATTCGGGAAAGAAGGTCGTGTGGACGCTCCACGATATGTGGCCCGTGACGGGCATCTGCCACCACGCCCAGACTTGCGACCGCTGGCTGGCCGACTGCGGCAACTGCCGCCTGCTGAAACGCCCCTCGCCCCACGATATTTCTTACCGCATTTTCCATAAAAAGCAAAAGATTTACGCTGCCGCGCGCAACCTCACTTTCGTGGGGTGCAGCCGCTGGCTCACAGACTTGGCACGCCGCTCGCCGCTCACCGCAGGCCACGAGGTGTGCAATATTTCCAATCCCATATTTCCAATCCCATCGATACAGATTTCTACGCCCCGCAGCCTGCAGCAGCCGCTCGCGAGGCATTAGGATTGCCCGCCGAGAGCAAGTTGCTGCTGTTTGTCGCTTTCAAAGCCACAGACCCCGGCAAAGGCATCGCCTATTTGCGTGAAGCCGTGGACATAATTGCCAAGGGGAACAAGGAACTTGCTGCCACGCTTGGCGTGGTCATTGTGGGCAAAGAGGCTGAGCGCGCCGCAGAGGGTTTCGCCTGCCGCACCTATCCCTTGGGATATATCACCGACATGGAAAAGATGCGCACGATTTATCAGGCAATCGATATCCTGACAATGCCCACGCTGATGGACAACCTGCCCAACACGATTGTCGAGGCGCAAGCCTGCGGCAAACCCTGCGTGGGGTTCAACGTGGGCGGCCTGCCGGAGATGATTGCCAACGGACTGAACGGTATGCTCGTCCCCACGGGCAACGCGCAGGAATTGGCGCAAGGCATCACCGCCGTGCTTTATATTGCCGTTTATAATGGCACAGACAAGTAAAAGATAATCACCCAATAATGAAGCCTCCGCTTAAAATATCTGTCATCACCGTTACCTACAACGCCGCCAACCTTATTGCAAGAACAATTGGCAGCGTGGAGGAACAAACCTACGATGCCGTGGAACACATTATTATCGACGGCAATTCGCAAGACAGCACACGCGAAATCGTTTGCCGCAGCGAGCCCGACCGAGGCATTTACGATGCCATGAACAAAGGCTTGGAACTCGCCACGGGCAAATATCTGCTGTTTCTCAACGCCGGCGACCGTTTCCACACGCCCGACACGCTCGCACAGATTGCCGCCGTGACAGAAAAGGGCGACAAGTTGCCTGCTGTGATTTACGGCGACACGCACATCGTCGATGCCGCCGGCAACTTCCTGCACCGCCGCCGCCTCTCGCCGCCCCCGCGCCTCACGTGGCGGTCGTTCCAGAGCGGCATGCTGGTGTGCCATCAGGCATTCTTCGCCCGCCGCGACATCGCGCAGAAAACGCCCTACGACCTGCACTTCCGCTTCTCGGCCGACTTTGACTGGTGCATTCGCGTGATGCACGCCGCCCATCGCCGCAAACTCCCCTTGGCAAATGCCGGCCTCGTGGTGGCGGACTATCTGAACGAGGGTACCACCACGCGCCACCACAAAGCCTCCCTGCGCGAGCGGTTCCGCATCATGGAGAAATATTACGGACTGATGCCCACGCTGGCTTACCACTTATGGTTTCTTGTCCGCAATTTCATTAAAAAGTAAAAGCGCGGGGCACACAATATTATATATATGTACAGGCCAAAGAAATTATCTCCCGAAGAGGCTTACCGCCAGGCAAGCGGCGAATGTGCGCGGCGCGAGACGTGCCGCGCTCATTGGTATAGGAAGTTTATCGCCGCAGGGCTTTCGCCTCTGGAAGCCGACGACGTGCTCGGCCGCCTCGAGCGCGAGGGTTTTATTGACGAGGTGCGTTATGCCCGCGCCTATGTGAGCGACCACTACCGCTTTTCGCAGTGGGGGCGCGAGAAGTTGCGCCACATGCTTTGCGCCGACGGCATCGCCTCGGCCGCCATTGAGGAAGCCCTGAAAGAGATTGACGAAGACGTATATCGCGAAAACCTTAAAAGCCTTTTGGAAAAGAAAATCCGTTCTGCCGACAACGACGACCCGCGCACCCTTACCCGCAAAGCAGTGGCGTACGCCGCCGCCCGAGGTTACGAGGCCGACCTTATTTTTGAGGTTTTCAAGGATATTTATTGCTAATAGTAAAAGCAAAAACGCCTTTTTCTTATATAAAAGTTTGCTAAAGGTCAGTTTTTTTATACTTTTGCACGTATTCTAAATAAAAACTAAACAAAATCACATAAAACAATCTCCGTATGAAACAGAAATTACTTCTTCTCTTCTCGTTTCTGTTCGCTGCGCTCCTGCCCGCATCGGCAGATGAACTGTATTACGATCAGGATTTTGACCAAGCCGCCGACTACGCCGAAGGCAGCTGGGTGCCCGAAGGCTGGTTATCGGAAGGCACGATTGCGCTTTATCGCCAAAAGGCTTCCGATATGGGTGCCTCTGCACACTCGGGCAGTTACGTGTTCGGCAATGTGGGCAGCTATATGGGCGTGCGCGATGAAATTGTCTACACGCCAGGCTTCACGCTCGTAGCTGGCAAGGTCTGCACGTTCAGCTTCTGGCTTTACGCGCCGGGCGGCAGTCCCGCTTCCATACGCAACACGCAGATTAAAGTGACGGCGGGCACGGCGCAGACCAAGGAAGCGCAGACCGTAGAACTTGGCCAAACGCCGAAGCAGGCACACAGCACGTGGACGAAGTATTCCTTTGAGTTTACCCCCGAGACAGAAGGCGAATATTTCTTTGCGCTCCATCTTGTCACCACCATTGCGCAGAGCGGTTTGGTGGCTTTCGACGACATTGTGGTTGAAGGCGAAACGCCCGCCCCTCCTGTTCCCGCTAACGAACTGCAAGAACTTTCCGCCGCCTATGCCGACGGTTTCGACTTTACCGCGCCTTATACGTATAAGGGCGAAGCCATTGTGAGTTATGTGAATACCGCTGGGCGTGGCTTATCTGCAAGACGTGACTGCTGGCGCCAAACTCCTTTTCCCCACTGCCGCCGCCCCGAAAGCCGGCGACAAGATCAGCGACCTCGGCTGCACGCTCGCCCTTGCTGATGGCGTGCTCACGATGACCATTCCCGGCGATGCCGCCGCGCCCGCCTTCACCACTGTGTCCGAAGGCAATGCGCTTCCCGCGCAGCCCGTCACCCTCGAAGCCCTCGCTGCCGATCCGCAGTTCTATGCCGGCAAACTTATTGCCGTGGACAGCGTGACGTTCAGCAACATCGAGGCAGGCGACGTGTTTGAAGAAGGATTAGACTATACGCTTACCGACG
>SFPF01000027.1 GCA_004552155.1 Bacteroidales bacterium
ACAAAGTTTGTAACACATGTTAGAAACTTTGTAACGCATATTACAAACTTTGTAATACATGTTACAAACTTTGTAACAAACTTTTTCTGCGCAGATAGTAAAAAATATCAAGGACTTAGGCAAAAATGTCTCGGGGATAGCAAAAAAATATCTGCCTATGATTATGGAAGGAAGGGTAGGGGACGAGAGAAAAATAAACCCGTCATAACCCTGTATTTGGTGACTGGTTGCTGAAGGGTTTGCGCTTCAAACCGTTCAGCATTAAAATGCTTATATACAAATGAATAAATAGTAGAATGAAGGGTTGAATGGTTTTTTTGGGGATTTTTTTGCGTATAAGGAGATGGTCAGTCCCAACGAACGAGCAGGATTTTTAGCCTCCCTTTTGTCCCGCTCCACAAAATTGTTTTGCGCTTTCCAATTTTCATAGAAAGAAACATTAACCCAAATAGGTCTGCTTTGAAAACTTTTGAGTAGCTTTGCTGTCGCTTTGAAGGCAGCAAAGCCAATATTCTCTCTTTTTCTGAAAAATCCAAAAAAATCTAAATACTAAGGTGGAACATCAAGCTACTATTTATTCTTACGACGAGGCGTTTAAGGCCTCGCTCGACTATTTCGCCGGCGACGAGTTGGCCGCGCGCGTGTGGGTGAACAAATATGCCATGAAGGACTCCTTCGGCAATATTTTTGAGAAGTCGCCCGCAGATATGCACCATCGCATCGCCTCTGAACTGGCACGCATCGAGCGCAAGTATCCCAACCCCGTGCCCGAAGAAGAAATCTTCGACCTCATCGATCACTTCCGCTACATCATTCCCGCAGGCAGTCCCATGACGGGCATCGGCAACGATTTCCAAATCGCCTCGCTCTCCAACTGCTTCGTTATCGGCATCGACGGCGACGCCGACTCCTACGGCGCCATCATGAAGGAAGACGAGGAGCAGGTGCAGCTCATGAAAAGGCGCGGCGGCGTGGGTCACGACCTTTCGCGCATACGCCCCAAAGGGTCGCCCGTGAAAAACTCCGCGCTCACGTCTACGGGTCTCGTGCCCTTTATGGAACGCTTTAGCAACTCTACGCGCGAGGTGGCACAGGACGGACGGCGCGGCGCACTGATGCTCAGCGTGAGCATCAAGCACCCCGACGCTGAGGCGTTTATCGACGCCAAGATGACCGAAGGACGCGTGACGGGAGCGAACGTGAGCGTGCGCATCGACGATGAATTTATGCGTTGCGCCACGGAAGGCACCCCCTATCGCCAGCAATACCCCATCGATGCCGAAAAGCCGCAGATGGAGAAGGAAATAGATGCCGCCGCACTGTGGAAGAAAATCGTGCACAACGCATGGAAGAGTGCAGAGCCGGGCGTGCTGTTCTGGGACACGATTATCCGCGAAAGCCTGCCCGACTGCTACGCCGACCTCGGCTTTAAGACAATTTCGACAAACCCCTGCGGCGAAATTCCCCTCTGCCCCTACGACAGCTGCCGTCTGCTGGCCATCAACCTGTATTCTTACGTAAAAAATCCGTTCACGCCGGAGGCTGAGTTCGACTTTGACCTCTTCCGCCGCCATGTGCAACTGGCGCAGCGCCTTATGGACGACATCATCGACCTCGAGCAGGAGAAGATCGACCGTATTCTCGAAAAGATTGCCTCTGACCCGCAGAGCGATGAGGTGAAAGCCACGGAGCGCACGCTTTGGGAGAAGATACGCCGCCGCACGGGGCAGGGCCGCCGCACGGGCGTGGGCATCACCGCCGAGGGCGACATGCTCGCCGCCTTAGGGCTGCGCTACGGTACGCAGGAGGCACTCGACTTTGCCGTGGAGGTGCAGAAAACGCTGGCACTTTCGGCCTACCGCTCATCGGTGACGATGGCGCAGGAGCGCGGCGCGTTTGAGGTGTTCGACGCAGAGCGCGAGAAAAACAATCCCTTCATGCTCCGCATCAAGGAGGCCGACCCGCAGCTCTACGCCGACATGGCGCAGCACGGCCGCCGCAACATTGCCTGCCTCACCATCGCCCCCACGGGTACCACGAGCCTGATGACGCAGACCACCTCGGGCATCGAGCCGGTGTTCCTGCCCGTTTATACGCGCCGCCGCAAGGTGAACCCCAACGACCCCGAGGTGCGCGTGGACTTTACGGACGAGTCGGGCGACGCATTTGAAGAATATATCGTTTACCACCATAAGTTCCTCACGTGGATGCGTGCCAACGGCATCGACACCGAGAAGCATTACTCAGCCGAGGAAATAGAAGACCTCGTGAGCCGCTCGCCTTACTACAAGGCCACGGCCAACGATGTGGACTGGCTGATGAAGGTGAAGATGCAGGGCGCTATCCAGAAATGGGTGGACCACAGCATCAGCGTGACGGTGAATCTGCCTGCTACGGTGGACGAAGAACTCGTGAACCGCCTCTACGTGGAGGCGTGGAAGTCGGGCTGCAAGGGCTGCACCATCTATCGCGACGGCTCGCGCTCGGGCGTGATGATTAGCGTGAAGAAGAAGGACGAGAAACCCGAACTGCCCGAATGCCGCCCGCCGCAGGTGACGGAACGCCGCCCCGACGTGCTGGAATGCGACGTAGTGCGTTTCCAGAACAATAAGGACAAATGGGTGGCTTTCGTGGGTCTGCTCGACGGCGAGCCTTACGAAATCTTCACGGGTTTGCAGGACGACGACGAGGGCATCGTGCTCCCCAAGACGGTGACGAAGGGGCGCATTATCAAGAAAATCAACCCCGACGGCACGAAGCGCTACGACTTCCAGTTTGAGAACAAGCGCGGATACAAGACCACCGTGGAAGGGCTCTCGGAGAAGTTCAATAAGGAATATTGGAACTACGCCAAACTCATCTCGGGCGTGCTGCGCTACCGCATGCCGCTGCAAAACGTAATCCGCCTCGTAGGGTCGCTGCAATTGGAAAGCGAGAACATCAACACGTGGAAGGTGGGCGTGAGCCGCGCCTTGAAGAAGTACATCACCGACGGCACCGTGGCGCAAGGGCAGAAGTGCCCGAACTGCGGCAAGGAAGAACTCGTGTACCAGGAGGGCTGCCTTATCTGTAAAAACTGCGGCGCCAGCCGTTGCGGATAGCATAGTAGGGGCGTTTTGGAAAACGCCCCTATTTTTTTATATATAAATATGCCTGGAATGAAATTGACACAGACGACCATACGCTTGCGCCGCATGGCGTTTTATGCCTATCACGGCGTGCTGGATCAAGAGCGTACCGTGGGCGGAGAATATTGGGTGGACCTAACGCTCTATCCCGACGACATCGGCGCGGCAGTGCAAGACGACCGCCTCGATGGCACGGTGAACTATGCCGAGGCTTACGAAATAGTGCGGCGCGAAATGGCGCAGCCCTCCGCCCTGCTTGAACATGTGGGCGGCCGCATCGCCCAGGCACTGTTTGCCGCCTTCCCCGCGTTGCTGCGCATCGAGGTGGAAGTGTGCAAGGCCAATCCGCCAATAGGTGCAGCCTGCGAAGGGGCATCGGTGAAATTGGTGTTTGAAAGAAATTCTTGACTTCATTATTTTGCCCGCGAGTTTTATTTTTTTTGCCTACTAATCTCACGAATTAAACTTCGTGGGAAAAAAAACGATTGCAGTAAAGTTATGCTCTATATCCTCGACTTCGACGGTACCATCGCCGACACGGCGGCGGGTATCGTGCGCACCATGCAGGCCACGTTTCTCGAATGCGGCTATCAAGAGCCGCAGCCAGAGGCCATACGCGCCACGATAGGCCTGCCCCTCTCACGCGCCATAGCCCTTTTGGCACACTTGCCCGAGGGCGAGGCACTCGACGCGGCCACTGCTACCTATCGCCGCCTGTTTGAAAGCATCGGCACAGTGGGCGTGACGCTCTTTCCCGGCGTGCGCGAAGCACTGGAAAACCTGCACCGCGCGGGCCACACACTTGCCATCGCCACGGGGCGCGGGCACGTGTCGGCCGAAAACTTCTGCCGCAACATGGGCATCCTGCCGCTCCTCTCGGACATCGTGGCAGACGAGGACGTGGTAAATAAAAAGCCCCACGCCGAACCGGTGCTGGTGCTGCTCGAACGGCATAGAGCGAAACGTGAAGATGCCTTGGTGGTGGGCGACACCGACTACGACATCCGCATGGGCAAGGCTGCGGGCGTGAAGACCTGCGGCGTGACCTACGGCAACCACTCCCGCGAGCGCCTCTCGGCTGCGGGGGCAGACTTTATAATAGATGATTTCAGGGAACTTTTGTGCCGCAGCCAAAAGGTGCATTAAAAATGAACGTCTCCGTGCTGTTCAATCAGGAGACATTCTGGCTGTCGCAGCAACGTATGGCTGAGTTGTTTGGAGTGACCAATGCAGACATCAGCTATCATTTGATACAAATAGAGAATAACGGAGAACTCCATTTGTCCGACTGTATCAAAAAAATTTTGATTCCTTCGGAACAATGGGACGAGCAGGGCGTGACGCAGAGTTCAAGCTTGCTTGAATACTCTGCCATGGCGAGAATTTTCGTGCAAGTGAGTGCAATAGAGCTTGCTCATATTGCCGAGCGCAGCCGAAAATGTCAGAAGAAAATCACACTTTTAAGAAATAACAACGAAGGCAGCAAGAGTATTTATCACCGCTAACTCTCCAACAACTTCTTCACCGCCTGTTCCTCGCCTACGACCCACAGCGTGTCGCCGCGCATTATGTTCCTTTCGGCGGTGGCGTAGGCAATCACATCATTCTCTTCTTCAAATCCTATCACCATGCAATGGTGGCGGCTGCGAATGCCGCTGCCGCTGAGCGTGTGTCCCTCGAAAGGCGAGCCGTCCCTGATGATGAGGCGGCGCACCGCAAGCCGAGCATCTCCCGATGCTTCGGCCATATCGGCATGCACCTCGCTCTCAAGCCGCGCAGCGAAAGAGGCGATTCCCGCGTCGTCGCCGATGGCCTCGATGCTGTCGCCGGGAAAGATGCGGGTGTTGCCGTCGGGGATATTGATGCGATAGTCGCCGCGCCTGATGGCCACCACCATCACGCCGTCGGTGTGGCTCACGCTGAGTTCGGCGAGCGTGCGTCCGCCCCAGCGCGAGTTGGCAGGGATTTCGAGCTGCGCGATATGTATGTTGCGGGCTTCGAGCCTGCGGGCGTAGGCGGGCATTCCCGCCACGGCGGCGCGGCGCGCGCTGACCTCGCGGATCTTGAGGTTTTGCATGAACGTGCGCTCCATCTTGATGCTCACCCACTTCACGCTGCGCGAGGCCACCATGGCAGCCACTATGAGCAGCGAGGCCGCCACGTGGAACGGCCACCAGAAAGGCGAGAGGAAATCTAAAACATAATACACCACGGCGGCTGCCAGCACGTAGCGCACCGCGAAGGTGCTCCACAGTCCGACCCGCGCGAGGCGGCCGCGCCGCGCGATGCTTTTCCACTCCTCGGAATGGTTCTTGCGCATCACTATGGCACGCAGGAAGGGCGAGGCCACCAGTATGGTAAGCACGCCGCACACCACGTTGCCGGGCCAATGTCCCAGCACGCCGCGCGAGGCAGGCAGGAGCGAGGCGAAGGAGATGCCCACAGCCGCCACGCAGAGCGTAGCGTAAGCCACAGTAATGCCTGTCAGGGCGAAAAGCAGGCGTTTCCAGTCGGAAGCGTCGCCCGTCTTCTTGGCGCGGCGGCCGCGGGGAGCGTGTCCCGCCATGCGGCGCACGGGTTTCGGCATGGCGCGTTCCAGCCATTCGTAGGCCGGGGCGGCGGCGCGGATCATGTAAGGGGTGAGGAACGTGGTGATGATGCTCACAGCCACTACCACGGGATAGAGGAAGTCGGCAGTCACATGGAGCGACACGCCGAGAGCGGCGAGGATAAAGGCAAATTCGCCGATTTGCGCCAAAGAGAAACCGCATTGCACCGCCACGCGCAGCGGCTGTCCCGAGAGCAGGAAACCTGTGGTGCCGAATACGGCCTGCCCCACGATGATGGCAAGGGTAATGGCCAGTATCGGCAGCCAATATTCCGCCAGCACGGCAGGGTCGACCATCATGCCGACGGAAACGAAGAAAATGGCACCGAATAGGTCCTTCACGGGAGTCGTGACGCGCTCGATGCTCTCCGCCTCGACCGTCTCTGCCAGAATGCTGCCCATCATGAACGCGCCGAACGCGCTGCTGTAGCCCGCCTTCGAGGCTATCACGACCAAGAGGAAGCACAGCCCCACGCTGACCACCAGCAGCGTCTCGCGGTTCATCCACCGCCGCGTGCCCCGCAGGAACAATGGCACTAAGTACACGCCCACCACGAACCACAGAATGAGGAAGAAACCGAGCTTGAGCAGGCTGCCCATCAGTTCCGCGCCCTCGAAATGGCGCGACACGGCCAGCGCACTCAGCACCACCATGAGCAAGATGCCGAGAATATCCTCGAGAATAAGCACGCTCAGTACCTCGCCGGCAAACTTCTGCTGCCGCAACCCGAGGTCGTCGAGGGCTTTATAGATAATCGTGGTGGACGACATGGCCAGCATGCCGCCGAGGAAGAGGCTGTTCATACTATCCCAGCCGAAGAGCGCACCGAGAAAACGGCCCACACCGATCATGCAGAACATGACGGTGCAGGCCGCTATGACTGGGCCAATGCCCATTTTGACGATTTTCTTGAAAGAGAACTCGAGCCCGAGGGTGAACATCAGGAAGATCACGCCGATTTCCGACCATAAGTGTATGCTCGTCAAGTCCTCCACCGAGGGCGTGTAGGGCATGTGCGGGCCGGCGAGAAAGCCTGCCACGATATATCCCAGCACGAGCGGCTGCTTGAGACGCTTGAAAATCAGCGTCACCACGCCCGCCACGATGAGAATGAGCGCGAGGTCGGAAATCAGGGGCGCCAAGTTTTCCATAAATCCGGTTTAGTTTCGTCCCACTCTTTCGCAGATTTTCACCACCACCATCGAGGCTTTCTCCAGCGAGGGAATGGGCAGGAACTCGTGCGGGCCGTGGAAGTTCAGGCCGCCGGCGAAGATGTTGGGGCAAGGCAGACCCTTGAAACTGAGCTGTGCGCCGTCGGTGCCGCCGCGAATGGCGCGCACGCGCGGCTGAATGCCGCAGTCCTTCATGGCATCGAGGGCGGTGTCGATGATGTGCATCACCGGCTCTACCTTCTCGCGCATATTATAATATTGGTCGGCAAGGGTTACCTTCACCGTGCCTGCGCCGTACTTCTTGTTGAGTAGTTCGCCCACGGCGGCAGCATACTCCTTGCGCTCCTCGAAGCGGGCGCGGTCGTGGTCGCGTATGATATAGGTGAGCGAGGCTTTCTCCACGTTGCCGCTCATGCCGAGCAGATGGTAGAAACCCTCATACTCGGCCGTGCGCTCGGGCGTTTCGGCGGCGGGCATCAGGGAAGCGTACTCCGTGGCCACGCGGGCGGCGTTGACCATCTTGTTCTTGGCATAGCCTGGGTGGACGCTCACGCCCGTCACCTCTACCTTGGCAGAGGCGGCGTTGAAATTCTCGAACTCCAGTTCGCCAAGTTCGCCGCCGTCCATGGTGTAGGCAAAGTCGCAACCGAATTTCTCCACATTGAAGCGGTGCGCGCCGAGTCCGATTTCCTCGTCGGGATTGAAGCCCACGCGGATACGGCCGTGCTTGATTTCGGGATGCGCGATGAGGTACGCCATGGCCTGCACGATTTCGGCGATGCCCGCCTTGTCGTCTGCGCCGAGCAGCGTATGGCCGTCGGTCACGATGATGTCCTCGCCCACGTGGTCGAGCAGTTCGGGAAACTTCTTAGGCGAGGTCACGATGCCTGCCGCTTCGTCGAGCACGATGTCGCCACCATCGTAGTCCTTGACAATACGCGGTTTAACGTCCTTGCCCGAGCAGTCGGGACTGGTATCCATATGGGCGATGAAGCCCACGGTGGGCAACGGCTTGTCGGTGTTGGCAGGGAGCGTGGCATAGACGTATGCGTGCTCGTCAATCTCCACTTCCGTAAGCCCGATACCTTCCAGTTCCTCTTTCAGGAAGCGTGCCAAGGCCCATTGCTTCTCCGTGCTCGGAGTGGTTTCGGCATCTTCGGCCGACTGGGTGTCGAAACTTACGTACTTCAAAAATCTTTCTACGATGGTCATAATTCAGTAAGTAAACGAGTTATTTTAGTAAACAAGTAAACGAGCAAATATCTAAAATTCGTCGTTAGCGTACAGGTAGTCGAAGGTGCATTGCTTCCACTCGAAGATTTCTTCGGGCTTGAAGAAGCGCGCCAGTTCCACTTTTGCTGTCTCGGGCGAGTCGGAGGCGTGCACAATGTTTTCTTGGAAGCTCACGCAATAGCTGCCGCGGATAGTGCCGGGAGCGGCATTGCGACCGTTGGTGGGGCCTGCGAGCGTGCGTACGGTGGCGATAGCGTCCACGCCTTCGAGACAGAGCGCCACAACGGGAGCGGTCATCATAGAGTCCTTCACGCGCTGGAAGAACGGTTTTTCGGCGAGGTGGGCGTAGTGCTCGGAGAGCAGCGCGTCCGTGAGTTGCATCATCTTCATACCGCAGATGCGGAAGCCTTTTTTCTCAAAGATGCTGATGATTTCGCCGGCCAGTGCGCGTTGCATCGTGCAAGGCTTAAGCAACACGAGGGTTTTTTCAAGTGCCATAGTTTTTTAGATTTAGATTAAGGTTATAAGTATCTTATGGCAAAGTTATGTATTTTCTTATAGGCAAACAAGGTTATTTGCCTCTCAAAAGCGATTTGGAAAAGAAAAAAGCGAGAAAAAAGTGCTCAGCCGTCATCAAAAACCGCCTTTTCATAGAAAATAGTTTGTCCCTTGGAAACAAATTGCGAATTTTGCACCGCAATTTTGAGCATTTACTTGTTTACTCGTTTACTTGTCTACTCGTTTACTTGTCTACTACAACATTAACCAACCAAATAAATTTTTACGCTTTATGAAAAAAATCATTCTCTCCCTTTCCGTACCGCAACCAACGGCACGACGCAGGCCACAACATCTGCCTTTAGCGGCGTGCTGGGCAGCCTGCTGGGCGATTTGCTCGGCACGAACACCGTGTCGCAGGCTAACATTCAGGGCACGTGGAACTACGTTGGTCCCGACTGCGTCTTCGAGTCTGAAAACTTCCTTGCCAAGGCAGGCGGCGAAGTGGTGGCGCAAAAGGTAGAAAGCCAAATCAGCGGTGCACTCTCTAAAATCGGTGTAACGGCTGGCAAGTGCTCCTTCACCTTTAACGCCGACAACACATACACCGCCAACATCGGCGGCCGCGCTATCTCGGGCCAGTACACGCTCGACACCGCCAACAGCACCATGACTATGACCTACCTCGCCGGTCTCGGCAAGCTCACGCCCAAGGTGTCCCTCAACGCCGGCAAACTCAGCCTGCTCTTCGAGAGCGACAAGCTCCTGAGCCTCGCCAACACGCTTACCTCGCTCAAAGGCGGAAACAACGCCCTTAGCAGCATCGTATCGTCGTACCAAGGCATGTATATCGGCCTGCAAATGACGAAATAAAATCTGTTGTGATACCGCATACCCTGTGCTTTGCTAACGGGCTGCACAGAGTAGTGCATTTATATAAAAACTTAAAAACAGCCTCGACACGCTTGTGCCGGGGCTGTTTTCTGTAAAGAGCAAATTTATTTGTAAATAAATTAGAATGCTATTTTTCGTCCGCCAACGATATAGATTCCTTTGCCCGTGGGGCGGGCTACGCGGCGGCCGCTCAAATCGTAGTAAATGTTTGCCTTGGCAGCGGGCGTGTCGTGGTTGTCTGTGTTCACTGAGCGAATGCCAGTGGTGACATTCGTCTCTATGAAGTTCCAGATAGAAGCGCCGTAGTCCTTCGGTTTCATGATGAGCGAGGCGAAGGCGGAGGGATTGGTGTACCAACTGTATACACCCGTGGTTTCAACAATGGCGATGCCCGTTGCGCCTTGGTCGGTGGTGAGTTGGGTGAGCGTCCATGCATTGCGTGCCGTGGAGGCTTGCCCGTTGCCGTAGAGGACAGAACCATCGGCTGCGGAGGTGATGTAGGCATATCCCCCAGTGGCTTTGTTGACGAGGCAGGCAGTGCCATCGGCCTGCTTCTCAATGCGCCAAAGCTGCGCATCGCTGGTTTCGGCAAGCGATGCCGGTTCAACTTTGCCCGAAGAAGCGTTCGCCGCAGCATACTTTTCGGTGAAGTAGGCGTTTTGTATGCGATAATAAATGCCCTCGGAAATCGTGTCGAGGAAAGAGGCGCGCGGCATGGCGAGGAACTGGTTGTAGAGGTCGAGGAACGACTGGTAGCAAGCCTCGTCCACCGTGCCTTTCAGTGCCTCGCGGGCTGGGAGAATAATATTTTCAGAAAGGAAATCGAGCGCGGCCTGCGAAGGTTCGCCGGCTTTCTCAGGATTTGCAGTGAGGAGCGTGAGTTCGCACTTATGGCAAAGTCCTTCGAGCCATTCCTTGAAATCTGTCACCTCTTCGATACGCCACGTGCCGGGATAGCAGAGAGCGGGTTCATTGTAGGAGTAGACCAGTCCCGTGGCGTTGGCATGCAGGCGCTTGACGCTGCCTGTGGCAAGGGCAGAGTAGCCGGCGGTTGCCGAGATGGTGACGCTGCCAGGGATGTAGCTGTACGTGCCAGAGGCAATGGAGGCGCGGTCGATACGTACGGCTGTGCCCACGCCGTCGGTAAGTTTCACAGCAGCGTTGTAAGTGGGCATTGAAATCTTATTGCCGTTCAACTTAGAGGAAAGGAAAAAACCGTTGGTGCCGTTGGGCGTGAACTGCCACAGTTCTTCCGGCTCGGTCTGCGGCGTGTAGTGGAAACGCACGCCGTCGGCGGCAACGTACATGGTGGAACCGATGTATTGCTTCTTATAATAGGAAGACTGTGAGACAATACGATAGGTCTTTCCCTCGACGGGCTGCGTGATGTTGCCAGCCTTATAGTCCGCTATGGCCGTTTGCAGGGCTAATGTCTGCGCTTCGCTGGGATTTGCCTTCGCACTTTCATAGGCATTTGCCAAAACATCATATAGTTCGGCAGAGGAGAAACCCACGCCGCCTCGAATGCTTTGTTTCAAAATGCTTTCTGCCTCTTGCAGTGTGCGCTCGGTATCGGTTAGTTCTGCCGGTTCGAAGTAATGCTTGGCATAGGTATAGCCAAGGGCTTCGAAGATGTCATCGTGCGACTGCATGCGGCGGAGGAAGCCCGTCCAGTCCTTCTTGCCGTTTTCAAGCCAGGCGATTTCAGAGAGCGCAAGCATACGGGGCAGGAGCTGGTATTCAAGTTCGATGCTGTCATTAGTGGTTTCGGTCCACAGGTTGCCCTGCACACCAAGGCAGTAGTCCTCGTGTCCGCCAAGAGAGGCGAGGGGGTTGAAGTTGTAGACGGTGGGCAAATTTACCACACGGTCTTCGCTCCAACCGCCGAAGTAAGGTTCGTCGACTACTGTATTATTCTTATCAATCTGCATCATATCGAAATAAAGCGACTGGTAAGGCACGACGATACTCTTCATTCCGTGGTCAGCGGCTGTGGCACTCTTGTCGATACTGTTCCATGCCATAATCACGGGCTTCGTCTCGTTGGCATCGTTCCAATGGCTCAACAGTTCGTCCCATACGATCAAGTCTTTGCCATGCTTTTCTTTCAGATAGATGCCAAGCTGTTCCACGAGCCACGATTGCAGCTGCTCCACGCCCGTAAGCCCTTCGTCGCTCACGCGCTTGAGGCATTCCGCATTCGTGGTCCATTGCTCCGTGGGGCATTCGTCGCCGCCGATATGGATATACGGATAAGGGAAGATGCCGGCGATATTGTCCAGCACGCATTTCAGGAAGTCAATCACCTTGTCGCTACCCACATTGAGCACATCGTGAGAGATGCCGCCGAGGATGCGTACGGAGTATGTTTTGGTAGAATCGCAACTGAGGGAAGGATAGGCCGTGATGGCAGCTACCATGTGCCCCGGCATATCGATTTCAGGAATAATCTCTATGTGGCGCGCCTTGGCGTAAGCCACAACCTCGCGCAACTGCTCCTGCGAGTACCACATGCCGCGGCCATATTCCGTGTCATCGTAGAACACAGTGCCGTCGCCGGGATTGGAGAAAGAAGAGGAGCGTATGCTGCCCACTTCCGTAAGCAAGGGATATTCGGGAATCTCCACGCGCCAGCCTTGGTCGTCGGTGAGATGCCAGTGCAGGCGGTTGAGTTTGTATAGCGACATGATGTCGAGCACGCGTTTCACTTCCTCAACCGAGAAGAAGTGGCGGGCGCAGTCGAGCATGAAACCGCGATGCCCCAACAGCGGCGCGTCTTGAATGCTGATGAAGGGCAACGTCCATTCCACACCGGCATTGTCGGCAGCCTGCTTGAAAAAGGCACGCGGCAAGAGTTGTCGCAATGTGTTCAATCCATAGAAGAAACCCGCAGACGAGGCGGCGCGGAGGGTGACACCTGCATCGGTAACTTCGAGCGCATAACCTTCTGCCGACAGCGAGGCATCGGCTATGAGGCAGATATTCGAAGATGGCGTTTGCGCCGTGCTCTGCGTGACATTCAGCGTAATCTCGGCATGTGCCTTCGCCTCGTCATTGGGATAAGTAATCGCCGTAAGCGTGCGCACATCGAAAGTGCCGTCCTTCGTCACCTGCATAGAAGCGGGCATGGGTATCAGGGCGTATTTGCCAGCACTCTCGTATTCCGTTTTAGAAACAAAACGAATGGCGTTGTTCTGGTCGCCCACGTTCCAAAGGCCCGCGCCTCGGTTGTCGGAAGGTCCGCCCCAAAGATTGATGGCGAGCGAAGTGTTGCCGGCGGGCACTACCTCAAAACCATCGGAATATCCCGAAGCAGAGCAGGGAACGATTTTGAACAGAGTCTTACCCGTGGGCGCAGCGGCAGCCATCAGTTTGTTTTCCTTAGCCCCGGCCGTGGTATAGAGTTTCAGACCGCTCTTGCTGGTAAACTCATAGCCGGAAGTGGCATCACCCGTCAGTTTGAACCACTCGCTGTCAACGCCCGTGGGCTGATTGACCGTGATTTCACTGCCGGCGGCAGAGGCGTTAATCACTTTGCCGCCGTTCATAAACTGAATAAAATACCACACCTCGTTTTCACCAGTGCTGACCGTAGGTAAAGTGCCTGCCGTTGCATAGAGCAACGCGGCAGAAAAAGCCACGAATAAAGATGCTAATTGTTTTCTCATTGGTATATTAATTTTTGGTTGATACATTATTACTTGCGCAACAAATCTTCGATGTCTTGTTCAGAAAGACCAGTGGCGCGTTGAATGTCGGCAACAGGCAAACCCATTGCATGTAAATTCTTGACAAATGATTTTTGGGCTTCAGCAATACCTTCTGCACGTCCTTCTGCACGTCCTTCTGCACGTCCTTCTTTGAGCCCTTCAACACGTCCTTCTTTGAGCCCTTCAACCCGTCCTTCTGCACGTCCTTCTGCACGCCCCTCTTCTATGCCTTCCATCTTAGCAGTATCCAGCACATCGTTTTGCACCATAATATCGTCCATGTGCGAGTCGTAGGCACGGCGGTCTTTGTCGTCCATAGTCATATAGAGCAGGCGTTCGCGTGCCTCGCGCAGGCCAGGCGTTGTGGTGTTGTCCTTAATGCGGTTGTTCTTGAGATAGTCGAGCCATTCTTCAAGCGGAGTCTTGGCTATGTCGTTGAACTCGTTGACGCGTATGATGTAATATTCGGGAAAAACATTCTCGGGCGCACAAAGCGTAATTTCGTTCCGCTCTCTTGTGTTGACTTTCAACTGGTCGCCGGTATGCACGCCTGTGAAGACCGTGCGCCCATGATAGAGATAGTCCTTGCCCTGGCCGAGGTCGAAGTACAGGATATTGATAGAATAGACTTTCTTTACATTGTCGTATTTGTCGCCTATCTGGATATGCTCCGTGATGGCTTTCGACACGCCGTAGAGCATGCGTTGCAGGTAATACAGTTGGCGTGTGAGTTGCACCTCCACGATGATAATCTCGCCTTTGCTGTTGATGGCCTTGATGTCTACGCGGTTGAACTTGTCAGATGCGCTTTCCTGGTTGCCTTCGCTTTCCAAGATTTCGGATATCGTGATTTTCTCGCCGAGCAACACGGTTATCAACCCTTCAAGCACGGCGAAGTTCGCCTTGTCGCGCAGCATACGCTTCACGGCCCAGTCAAAACGGATGTATTTATTGTTTACCTCCATTGCTGCTTATTTTATAAATACTTTCTTACTCTCTTTGCCTTGCTTGATGATGTACACACCGGGGGCGAGACCTTTTTCAGATGTTCCCCTCTGCCAGCCATCGATGGTGTAGACTTTGCGCGATTGCTCACCAGTGGTTGTCTCCGCAGCGGCAATGCCAGTGAGCGAGGGATCGATGAAACTGAAAGAAATCACGCCGTCGGTCTCGGCAATGTTATAAATGGGTTGCGACAGGCCGCTGCCCGTGTAAACCGTAGTGGCGGGCGTGGTATCGTCGGTGAGCGAGGTGTTGCCCGTCGTGCCGGGGTAGAGGTTGGGGGCTACGCGTTGCCATTCGGCGGATTTGAGCGGTGTGTCGTAGATGATGTTGTCGGCAGGCACGATGTTGAACAGGGCTTTGCCCACGGTGTTGTTCACCGTGTTGGCACTCCAGCGGTTAGCATTGAAAGCCACGTGCCATACCAGCATGCCCGTGCCCATAAAACTGGTTTTCGAGCAGATAATATTCGTTTTTATCCGACGGGTTTTTGATGCAATAGGCCGTAGTGCCGAGGTCTTCGTCGCCGAACGGATAGAGCCGCGCGAAAGTTGCCTCCGTGAGTTCCTCCACATTGAGCCACCCCATCACGCTGCGCTCGTAAGCATTATAGCCGATAGGGGCATAGCCGTCGTAAAGGTATTGCCCGTAGTCCATAATCGACCACACGCAGGGCGTGAGGATTTTTGCGGCATCGGTTTCGCTTTTGCCGGTGTAATAGAAGTCGGGCAGGTTGAGGGCATGACCGATTTCGTGGATAAAGACACCCATGCCGTCGAATTGCTGGCCTTTCACCACGATGTTTCCGCTTTCGTCTTTCTTATACGACTGCAACATCTCGTTGCCCATGAAATATGACTTTACATTGATACCCGTTGAGGTAGTGAAGGGGCGATACTTGTTGTAGTGCGCCCAGAGGTAGTCTTCGCAGCCGTCTTCGTAGGCGGAATGCTCGCCCGGGCCGGCATACATCAGGCTCACGAGGGGCAGGTTATTGCCGGTGGCATATTGTGAGAAATCCACGCCTTGTGCAATGGCTTTCTCCACCACTTCGCTCACAATCTTATAGGAATTGGGGTCTACCGAGTTGTTGCTGCCATTTGCACCATAATAGGCATAATTGTTGTCGGTCGTCACGCGGGCTACGATGTCGAACTTTGGCGAGAAAAGACCGTTGCTCTGGTCTGTAAAGTAGTCGTTTACGCTACCGTGGCAAAGGCTTTCGTCCTTATAGCCTTTTTCGTTGAAGAAGCGCGACACTTTCTCGTCGGTTGTCGTTTCCATAAACTTGCGGTCGGGGAATTCCACGAGAATTACGGGGATAGTCGGCGTGCCGATGCTGCTCAGCGTACCGCCTGCCGATTCGCCGTATGTGCCCAGTCCGTCGCCGCCGCCTATGCTGCGCGAGGCGATGTTTTGCTGCGGGGCAAACAGAGCGGTGAGATGCGAGTAGGCTTTTGCAACCGTGCAGTCGGCATTTTTCAACCATAAAATTTCTTCCTGACTGCGTTCGCTTGCCTCGTGCGCCAAGAGTGCGGAAGCTTCAAGACCTTCGGCAGTGAGTTGAGCGTAGCAGAAACGGCCCTGCGCGTCTTTCGTAATAACCGTGCCGTCGGCGAGGGTGTAGAAGCAGAAGCAATGGTTGCCTTGCTTGGTCACGGTGATGCTTTTCCCGTCTGCTTGCTTCACGGTGATGAGGCGTTGCAACGGACGGGTGGCCTGTGCGGCGATTATGCCTATGGCAAATGCGATGAGGAGTAATGTCTTTTTCATTACATATATATTATTTATTGCGATTATTGTTTTATGCTCACAGTGATAGAGGCTTCGCTCACAGCCGTAACTACTATGGACGTACCTGGGTCAATGAAATCGCCGGAGGATTTCACTTCCACCTGCTTGCCGTTTATTATGGCGTTGCCCACCAGCGCGAGGCGCGTGAGGGCTTTGCCTTCCTCGCCCACTTTTACAGAGAGTTGCTCGCTGGTGGCGTTGGTCGAATTGATACTGCTTTTCAGTGCCATGCGGTCGATGGCTTTCGAACGCATCACGATATATAGGCTCACGCCGAACAGCAAAATGGCAAGTGTCGCCGCGCCGAGTGCCGGCATCAGTCCGTAGTTGATGTAAATCACAGCCACATCGGCTATGCCGCATATTATGGCCGCGCTGCCTGCCAATCCGAAACCGGGAATGACAAACACTTCAAGCAAACCCAGAAGCAGGGCAAAGAAACTCAATAGAATAATCAGTAAAGTTGTAGACATCTTGTTTTTGTAAATGATGAATAATAAAAAAACTCAATATGCCGCCCTGTATTTGCCCTCGTCCTTATCTTCGAGCATCGAGAGATAAGAGGCGTAGCGCGAGGGGGCGAGCCTCAAATTTTCTATGGCTTCCAGCACGGCGCAGCCGGGCTCGTGCGTATGCGTGCAGTTGTTGAAGCGGCAGTCGCGGGAAAGGGCGAAAATGTCCCGGAAATAATGCGCCACCTCTTCGCGCTCCATGTCAAACGTCCCGAAGCCCTTGATGCCCGGCACGTCGATGAGTGCGCCGCCGCCCGGCAGTTCATACAGTTCGCTAAACGTCGTGGTGTGCATACCCGTGCCGTGAGCCTCGGATATTTCTGCCGTGCGGGCGTTTGCCTCCGGCACGAAGTGGTTGAGCAGCGTGGATTTGCCCACGCCCGAGTTGCCGGCGAGGAGTGTCGTCTTGCCTTGCAGCGTTTCGCCCAGTTCGTCCAGCCCCTTGCCAGTAATGGCAGAGATGACGTGGCAGGGATAGCCTATTTCCGAATAAAGTGCCACCCAATAGTCGCGCGTGGCGCGTTCGTCCTCACTCTGCAGTTCGTCATCTTTATTGAGTGCCAGCACCACCGGCACGCGATAGGCTTCTGCTGAGGCAAGGAAGCGGTCGATGAACGTGGTACTCGTTTCAGGCCGCGCTACGGTCGCCACTAATAAGGCCTGGTCGATGTTGGCCGCGAGGATATGGCTCTGCTTCGAGAGGTTGGAGGCCTTGCGGATAATGTAGTTGCGGCGGTCATCGATGCTGCATATAAATGCCGTTTCGCTTTCGGCCGCCATGTTGAGGGTCACCCCGTCGCCCACGGCCACGGGATTAGTGGAGCGTATGCCCTTCAGACGGAAGTTGCCTTTCACCTTGCAGGGCACGCCGCGCCCGTCGTCGGTGCGCACAATGTAGTGGCTGCCTGTGTTGCGTATGACGATGCCGTGGAGCGTTTCTTGTGTCATCTTAATAATGTGGCATAAGGCGCAAACAATGCCTGCGACGAAATAAACTTTGTTCTCGCCACAAGCATCGTTTGCGCTGCTTTGTTATTGTAGGTAAAGACGTAATCGAGAGGGAGCAATCAAACAGTCATGATTTCCTTGTTCTTGGCGGCTAACAGTTCCTCCACCTTCTTGATCATCTTGTCGTGGATTTTCTGCAAGTCGGCCTCTGCGTCCTTCTCAACGTCTTCTGAAAGTCCGTCCTTAATGGCTTTCTTGAGTTTTTCGATACCGTCGCGGCGAGCGTTGCGAATGGCTACTTTCGACTCTTCAGCCTCCTTGCTGCACTGCTTTGCCAACTGCTTGCGGCGTTCCTCCGTGAGGGGCGGGATGCCGAGGCGGATAATTTCGCCGTTGTTTTCGGGCATGATGCCGATAGTAGAGTCGATGATTGCCTTTTCAATTACCTTAAACATCGACTTGTCCCACGGTTTGATGGCTATAGTGCGGGCATCGGGCGTGGTGATGGCGGCCACGTTGTTCACAGGCACCATAGAACCATAAGAGTTCACGCGCAGTTCGTCGAGAATATGCACGTTGGCCTTGCCGGCACGTATGTGCGACAGAGTTTCTTCGAGGTGCATCACGCTGAGTTCCATTTTTTCCTCGCATTCGCCGAGGCATTGCTTAACGTCTAACATAATTGTTGTGGTCTTGCTATATTAAATATGTATTATTTTGTAAAGATAGTGTAAGGCGAGTACAGAAGCCAAGTTTACTTGGATTATGGCGAACCGCAGCCTATCATCTGCAAAGATAAATATTATTCCCGATTTTTGCACGCTCTCATATAAGAAAGTAAAAAAAGGCGATGCCTGCCACTGATTCCGGCCGGTATTGTAAACGTTTTCGTGCAAGCGAACCACAAAACCGCCGCCGCAAAACGAATTGCGACGGCGGAAGGTTTTTACTTTATGGGATATTTCTCGAGAATAGGGTCGTCGTACTGGATTTGCAACTGCTTGAGGCGTTTCATTAGTTGCTTAGTCACCTTCTCCATGCCGGGCTGCCCGTAGAGGTTGTGCAGTTCGTTGGGGTCGGTTTGCAGGTCGTAGAGTTCCCAAACATCTATGTCGTTGTAGAAGTATCTCTCCCCATTCTCACGTTTGTAGTTGTAACAGGCTTTATCAACCTTCTCTAAAGAGAGAATCCATTGCTTCACGCTTGCGCTCTCGCTCTTGATGCGAGCTCCAAGTATGTAGTTATAGCCAGCCTCCTGCAGCAAAGTGACATTGTTCTTGTTCATCAAGCCTGAGTCTGCCACCACAACGAACTGCACAACCTCTACGGGCAGCC
>SFPF01000147.1 GCA_004552155.1 Bacteroidales bacterium
AGAGTGTTTCATAATGGTCTTATGTTTTAGATGTTGATAATTAAATTATGGTGTCAGGTATTGCAGATGCGCCTGGGAGCGTCGTTAGTTTTTAGGAAAAAAGGAAAGAGTATTCTCACGAACCCTCTTTCCCCAAAAAAAATCATTACTATAAGAAATATTTGTTATTGACTCTAAATTTAAATCTACCGTTTCAGGCCAAACAAGGCCGCCATGAGCCTCATTTCTAACCTTATTTTCTGCAAATATAGTCGTTTCTTCGGAATAAATCATTAAATATAATTCACTTTCTTTTGGTCGTTATGTATTTTTAAATTTTACCCCCCCCACTTTGATAAATAGAGTTTACAAAATAAGCAGTAAAATCGCGATTTTCTGCAAGGTAATTACCGAGAAAAAGGATATCGGCACAGCGAAGTCGCAACAAGGAGGACGCACCGCGCAGGGAGATGCAACTGTGAGCAGGATATTTTTTGCTTGTCCCGAGCAAAATCTTCGTTTCTCCGACAAATTTTTTCCTATCCCATAAGAAAGTTTTTGTTACAAAGTTTGTAACATGCGTTACAAAGTTTCTAATACATGTTACAAAGTTTGTAATACGTGTTACAAACTTTGTAACAAACTTTTTCTGCGCAGATAGTGAAAAATATCTCGGAGGAAGGGAAAAATAAGTCCGCGATAGTAAAAAATATGTCTGTAAGACTTGTGTACTAAGTGCCTGGAAAGCACTACGGAGCGTAGCGACGATACCCGTGAACAAAATGCCAAGCAGACAATACCTTAATTGATAGCAGCCGGCGGGCATAAAAAAAACGGGCGCGCCATGCGGCGTGCCCGTTGAAAGGGTATAAATGGAGGTTTATCGACCTCGGGTGTAGGAGATGTCGTAGAAGCAGGCGTAAACGTTGGAGGAGGCGTCCATCTGCCCCTGCGTGCTGGGCACGATGACGCGCACACGCGCCACTTCTTCATTCTCGCTGTCCTGGCGACCGAGGTTGACGTATTTCAGAGGTATGAGCCAGCCGGCGGGGACGGTGGAGGTGCTGTAAGTGTTTTTCATCACGCCGCTGAGGAAGGAGGCCTGGATAGTGCCGTAGGAGTTGGAGCAAGTCATCACGTCGGGCATCACAGCGTAGGCGTTGAGCACGTTGGTGCTGCGCACATAGGCGGAGGCGATGTCATACTCTGTGTAGCGCACGAGCACCGTGGCGCTCTCGCCTTCGGCAAGGGGCTTTCCGGGACCTTTGCGCAGGATTTGCATGTACACGCCGCTGCTGTTGAAAAGTACGTATTCGTTGCGCGAGGCATCGGTGGTGTAGCCCTTTGCTGCGAAGTCACTCTCGGATATCACGTTGATGCCACCGGGCACATTGATGCTATACGTATCGGAGTTCGTGTCGGTAAGGTTGACGCCGGTATTGAGAAAATTCTGTATCTGCTGGTTTTCCTTCTCGCGGCGGTCGGCATAAGTTTCTTCATCGTCGCAAGAGCAAAACAGACCTACGGCGAAGAGAAAAAGCAAGAATAATGAGGGATAATGCTTCATAATGAGAGAAAAATGCGGTGCAAAAATACGATTTTATTTCGTATTTCTGCACTATCTGCGCAGGGAAGTATAAAAAAGCGCAAGCAGAGGGCGCAGCGCACGTTTCTACTTGCGGGCTTGCTGCAAATAATTCTTCACAAAGGGATTGGAGAGAAATTCTAAGGGGGCAGCCTGCACGATGCGCGTGATCTGCGTGGTCATCACGGGTGAGGGGTATTGGCTGCACATAAGCATGAACACGCCGGGACCAAGGGGATTGTCGTAGTTTTCGGTGACGAATTGCACGTCGAGGTCTTCGGACTGCCTGTTGAGTTTGGCGAGGTGCCGGCCCACGGCTTTGTCGATATCGTCGGGCGTTGCGCCGGCATACATCATGCGCATGCTTTTGCGGTGGAGCTCCCAAATCTCGTTGTCGAGGCGGTTCTTTTCTCTGAAAAACTTATAGAGCTTGTCGTTGAGCGGGCCGCCGGAGACGCGCTGCTCCACGTTGTCGACCTGCACGGAGAGTTTGCCGTTTTCGAGCACCACGGGCATCACGCAGTCGCCCTCGGAATAGAGCAGGGCCATCATCACGGAGTCTACGTCGCCGTCGAAAGAGAAGCGCCCGTGCTCCATGCGGCAGGAGTCTAGGCAAACGGTGGAGGTCTGCACGGTGGCGAAACCGTCGGGCGTGAGGCGGAGGTACATCATGCGCCCGTCGAGAGAGGAAACGGAAGACTTGCCGTCGATATTATATTGCTCCGCGCACGAGGTCAGGAGCAATGAAGCCAAAGAGAGGAGCAGATAAAAGTATTTGGGCATACTTGAAAGGGAGGTTCTAAAAATTACGCTTTTCAGGGAGGTAAGTTAGGTACTATTTCGGCTGCTTTTTGCTTTTTAGAGCGACCTTTTGTAAGTTTTGTCAGTCGCATAGCTCGCTATGCTCCTTTCGCAACTTACAAAATCTCATCTCTAAAAACTCAAAAATCAGCTCGACTTAATTTTTGAACCTCCCTTAAAGAGTTCTTGCTTTCTGCCTGCAAATATACAACGTTCCCTATGAATCATACATTATGATACGTGAAAGTTGCTCGGAAATAAGTTTTTTTGAGAATTGAACCACGAAAAAGGAGAAATACGTTGCATTTTTTTACATATAGTCAGCGGGGAGGCATACATTGATACGCAAACAGCCGGTGCAACCTGCCGCCCTACCCTACCATCTCTTGCATCACTTTGAGGG
>SFPF01000148.1 GCA_004552155.1 Bacteroidales bacterium
CTGTACGGTCGCACGAATCTCACGAATAACTGCGCATGAATTAGTGAAAATTCGTGCGACCGTACAGGTCGCCATTTAATTCATTGAAAATGTTTCGTGCAGATTCGTGAGATTCGTGGGCAAAAAAAATACGTGGGGTAATTCGTCATCAGGTTAGTTTATTTCAACTCTTCGTGGCTAATGCCCAAAGCCGACATCAGCGAGTAGCCGAGGATTTCGGAATAAAAGCCGCGCCCCGTCTGCGGCTGCATGGCAAAGAGCGTCACCTCCTTGCCGCGCTCCGCCTTTGCGCAAAGATTGCGCACGCGATCGCCATATTCCTCCATGTTGCCCACAATCATCAGGCGTTCAACCTCCTTCGCCTCCAACAGCGCGGCGAGCGATTCGCAAAACAGGTCGGCGGCAGAGACAATCGGCTCAACGGGGCAGCACGACATCTGAAATTCGCCCAAGGCATCCTTAAAGGCCTGCCCGTCCAACTCGGCAATCATGGAGAAAGGCAACCTGAATTTGGTTATCTCCGGCTTTCAGTCCGCCGTCCAACGCGATGCAATCGAGCCAATGGCAAAGGTAGGCAGGCGGAATGCGCCGCCCAATCATACGCTCAAAATTAACGATAAGGTCAAACGCCACGGCATCCAGATAGTCGGCATCGACCAGAATGACATTAGGCTGCCAGGCGGTGGTTTGCCCTTCGGCTTGTGCAGGATTATTCATTGCTTTTCAATCATCATGGTTTTAGTAGACGAGTAAACGAGTAGACGAGTCATGAATGTCTTGCTAACATTTTTACATGAGTTACTTGTCTTGTTCACTTGTTTACTTGTTTACTGGTTTACTCGTTTACTTGTTTACTAATTCCTTGTTTTTCAATCATCAAGGTCAAAATCAAAATCATCGCCGAACATCGGCACTTCTTCCGCGAAATCGTCGAGGGCGCGGCGTTCCTTCTTGGTAGGTCGCCCTGTGCCGCGTGCCCGGTCAATAAACCCGCTGATGCGGCTCATTTCAAGAAGTTCGTACTGCTCGGGGGCAGTGACATTTTCCAACACATCAGGCAGCAGTTTTGCACCCACGCGCTTCTCGATGGGTTGAATTACCCGGAAAGAATACGTGACAGGCGGCTTGCGCACACCGATGCGGTCGCCGGCCTTCACCGTGTGCGACGGTTTGGCTGGGCGGTCGTTGATGGTCACGCGATTGTTCTTGCAGGCATCGGCGGCAATCGTGCGCGTCTTGTAGATGCGTGCCGCCCAAAGCCATTTGTCTACGCGTGCTTCAGAAGGAGTTGCCATTACTTGTTATTAAATTGGTTCATAGCCACTTGTATGCCCGAAAGGCAAAACGTCTTGATTGCCTCGCCGGCAGTGTTCAGCCTTTCCTCCATCTGCGCCTCGTCCTCCTCTCCAAACTCGCCGAGCACAAAGTCCACCTGCCCGCCGCGCGGAAAGTCGTTGCCGATGCCGAAACGCAGGCGGGCGTACTGCTGCGTGCCGAGCACGGAAGAGATATGCCGCAGACCGTTGTGTCCCGCCTCGCTGCCCGAGGGCTTGAGGCGCAGTTTGCCGAACGGCAGGGCGAGGTCATCGCACACCACCAGCACGCGCTCTACGGGAATTTTCTTCTCGTTCATCCAGTAGCGCACGGCGTTACCCGACAGGTTCATATACGTAGACGGTTTCAAAAGGATAAGCGTTTGGTTCTTCACTTTCAAGGTCGTGACGAACCCATAGCGCTTGTCCTCAAAAACAATATTGGACGCCCCGGCGAGGGCGTCCAATACACGGAATCCGATATTGTGACGGGTGCGGGCATATTCGTCGCCGATATTGCCCAGCCCCACAATCAGGAAATTCATTTTTCTTTTTCGGAATAGTTTGGAGATTAAGCCTTAGCAGCAGCTGCGGCAGCACCCATGGCGGCACGGGTCATCTTGACGGTGCAAACGATTACTTCCTTCGGCGTTACGAGTTCGAGACCCTCGAAAGAGAGCGAACCAGCCTTGATGCTCTTGCCGAGAGCGAGCGACGTAACGTCGATTTCGAGCTTCTCGGGAATCTGGCTGTAAAGAGCCTTTACGTTGAGCTTACGCACCATCATCATCAGGCGACCGCCGGCGCGTACGCCTTCAGCCAGACCCTTTGCGAATACAGGCACACCCATAACGATGGGCTTAGTCTCCGTAACTTCGTAGAAGTCAACGTGGAGCACGTTGTCCTTCACGGCGTGCACCTGCACTTCTCTCATCACGGCCTTGTGGTCTTCGCCGTCGATCTTGAGGTCAACGAGGTAGATGTTGGGAGTGAAATAG
The DNA here is from genome assembly GCA_004552155.1 of Bacteroidales bacterium. Classification (GTDB taxonomy): domain Bacteria; phylum Bacteroidota; class Bacteroidia; order Bacteroidales; family Bacteroidaceae; genus Alloprevotella. The sequence continues at coordinate 2,312 of SFPF01000148.1, forward strand.
AGCTTGTTGATTTCGCGCTCGCTTGCATAGAAATGCACAGCCACGGGGTTGCCGTTCTCATCGCGCTTTTCACCGTAGAGTACGCAGGGTACATTACCGTTTTTGCGGAGTTCCTTAGAGGCTTTCTTGCCAAGGTCGGCACGGCTTGTGCCGTTGATAGAAATTTGCTTCATGTTTTTGAATGAAATTTGTTTGTGTTACTCTAAATTAAGTTTTATCGCTTAATTCGCCATCACACGAAAGAGCGGCTCTCAAGAGGGCGCGCTGTCCCGGTTCGGACAAATCGGCAGCAAATTTACGCCTTTTTCCTCATTCGGCAAAGCCTTTTTCCTAATTCTCTGCTAAGATAAAGGCGAATTGGTAGAAATGCGGTTGCCCTCGAATATATCCAGAAGGAACTGACGGGCGAGGGAAATTTCGTGCAATGATAGGTTGATGATGCCCACGAGATTTTTTTGCCAACGAATCTCTTTTTTGCCCACGAATTTCACGAATTGACACGAAGCGTTTCCAATGAAATAAATAGCGACCTGTATGGTCGCACGAATTTTCACTAATTCAATGATTGCATAAGAGATTTTCGGCTGTATTCAGCGTTATTCGTGTGATTCGTGCGACCGAACAGGTCGCCATTATTACGGAGAACAATGAATTCGTGTAGATTCGTGAGATTCGTGGGCAACTAAAAAATAATTTGTGGATCCAAAAAGCAAATACATCATGAAACTCGATACCGCCCTTTACGCCCGCCTGCTCCGCGAGGCTGCCGATAATCCCCGCCTACGCCAGGCCACCGAC
>SFPF01000149.1 GCA_004552155.1 Bacteroidales bacterium
GGTCACGTCCACCATCGCCACCTCCGGCAACTGCTCGATCCGTCGCTTGATGACCTGCTCCGCCAGCTGGCAGAGATCCAAGAAGGCCGCCTCGCTCTCTCCCCGCTTCAAGGTCAAGTTCAAGCAAAAAACGGGAATATCCGTCGCGCTGGCCTTCACCACACGGGGGCGATCCAACTCCCTCGGCAGGTAATTCATGGCCGCGTCAATCTTTTCATTCACCTCGATAAAGGCCAAGTCCGTGTCCGTGCCATAGTCGAAACTCAGCCGAACGATCGCTGCCCCATCACGCGTCTCGCTATGGATGTCACGCAAGCCCGCCACCTGCATCAGCTGCTGCCGGATGGTCTTCACCACCGTGTTCTCCAACTCCCGAGCCGAACGGTTCGCCCCCGTCACCTGCACGGTGATCTCCGGGATAGCGATGTCGGGCAAGAGCGAGACAGGCAGCGTGAAATAGGTGGCCAACCCCATGATGAAAAAAGCGGTGAACGCCATCAATACCGCAATAGGCCGCTGAAGCAAAAAACGAATCATCTCGTTGATGAGTTAGTTATTCTCTACTCATTTGAAGCGCATCAGCAAAAGAAGATCGTTTTCCTCCTCGCCCATCTGCTCCACCAGGGTTTTCAAGTTTCCTTTCAGCTTGCTTGTCTCCAATGCCTCTTGCAATTCATCGAGCGGCAAGACCTGATGTCCCAAGCGAGCATTGCGGGAGCGGAAAATCGTCATCGGGGAAAGATGGAGCTCCTTGCCCGTATAGTCTCCCCATTGAAGCACGGGGCAAATCACATCGCCGCTCTTGATCTCCTGCGCCAAATAGGTCGTCGGCAATGGCGGACGCTGCACCTTCGCCAGCGAGATCACCTCGAAGAAGCGATAACCGCCCGCCTCCACATAACCGTTCAGGTAACGCTTCGGCTCACCCTGCGTACGGATCGGAGGAGTCGTCACCCATACGGGACGCAACGCATCCCCCTTCGCCAAGCAGAGCGTGTCGCTCTCCGGATTGTTCAGCAACACTCCCTCCCGATGCGCTACGATGCGGCTCGTCGTGCCGAGCACGGGCATCTCCTGACCGTTCGGCATCTGCACCTTGCCCATCAAAGGAACCTCGAAATCGGCCGGAGCAGGCAGGTAGCCTTTCAGTGTGCCATCCTGCTTGCTGATGCGCACGAAAGAGCTCTCATACGCCTCACCCTCCACCGGAGGCATCGCCGGATAGATGCCATGCAGACGTTGCTGGTTGTCAAAAAGCAGCAGCGTCTCTGCATCATAGTTGATCAGCTGGTCGATCCAGGCATTCTCCGGAAGCCGAAGCAACCGTTTGAACCGTCCCTGCGTATCAAAGACCTTCACCTTGTTCTTCTCCGCCAAGAACAGCTCCTTCGCCGCCTCGTCATAAACCACACCAAACAGATTGAGATAGTCCTCCGGGCCGTTGCCCTTGTGGTTGAACGCGGAGATAGACTTACCCGCCCCATCGAACACCCAGAAGTCGCCCCGCTGGAAACTATGGAAAACAATCAGCGACTCGCTGACCACCACCGGCACACCATCGAACAGGTATTCCTCACTCGGGGCCTCGAACCGCACCAAGCGCAGGTCGGCCACGGACTCCAAGGCGATCTCTTTCTCCGGATAGTCTTGCGTCACATCCACTAAAGCTAATGTCTCTTGTTGATTCATTTGCGTACAACCCATCAGGGCTATTCCCGCAACCGTTAATAATACGTTTCTCATGACAAAATAGGTATAATAGTATAAATGTATGCTCATCCATCGGATAGCCGCAAAGGTACAGGAGATGATTGGAACCATCGACAACGGAGGGGTGGACAAACGCGGTTGAAGGGATGCTCGCAAAACACCCTTTTTCGCCCTGCTTTTCAGTGGATTATTAGATAGGACACAACAAACTGAACTGGACAAATGATTTTTCCGGATCAAAAACGACCGTTTTCCCCATAAAAAAGAGACGCCGCAATGCGACGTCTCTACAATAAATAATGACTATCCGGTTAAGCCTCCGGCTCGGTCGGCATCACCGGGATCGACTCCTCCTTGCGCCGTTTCGCCGCCTGCGCCTGGGCGATGCGCTGGTTGTAGAGGTTCATCACCTCGGTGATCAGCTTGTTCAAATCGGTGATGAAGGCCGTGTTGGTGTCGTTCGGGTGAATCACGCTCATCGCGAACGCATAGGTCGTCATCTCATCATACAAATCATCCATCTCAAGGCGCAGCTCCTTGATCTTGGCAGTCTTCACCGCCGGTGCTTCATAGGTACGTTGGTTCAGCAACGTCTTGTAGCGGTTATTTGCCTCAACGATCACACCCATCGTCTCCGTCAGGTGCAACGCCTCCAAATAGGCATCCATGCCCGGCTTCGCCAGGTCCGTACCCATGCCGTCAATCAGCGCCGTCTGCTGCTGGTTCGGCTTGCGGGCAAAATCGTAGTAGCCCTTCAAGGCGAAGTTGAGCTGTTTGGCTGCCTCCATCTGCGGAGCGAAGGGGCTGCGCAGGTTCTGCTTCACGGTGGCGAAAAGATAGCTGACACCATTCTCGCGGGTCTTGTCCTCCACGTCAAGCGTCTCGGTAGTCAAGCTGCCTTTGCTCTCGTTCACGAGGTCGGTCAGTGCGGCCAGCTTTTCGTAAGCCGCCGTGCGCAACTCAGCCGGGATGCCCAGCGGATCCTCAACATCCGCGATATATCTCCTTTACTTTAGTAAATCTCATAAGCCATTCCTCCTTGTTTTAATTATTGGAATGCTCAAAGGTAATATATCTATTTGATATATGAAACATTATCTCAATAGTATTTCAGCTGTGACCTCAAAATTGAAAATCGCTCCAGCGGCCTCTCTGGGTGTAATTTCAAATTTGAAACGAGGCTTCGCGAGTGCGCAAGGTGTAATTTCAAATTTGAAACGGGCCTCCGCGAGTGCGCGGGATGTAATTTCAAAGTTGAAACGAGGCCTCGCGAGTGCGCGGGATGCAATTTCAAATTTGAAACGGGGTCTCGCGAGTGCGCGGGACGTAATTTCAAAGTTGAAACGGGGCCTCGCGAGTGCGCGGGACGTAATTTCAAAGTTGAAACGGGGCCTCGCGAGTGCGCGGGACGTAATTTCAAAGTTGAAACGGGGCCTCCGGCGCTTACAACCCCTGGATGAAAGCCTCTAACTCGCCCGGCTTTTGGTATTTCCCCGCGATGTGCAGGTGCTGCTTCAATCGCTGTTTGCGCTTCGTGACGGCGGAGGAGGTGATGTTGCAGAAGGTGGCGATCTCCTCGTTCTTGCCGAAGCCCATGCGCAGGAGGCAGCAGAGCTCGATCTCCGCCTCGCCCAGCTCCGGGTAGCATTGGTGCAGGCGGGTGTAGAAATCATCCTGCCGATAGTTGACCCACAGGAAGAGTGCGTTCCACTCCGATTCGGTCAGCGGCTTCTCCTGCTCGTGCCGCCGCATCCGCTCCAGCAACTCCGTAGCGGGTTTGAGTTGCTGCTCAATGTTGGCCTCTTCAAGCTCCTTGAGCTGCCGGGTCAAAGCCTCGATGTGCTCCACCTGCGCCCGAAGACGCAAGAGGTATTTGCGGCGATGCCAACCCCACAGCCCACCGACCAAGAGGAGTGCCCCTACGGAAAGCCCACCGATCCAACGCAGCTTTCGGTCGGATTGACGAGCTGTTTGCTCCTGCCCGTAATCGGCTATGGGAGCAAAAGTGGTCCGCACCTCCTGACTTTTGATCGAGTCGGCATATTGTCCGGCTAAGAGGTCGTAAAACCGCTGTTTCCCCGGCAAGCCACAACCCTCATACAAGAACGAAAGGGCTTGGCAAGCACTATGTTTGGAATAGATATTTCCTATACTTAATGCCTTCTCTAACAAGGGGACAGCCTTGGCAATAAAGCCAATGCGTCGATAATAATCACCCAGCGTCAGATAATAGGAGCCGTCCCGTTCCAACGAGGGGATTTGCTCAATCATAGTGATAAGCGAATCAGCTTGCGCATATCGCTCTTGATGGAGACATAGGCCTATGTATTCCTGTATAGCCTTTTTCAAGACTCTATCTCCTCCACTCGGAGCTACAGAAGCCAAAGCAATCGCCTTCTCATAGTGCACAGACGAGGATTGCCAATCTTCGTTCACCCAATACGCCCGTGCCAAATAGGCATACGCATTCGCTATGGAAAGGCTATCGGAAGTTGCTTGCGCATAGGTCAGCGCCCTTTGATAATAGACTAAAGCATGAGTGGCATCTTCCTGATAAGCATATTGTGTCCCCATCTTTGAAGTAATCGCATAGAGTAAAGCATAATCCTCCGAATCCTTCCCATAGTCCAACGCCTTGACCCAGCAGGCGACGGCTTGGTCGTTTCGATGCCAGTCCTCGTAGATGCGGCCTTGCAGGTAGAGTGCCTTGGCGTAGCGGGAGTTATCATGATGTGCCGCATAGTAATCGGCAGAAAGTCGGATCAGCGAGTCAGTGGTGTGCGTCAGGTAACACTTGTCCATCGCCTCGGTGAGCAGCAGGTAATAGTGCGCCCGGTCTTTCGCCGAGAAGTCGTTGGGGTCGGTATGCAGCGTGTCGAGTATTGCCAAGGCGCTGTCCGGCTGCGTCGGTAGGATCGCCTCAATCGCGGCGAAGTCCATCGTCGGGCGGCGGTGGCAAGCCGCCATCACACAAAGCCAAATGAGCCCTAACAGTATGTGATTGCTTTTTCGCATTGATCCTTTCTTGACTTACGGCGGGCAAAAATAACGATTTCGAATGAAAAGTTCGTATCTTCGCCGTCGGAAATCCATTAACAGGTGAGCGATATGAAATACCCCATTGGCATGCAGAGTTTCGATCAAATCCGAGAGATGGGATTTGTCTATGTGGATAAGACCGAC
>SFPF01000150.1 GCA_004552155.1 Bacteroidales bacterium
CAATGAGTTGACCGGTGCACTGCCGGAATGATGGTTTTAAAAGGTGGTTTAATGATGGTTTTCAATGAAGTACACATTTTGGCTACACACTTTCTTTAGGCTCTAAGGAGTCTAATGTGGGTACGGAGGTGCTGGTGATCAGTACCTCCGTACATGTTTTTAATCAAACCACATCCGGATTCTCGGGTTCGGGCTCCGGCTCGGGTTCGGGCTCCGAAGGCTCCTCGGGCGTAGGAGTCGTGGAGCTGGTAGCCTTCTGGTTCAACACCTCACGCTTGTAGTGCACGATCTCGGCGTTCAGGTAGTCGATGAAGCCGGCGTAGGCCGCGTCGCCCTCCACCAAGGCGTAAGCGTTGATCATCTTCACCAAGTCGCGATAGGCCTCATCCGTCGCCGTGCGAGCCGTCTTCAGTGCGCCCACCGCTGTCTTCAGGCTCTCATCCATGCGCTGTGTCGTCACCTCGATCACCTCATCGTTCGCCTTCTTCAGCTCCTCCACGAGCGGCAGCAGCCCCAAGGTCTCCACCTGCGTCTTGTTCTTGCCCAAAAGGTCGTTCACCAAGTTCATCAGCAGACCGGTCTCTTTGTCCAACTGCCCAGAGGGATTGATGTTGTAATCCTTGAGTAACTGCAACAAGATAACCGCCGCCTCCTGAATGGCTGGCACGGGAATGCCTTCTGAGCCTTTCACCGCCTTCTTGAATGCCCGATAATAGTCGTCGCGCAACTTGTCAGCCTCTTTCAGTTTATCGGAAAGCAGGCTTTTTTGAGAAAGCACCAAGCACTTATCTTCCGTGACAAGCGCAGCCTGAAGCTCGCTCAGACGATCAGGCATCTTCTGCCCGATGATCTCGATCTCACTCGCACGCGTCGAAACGCGGTACATGAACATGTAGTGCGCACCATTGTTAAGGCGCTCTACTGGCATTGCATCAATTTGTTTGCAATCTATCATATCAGTTGTTTTTATGTGAATAATCGATGCTCCAAAAACTCGTCTCTTGGGCTACATCGTTCGCAAAGCTAATGAAAAGAATTTAATTTTCATATAAGGGTGGCCTGTAAACCAGTCTTTGTTCCCTGTTTCCAGGGCCGCAACGGTTGTTGTGACGTTAGAAACAGCGTTTCCAGGGCCGCAACGGTTGTTGCGACGTTAGAAACAGGATTTCCAGGGCCGCAACGGTTGTTGTGACGTTAGAAACAGGATTTCCAGGGCCGCAACGGTTGTTGCGACGTTAGAAACAGGATTTCCAGGGCCGCAACGGTTGTTGCGACGTTAGAAACAGGATTTCCAGGGCCGCAACGGTTGTTGCGACGTTAGAAACAGCGTTTCCAGGGTCGCAGCAGTTGTTTGGCCAAAAGATTTTTATCGCATTCTTGCCACCGCTCCGCGGTTCTGTTTGGTGGGGGGGCCGTTACCCGGGGGTTTCGCCTATCGGCTCCACCCCCGGCTATGTTCCGGCCACGCCTCCGGCGTTCCATCCAAAAAATTCGGCCTAAGCTGGCGAGCGTTAAGCGGAGCGACGGAGGCGAGCGATCAGAAAATCTGCTGTTTGAGCGAAGCGAGTTTTCAGATTTTCAGCGAGCCGAGGGAGCGCAGTAGCGAGCAGCGTCAGCCTTGAACTTTTGGTTACTTTTCTTTCAAGAGAAAAGTAACAATCCTCATCTTATCCGTACCGGAACAGCCGGCGCTGCACCTATCTTCACCAAATAGAGGCCGGCGTTGAGGTTAGCCAAGCGATTCGCCCCCGCTGCCAAACGGGCCACACGGACGGGCACGCCGCCGTCTTCTGATTTTAACCAATCAAGGAATGTGATTTTTCCTGTTTCACCACAGAATTCTCAGGGAATTGCCGTACTTTTGCTCACCTAAAAATAGAAATAGTTGATCCATGAGAGATTTCATGCGCGTCTTGCGCCGTTTCGTTCCCCCCTATAAGCGGTATTTGGTGTTGAACATTGTTTTCAACGTCCTTTCCGCCATCTTGAATCTGTTCTCCTTTGCCTTGATTATCCCGATCCTGCAGATCCTGTTCAAGATCAATGAGGATCATTACGCGTTTATCCCCTGGCAGTTCGACTGGTTGAGCTGGGAGAGCTGGAAGGCGTTGCCCGACCTCTGCACGAATAATTTCTTTTGGTTCGTCTCGCAGCTGATCGAGGTGCGTGGCGGCTCGTTCGCCCTGATCATGCTGGGCGTTTTCCTGATCGTGGCGACCTTCCTGAAGGTGGCGACCATGTATTTGGCCTTCTATACGATGATCCCGATCCGGACGGGCGTGGTGCGCGACATCCGCAACCAGATCAACCGGAAGATCACGGAGCTGCCTTTGGGCTTCTTCTCGGAGGAGCGGAAGGGGGACATCATTGCCCGGGTCTCTGGCGACGTGAACGAGATCGAGACCTCCATCATGAGCTCGTTGGACATGCTGTTTAAGAACCCGATCTTGATCTTGATCTACCTGACCGGCATGATCGCCATCAGCTGGCAGCTGACGCTGTTCGTCTTGATCCTCTTGCCGGTGGCGGGCTACGTGATGGGGCAGGTGGGCAAGAAGCTGAAGCGGAAATCCTTAGAGGGGCAGCAGCAGTGGGGCTTCCTGATGAGCCAGATCGAGGAGACGCTGAGAGCGGTTTGAGCGGAGCAACGAGGCGTTTCGCCGGCTGACCAACCGGGTCTATCGCCGCCAGCAACTGGCGCACCCGATGAGTGAGTTTCTGGGGACGGCCACGATCGCGATCGTGTTGTGGTATGGCGGCTCCCTGATCTTGAGCGCCAACAGCCCGATCGACGCGCCTACCTTTATCTATTACTTGGTGATTTTTTATAGCATCATCAATCCCGCCAAGGATCTGAGCAAGTCGGTCTATGCCATCCAGAAGGGCTTGGCCTCGATGGAGCGCGTGGATAAGATCTTGCAGGCGGAGCGTACGATCCTTGATCCGGAGCGGCCGAAGCCGATCGCCCTGCGGGAGGCGATCACCTACCGGGATGTCTGGTTTAAGTATCAGGATCAGTGGGTGCTGAAAAATATCAACCTGACGATCCCGAAGGGCAAGACGGTGGCATTGGTGGGGCAGTCGGGCTCGGGCAAGAGTACGTTGGTCGATCTGTTGCCCCGCTTCTACGACGTGACGCAGGGGCAGATCCTGATTGACGGGGTGGATGTCAGGGAGGCACGCCTCAGCGACTTGCGTGGCTTGATGGGCAACGTCAACCAGGAGGCGATCCTCTTCAATGATACCTTCTATAATAATATCGCGTTCGGCGTGGAGCAGGCTACCCGCGAGCAGGTGGAGGAGGC
>SFPF01000028.1 GCA_004552155.1 Bacteroidales bacterium
TTTTTACGGTCATATAAGATAATTTTTCCGCTCATATAGGATAGTTTGCCCCTAAAAACGCGAAAAGAGGAAAAGCCTGCGCTCTTCCTCTTTCTGCTGATGCAAAGATATGTGATTTATTCGGTCTCGCCAAAACGCGCCGGATTGTGCCGCGGGCTGGCAAACGCGGGCGTAGCGCGGCAACGCCATCTGCCGTTTCGTCCCAATTGCAGAGAAAGCATTTAATAAATCTGCAAACAAACTTTTACGACTCAAATATTTATGCTACTTTTGCAAAAATATCCAATCAGACAATCACTCACAGCACATACACATGAAAAAAATCGCATTCTTGCTCCTCGCCGCCACGCTCTGCCTCACGGGTTGCCGCACAAAGGAAAAAGTGCTTTATTTTCAAGACCTTGCCAACGGCGAGACCATACCCACGACGCTGCTTGAAACCATAAAATTCCAACCGGGTGACAAGGTGTCGATCGTTGTCAGCTCTGCCGCCACGCCCGAACACGTGGCGCGCTACAACTTGCCTATTATCTCGCAGCAGGTAGGCGCAACAACTGGCCGCAGCAACAGCAATCAGGTGGCACTCTACACTGTGGACGAGAACGGAGATGTGGAGATTCCCTCTATCGGCAAGCAGAAAATCGGCGGACTGACGCGCTCGGAAGCCCAAGCGCGCATCCAGGCGCTCTTCCGCAACGGCATCCTCAACGACGCCATCGTGACCGTTACGCCTTACAGCCAATACGTTACGGTGATGGGTGAGGTGAAAAACCCCGGACGCTACGAATTTTCGCGCGACCAAATGACGATTACCGAACTCCTCGGCCTGGCAGGCGACCTTACCATTCAGGGACGCCGCGACCGCATCCTCGTGCTGCGCCAAGAGGGCGGCGAAACGAAGTCGTACTACCTCGATATCCGCTCGAAGAACTTCATGACCTCGCCCGTGTATTATCTGAAACAGAACGATATTGTCTACGTAGAGCCGAACCGCATGCGCATGGGACAGTCAACCAACAACGACAACAGTATCCGACAGATAAGCATGTGGATCAGCATCGCCTCGTTCCTCACCACCATCGGCGTACTTATCTTCAAGGACTAACGGCGTATTTAAAGATAAATGCACCTCATAACAGGGAAGCCTCCGACTGCGAGGCTTCTTTTTTTTGCGCCCGCCCCGGGGAAAAGCACAGCCAAAAGCACGATTTTGCAAAGCATACGTGACACTTTGCGCGTAAAATATTAAAAATACTTACAGAAAAGCATTTTTCCGGGAAAAGTCTTGCAGACTATGCGAAAAGCCCCTATCTTTGCATCGTGTTTTTCATAGTATTAGATTTAAGGTTAACAAGGTTGGGATACAGAGGTATCCCTTTTTTTATGCCCAAAAAGTAAGACAAAAGGGCTTTCCAAGTACCCGCCGGCCACGAAAAACGCCATTATCTGCCCAAAAACAAGGGGAAAAGCCACATATTCAGAAAAAATGCCGTATATTTGCACGTCAAATCGCCTTGTAAACTTTTAAGAGGTATACAATATTAATAATAATAACAATAAAAACAACCCCAATCACACACAATGCAAAACAAAGGATTTGTTAAAGTAATTGCAGTGTTGCTGACTTTGATTTGCCTTTTCTACCTCTCGTTCTCGGCCGTGACAAGCCACTACGAGAAGAAAGCAGCCGAACTCACGGCGCAAGGCAAAGACGGCAGCGCATACCTCGATTCCATGCGAAACGAGAAAGTGTACCTGAACTGGAAAACACTCAAAGAATGCGAAGAACTGCAAATCGGTCTCGGCCTCGACCTTAAAGGCGGTATGAACGTTATCCTCGAAGTGAGCGTGCCCGACGTGGTGAAGAGCCTCGCCGGTGAAAGCGCCAGCGAACCCGCCTTCGCCAAGGCACTCGCCGATGCACGCGAGCAGGCCAAGAAAGAAAGCGCCGACTTCGTGGACATCTTCGTTTCTGTCTACCAGAAGCAGAACGGCGAAAACCGCCTCGGCGGCGTGTTTGCCTCCAAGCTCAAGGAAAAGAATATCTCCTACAACTCTACGGACAACGAGGTGAAGAAAGTGCTCGCCGAAGAGGTGGCAGCCGCCGTTGAAAACTCCAACAAGGTGGTGCGCTCGCGTATCGACCGCTTCGGCGTGGCTCAGCCCAACATCCAGGTGCTGCACGGCAAAGGTCAGATCGGTCAGATCATGGTGGAAATGCCGGGCATCAAGGAGCCGGAGCGCGTGCGCAAACTGCTTCAGGGAAGCGCAAACCTCGAATTCTGGGAAACTTATACGCTCAACGAACTGCAACCCGCTTTGGTTGAGGTAGACAACCGCCTCGCCAAGGGCACCGCCCCCGCTGATACGACCGCTGCCGACTCTGTCGCTGCCAAGAGCGTCGAAGAAAAGGCCGCAGCAGATGCAGCCGCACGCCACCCGCTCTTCGCCAAACTGATGCAGAGCGCAGGCAGCCAGCCCATCGTTTCACCGCAAGGCTGCATCGTGGGTATGGCACTCGCTGCTGACACGGCCGAAGTCAACGCCATGCTCAACAGCGAAGCCGCACAGGGCACACTGCCCGCCGACGTGCATTTTGCCTGGAGCGTGAAGCCCTCCGAAGGTTTCAAGGCGCCTATCTTTGAACTCTACGCCCTGAAAGCCGAAAACGGCAAGCCCTCTATGGCTGGCGACGTGATTGCCGATGCAAAGGACGACTTCGACCAGCACCACAATCCCATCGTCTCGATGACGATGACCACTAACGGCGCACGCGACTGGGCTGCCCTCACGAAGAAGAACCTCAAGAAGTGCGTGGCAATCGTGCTCGACGACGTGGTATACAGCGCCCCGGTGGTACAGACGGAAATCACCGGCGGACAGTCGCAGATTTCGGGCCACTTCACCACCGACGACACGCGCGACCTCGCCAACGTGCTCAAGAGCGGTAAGATGCCCGCGCCCACCAAGATCGTGCAGGAAGAAACCGTAGGCCCGAGCCTCGGCGCCGCTTCCATCAACGCCGGCTTCACGGCTTGCGTAGTGGCATTCGTGCTCCTGATGATCTTCATGTGCGCCTTCTACGGCCTTATCCCCGGCATGGTGGCCAACTGCGCCCTCTTGCTCAACTTCTTCTTCACCTTCGGCGTGCTCATTTCCTTCCAGGCGGCCCTCACAATGAGCGGCATCGCCGGTATGGTGCTTTCGCTCGGTATGGCAGTCGATGCCAACGTGCTGATTTATGAGCGCACCAAGGAAGAACTTGCTGCCGGCAAGAACATCAAGACGGCACTTGCCGACGGTTACGGCAACGCCTTCTCCGCTATCTTCGACTCCAACCTCACGTCAATCATCACCGCCATCATCCTCTATAACTTCGGCACTGGCCCCATCCGAGGCTTCGCCCTCACGCTCGGCATCGGTATCTGCGCCTCGTTCTTCACCGCAGTTTGGATGACGCGTATGGTTTACGAACACTTCCACAACCGCGACAAGTGGCTCGGCCTTACTTTCACCACCGCCCTCAGCCGCAACTTCATGAAGAACGCCGGCGTGCGCTTCATGGAAAAGGCAAAAGGCTCTATCACCATCTTCCTCGTGGCTGCAGCCGTTTGCATTGCCTTCCTCGGCATTCGCGGACTTTCGAAGGGTATCGACTTCACCGGCGGCCGCAACTACGTGATTGAGTTCGAGCAGAAAGGCGTAACGCCCGAGCAGGTGCGTGAAGCCGTGGCCGCAAAGGTACAGGCCAAGGATGCAGAAGCAACCGTCAGCGCCATTGCCATTACCACGACCAACAACGACGCCGTGCGCCTCACCACGAACTATCGCATCGACGACGATTCTGAAAATATCGACCAGGAAGTTGAAAAGTTCATCTACGATGCCCTGCACGAGCAGAACCTCATCAAGGCCGACTACGCTACGTTTATCGACCGCGACAACCACGCCGGCGGATCGATTGTATCGGCACAGAAAGTAGGTCCCTCTGTTGCAGCCGACATGGCCAAGAGCGCCGTTATCGCCGTGCTGCTCTCGCTTGTGGCCATCTTCCTCTATATCCTTATCCGCTTCCGCAACGTGGCATTCTCCGTGGGTAGCGTCGTAGCCCTCTGCTTCGACACGCTGCTTATCCTCGGTACGTACTCCATCTGCTGGGGCTGGGTTCCCTTCTCGCTCGAAGTAGACCAGACGTTTATCGGCGCCGTGCTTACGGCTATCGGTTACTCGATCAACGATAAGGTGGTAGTGTTCGACCGTATCCGCGAGAACCTCGGTCTCTATCCGAAGCGCGCCACGATGCGCCTCTTCAACGAGTCGCTGAACAGCACCTTGGCACGTACGCTCGTGACCTCCGCCACGACGCTCCTCGTGTTGCTCTGCATCTTCTTCCTCGGCGGCGACAGCATCCGCTCGTTCTCCTTCGCCATGATTCTCGGCGTTGTGTACGGCACGCTCTCGTCTATCTTCCTTGCCGCTCCTATCGCCTACCGCACCCTCGGCAAGAAAAGAGTGATCGAGGAAAAGTAAATCAAGACTCTCTAATAGACATCAATAAAAACGTCGGCGCACTGCTTTCGGTGCGCCGACGTTTTTTATTGATGCTTATATAATAAGATTGCCTTATTCTTCCTTAGAAATTCTTGCTCACCGCCTCGCGGCATTGCTCCATGAGCCATTTGGGCGTAGAGGTTGCGCCGCAAATGCCCACGCTGGCGGCCGAGCGCAGCCAACTGAAATCGATGGCGGCGGGGCCGTCGATGAGATACGAGCGCGGATTGACCTCGCGGCATGCCTCGTAGAGCACGCGGCCGTTGCTGCTTTTGAGACCGCTAACAAAAAGCACCACGTCGTGGCGGGCGGCAAAGGCGCGTATGTTGGGCAGGCGGTTCGCCACTTGGCGGCAAATGGTGTCGAAATAGCGGAACGTGGCGGGCGCAACGATGTGCGCCGTGATGTAGTCCACTATTTCGCGGAAACCTTCAAGGGGCTTGGTGGTTTGGGAAAAGAGGCAGATGTCGCGGCGAAAGTCCACGAGTGCGTCTAATTGCGAAAGCTGTTCCACCACGACAGCTTCGCCCTCCGTTTGCCCCACAAGCCCAAGCACCTCGGCATGGCCGCGCTTGCCGTAAATCACGATTTGCGGCCGACGCTCCTCTTCATACACCTTGCGAATGCGGCGTTGCAGTTGCAGCACCACGGGGCAGGTGGCATCAATGAGTGCAATGCCCCGCTCGGCAGCGGCGGCATACGTGGCAGGCGGTTCGCCATGCGCCCGAAGCAGCACGCGCGAACCTTCGGGCAGGCGGGCAAAGCGGTCGTGGTCGATAGTGGCAAGCCCGAGGGCATGGAGGCGCTCGCACTCGCTGCCGTTGTGCACGATGTCGCCGAGGCAATAGAGCGAGCCGCTGCGGCGCAGTTCGTCCTCTGCCTTGCTGATGGCAGTCGTCACGCCGAAGCAAAAGCCGGAGGCTTCATCAATTTCTATTGTGGGAAGGTTGGGCATGATGATATATATATAAATATGTATCCTATTCTTACGGTTCAAAATTCACGGGGACGGTGACGCGCACCGGCGTGGGCAGTCCCTGCTCGTCGCGCCCCGGCTGCCAGCCGGGCATACGCCTGAGTGCCATGAGCACTACGCTGGCAAGGTCGGAGTGTGCGCTCTTTTCGATTTCATAATCTACGGTCTTGCCGCTGGGCAGCACGATGAACGATGCCACCACCTCGCCGCCAATGTGCGCTTTAAGGCAGCGGCGCGGATAGGGAATATTCTCGTCGAGCCATTTCATAAACGCTTTCGGCCCGCCGGGGAACTGCGGCATCTGCGTCACTACCTCCGTGGGCACAAACGCCTTGCCCACGACCGGGGCAAGCGTGTCTTGCTGCAGCGGGTTGGCGAGTTCTTCGGGCAAGACTATCTGGTCAAGGTCTTCTTCGGTCAAAGCAGGGACATCGTAGCCAAAAGATTTTAGTTCCGTGGTTTCCTCTGTGATCTCGGGCACGGCGGCGCTTTCTCCTTTCAGTTGATGCGCTGCGATGGGACGGCGGCCGGTGGAAACGAATTTGAGTTCGTAGGCATCTTTCACCTTCGTCCGCTTCATATTGGCAAGCGCCTCTTCGGCCGCTTTCAGCCCCGCCTCTATGGCATTGCGCTTTATCAGCATATATCCCACCTGAAACGCCACCCATAGCGCAAGCACAAGCACAACAGCCAACAGCGAGCGGCAGTAACGCTTACCGGCACGGCTGCGTATGGCGTATGCACCGTAATCCTTGTTTCTGCCTTCAAAAACAAGATTACACCATTCTTTAGAAAATAAATCGGGGGCGCGCACGTTTATATAAAGATAACTCTAATGCTTTGAGATTTAGTAGACGAGTTTACGAGTAGAAATAATACGAGCTAAACATCGCCGAAGAGCCGAAAACGGGCTTTTCATATGGCAAAATTACTGCCAAAAACTAAATTTATAGTATCTTTGACCACTATTTTCCGTTTAAGCAATGAAAAAAAGCCTAACCGCCGCCTTATGCTTCCTGCTTTTCGCCTTCGTTTCGGGACGGGCGCAGGAATATTCCTCCTCATTCAACGCCGTGAGGTTGCCGGTGTCGGTACACGTGGCCGCGCTCGGCGGCGTGAACAACACGCTCGTGGAGGACACGCCGACGGCAGGCTGGGCTAACCCCGCGCTCTATGCCAACGTGTCGGGCAAGTCGGCCGGACTGGACTTTATGACCTACGCCGGCGGTTCGTCGTGGATGGGCGCACAGTATGTACACGCCTTCGGCGAACGCCACACGGCTGCCCTCGCCATGCAATACATGAACTACGGAAAGATGGACGAGACAGATGCCGAGGGGCGTGTGCTGGGCGAGTTTGCACCGAAAGACATCGTAGTTAACTGCGGCTACAGCTATCTCTTTTCCGACCGATGGACGGGCGGCGCGGCCTTGAAGATGATTTACTCGAAACTGGCGGACTACTCCTCCGTGGCACTTGCCGTAGACCTCGGCCTTAACTATTTCGACGAGGAGCAGGATCTCTCGGCATCGCTCTCGGTGCAGAACATCGGCACGCAGGTCAAGGCTTACGACGACGGAATGAAAACCCACCTGCCTTTCACCCTCACGCTCGGCTTTTCAAAAGGCTTCGACCACCTGCCCGTGCGCATTCATGCGGCATTTACCGACGTGACGCGCTGGAAGTCGAATTATTACGCTCTGCCCGATGCCGAATCCAAGAAAGTAAAATTCGGCTCGAAACTGCTCAACCATTTCGTTGTGGGTCTGGACATCTTGCCGACTAACTATCTCTACATCGCCGCCGGCTATAACTTCCGCCGCACCTACGAACTGAAAGCCTCCGGCTCTTCCAAAATGGCCGGCCTCTCTTTCGGCGCGGGCATAGACCTGAAAGGATTTAAATTCGGACTGTCGTACGCCCGCTATCATTTGGCAGCGTCTTCCATTATGGGTAGCCTTGCCTATTCGTTTTAATAACTACGCATCTCGTTTACTTGTTTTCTCGTTAACTCGTCTACAAAAACATTATGAAAAAGATCATCGTGGCCATTGACGGGCATTCTTCATGCGGCAAAAGCACCATGGCCAAAAGGCTCGCCCGCGAAGCAGGCTATATCTATGTTGATACCGGCGCGATGTACCGCGCCGTAACGCTTTTCGCCATGCAGAATGGTTGCTTTGTAGCAGATGGAAGCCTCGACGCTGCGCGCTTGGAAAGCCTGATGCCGGGCGTGTCCGTTTCCTTCCGCCTCGACGAAGAGACGGGCAAGCCGCTCGCGTGCCTCGGCGGCGAAGTGGTGGAAAAGGAAATCAGGGGCATGGAGGTAAGCAACCGAGTCAGCCCCGTGGCTGCCCTGCCCTTTGTGCGTGAGGCTATGACACGCCAGCAACAGCTTATGGGAAAGGAAAAAGGCATCGTGATGGACGGCCGCGACATCGGCACAGCCGTTTTCCCGGATGCCGAGCTCAAGATATTTGTCACCGCCTCCGACGAGGTGCGTGCCCGCCGCCGCTACGACGAACTACGGGCAAAGGGCGAAGAGGTGGCATTTGAGGAAATTTTGGCAAATGTGCGCGAGCGCGATTACATTGATTCTCACCGCGCCGTGGCACCGCTGCGCCAAGCCCCCGATGCACTCGTGCTCGACAATAGCCACATGAGCATCGAAGAACAAGACGCGTGGCTGTGGCAGGCATTTCAAAAGGCAGTCAATTCTATACAATAATATATATACACCCATGACGCTCACAGAAACAATAGAAAACTATTTGTCGCATATCCCTTATCCCACTCAGCCCGAGGGACTTTACGAGCCTATCAGCTACGTGCTCTCTATGGGCGGCAAGCGGTTGCGCCCCACGCTGCTGTTGCTTTCATACTCGCTCTTCAAGGACGATATCGACACCGCGCTGCCCTTGGCCATAGGACTTGAAACCTACCACAACCACACGCTTCTGCACGACGACCTTATGGACAACGCCGACGTGCGGCGCGGCAAGCCCCATTTCATCGAAGCCCGTTGCGAGGGCAAAGAGCAAATACTCGAACTCTTCGCAAACACGGCACTCGAAATTTGCGAGGGACAGCAATACGATGTAAATTTCGAGCGTCGCTGCGACGTGACGGAAAGTGAGTACATGGAGATGATACGGCTCAAGACCTCCGTGCTGCTGGGTTGCGCTGCAAAGGCCGGCGCATTGGCCGCCGGCGCCGCGCCCGAAGATGCCGACACGCTCTATCGCTTCGCCGAGAAGATGGGCTTGGCTTTCCAGGTGCAGGACGACTGGCTCGACGTGTACGGCGACCCGAAAGTGTTCGGCAAGAAAATTGGTGGCGACATACTTTGCGGCAAAAAGACTTACCTGCTCATCAATGCTCTCAACCGCGCAGATGCCGCCGATAAGCAGCGGTTGCTCGCGCTCCTTGCTGACAGCGAAATGCCAGCCGGGGAAAAGATTGCTGCCGTTACGCATATCTACG
This sequence comes from Bacteroidales bacterium, assembly GCA_004552155.1. Classification (GTDB taxonomy): domain Bacteria; phylum Bacteroidota; class Bacteroidia; order Bacteroidales; family Bacteroidaceae; genus Alloprevotella. The sequence continues at coordinate 9,011 of SFPF01000028.1, forward strand.
ACGCGCTTGGCATCAGCCACCTCACGCTCCAAACCATCGACAATCTTTACAAAGAAGCCCTCGCCGCCCTCGATGCCCTTTCTTTGCCGGCAGAACGCATCGCCCCCTTGCGGCAATACGCTGGTTCTCTTCTCGGACGTAAATCATAATAACCTTTTGACTCTAATAAAATTTTGCCACTCCCTTTCATCGACACCCACACTCATATCTATACCGACGACTTCGATGCCGACCGTGCCGAAGTCGTCGGTCGCGCTTTGGAGGCCGGTGCACAGAAACTCTTTCTGCCGAACATTGATGCCGCTTCCGTAGAACCCATGCTACGCCTGTGCCGCCAATACCCCGGTTTGTGCTATCCCATGATTGGTCTCCACCCCACGGAACTGCCGCCCAATCCGCAGCCCGTACTTGATGAGATGGAGCAAATGCTCGAAAGCCGCGCGGCAGAGTTTATCGCCGTCGGCGAAGTGGGCATCGACCTCTATTGGGACGCTTCGCGGCGCGAGGAGCAAATCGCCGCCTTTGTGCGCCAGGCGGAATGGGCGTTGCGTTTCGGTTTGCCGCTCATGGTGCATAGCCGCGCCGCCCATCGGGAACTCGTAGAAGCATTGCGCCCCTATGCCTCGCGGCTCACGGGCGTGTTTCACTGCTTCGGCGGAACGGCCGAAGAGGCCGCCGAACTGCTTGAAACGTTCCCTGGCTTTGCTTTGGGCATAGGCGGCGTGGTCACTTTCAAGAAGTCCACCCTGGCCGCCGCGCTCCGCGCCGCTGTGCCGCTATCGCGTATCGTGGCAGAGACCGACGCGCCCTATCTCGCTCCCACGCCTCACCGTGGCAAGCGCAATGAACCGGCATATCTGCCGCTTGTGGTCCAAAAGTTGTCGGAAATCTACGAACTTGCGCCCGACGTTGTGGCGGAGCAACTCCTGCAAACCACCAAAAAACTTTTCCCCCTCGCCTTTTCAAGGCAATAGCAGGTATTCGGTTGCTAATCTCTGCTACCACCCAGCAATAACGCAATAAAGGGAAACGCTCCGAAGCGTTTCCCTTTATATGTTCAGGCAAAACTTGTTTGCGCAATTCTGCAAGGCGCGGAATTGCCCTTTTTATTTGCAGCCCGCGCAGCGGGGCTTGATTTGCTGGAAGAAGTCATTGCCCTTGTTGTCTACGAGAATAAAGGCGGGGAAGTCTTCCACCTCGATTTTCCAGATGGCTTCCATGCCCAGTTCTGGATATTCCACGCATTCGATGGACTTGATGTTGTTTTGGGCAAGGATAGCAGCCGGTCCGCCAATGGAACCGAGATAGAAACCGCCGTGCTTCTTGCAGGCATCGGTCACGGCCTGCGAGCGGTTGCCCTTGGCGAGCATCACCATAGAACCGCCGTGGCTCTGGAAGAGGTCTACGTAGGGGTCCATGCGGCCTGCCGTGGTGGGGCCCATAGAGCCGCACGCCATGCCAGCGGGCGTCTTGGCAGGGCCTGCATAGTAGATGGGATGATTCTTGATGTAGTCTGGCAGTTCTTCGCCCCGGTCAAGGCGTTCCTTGAGCTTGGCGTGGGCGATGTCGCGGCCCACGATGATGGTGCCGTTGAGCGAGAGGCGCGTGGCCACGGGATATTTTGCCAATTCGGCGAGCACTTCGGTCATCGGGCGGTTGAGGTCGATTTTCACGGCAAAGTCCGTCCTTATTGATTTTGCACTTGATGTTGCGGTCGGCGGAGCAGCTCACGCCGAGACCTACGGGGCAGCTTGCACCGTGGCGCGGCAGGCGGATTACGCGGATATCGTGGGCGAAATATTTGCCGCCGAACTGCGCTCCGAGCCCTATGCGGTGGGCTTCATCGAGGAGTTGCTTTTCGAGTTCTACGTCGCGGAAGGCGCGTCCCGTCTCGTCGCCCGTGGTGGGCAGGTTGTCGTAGTAGTGCGTGGAGGCGAGCTTCACGGTGAGCAGGTTCTTCTCGGCCGACGTGCCGCCGATGACGAAAGCGATGTGGTAGGGCGGGCAGGCAGCGGTGCCGAGCGTCTTCATCTTGCCCACGAGGAAGGGCACGAGCGTGGCGGGGTTGAGGATCGCCTTGGTTTCCTGGTAGAGATAGGTTTTGTTGGCCGAGCCGCCGCCTTTGGTGACGCAGAGGAAATGGTACTCCATACCTTCGGTGGCCTCAATGTCGATTTGCGCGGGGAGGTTGCACTTAGTGTTCACCTCGTCGTACATGGTGAGCGGTGCGTTCTGCGAGTAGCGCAGGTTTTCAGAGGTGTAGGTGTCGTAAACGCCGCGCGAGATGGCTTCTTCGTCGCAGAAGCCCGTCCACACCTGCTGTCCTTTCTCGCCGTGCACGATAGCCGTGCCCGTGTCCTGGCAGAGGGGCAATTGGCCCTTGGCGGCTACCTCGGCGTTGCGCAGGAAGGTGAGGGCTACGTACTTGTCGTTGTCGGAAGCCTCGGGGTCGGTGAGGATTTTAGCCACCTGCTCGTTGTGGGCGCGGCGCAGGAGGAACGACACGTCGCGGAAGGCCTGGCGAATTGAAAACAGATAGTACTCCGTGTCGTCCTTTCCGGGCTGGAACATCGGAGCATACTTAAACTCGGGTGCTTGTGCCATAATGTGTAGAATATATTTATGGAGGATATAATAATCTTAATGGCAAAAATAGGGATTTTATGCGAAAGAGGGGCGCGGCTCATATAAGAAAACGCGCGTTTTGCTGATAAAATGCACAAAAAAGCGTACTTTTGCAGCATTCAGCATTATTCTCATGTCGAAGCAACATCTTGAACAGGCGCAAGCCGCCATACAAACGCAGCAGCAATCGTCATTACAGGTGGCGGTGGCAAAGCTCGTGGAACTGCCCGTTACGGAACTGGCGGAGCGCGTGCGTGCCGAGATGCTCGACAATGCAGCACTGGAAGAAAACGACGGTGACGATGCTTACCGCGAACAGGAAGATGACGCCGGCAATGCTTCTGACAGCGGCGATGATTACAACGACGACTTTGCCCCCGCAACTGATGCCACGAGCGACCTGCTGGCCGACTATCTCACGGCGGACGACGTGCCCGACTACTTGCAGGCGCGGGCCGATGCCGACGGCGAGCGGCGAGGCTTGGAGGCGGCGGGCGGCCTCTCGTTTTTTGAGGCGCTGCGGCAGCAGGCAGGCGAGCATCATCTGTCGGAGCGGCAGGGAGAGTTGGTGGAATACCTAATCGGTTCGCTCGACGATGACGGCTTTCTGCGCAAGCCGCTGGAAACGATTGCCGACGAACTGAGTTTCACGCACGGCATCGACGTGACGGCGCAGGAACTCGAAGAGGCGCTCCACGTGTTGCAGCAGTTCGAGCCGCGCGGCATCGGCGCGCGCGACCTGAAAGAATGCCTGCGCCTGCAACTCACCGACCCCGAAAGGCAAACGCCCTACACGCGGCTGGCACTGGCCGTGGTGGACAGATATTTCAAAGATCTTGCCTACCACCATTGGGACTTGGTGAAGCAGCGGCTGAATATGGACGACGACACCTTCGAGCGCGTGCGCCATACGTTGCAACATCTCAACCCGCGCCCGGCGGCTGCCTACGAGGTAGGGGTGGGGGAGACGGCGCCCACCGTAGTGCCCGACTTCTACGTGACGCTCGACAGCGACGGTACGCCGCGCGTGACGCTCAACGGCGGCGATGTGCCCGAACTGCACGTGAGCCGCGCGTTCCGGGAAAGCATTGAGCAATATGCCGAAGCCAAGGGCACGCTCTCGCGCAGCCAGAAGGACGCCTATGTGTATGCGCGGAAGAAGGTGGAGGCCGCCAAGAGTTTCCTGAACCTGCTGGAACGCCGCCGCGTGACGCTGCTCACCGTGATGCAGGCCATAGCGGAGATGCAGCAGGACTTTTTCAAGGCCGACGACGACGAGACGCTCCTGCGCCCCATGACGCTGCGCGAGGTGGCGGAGCGGGCGGGCGTGGACATTTCGACAGCCTCGCGCGTGACGAGCAGCAAATACGTGCAGACGGTCTACGGCACTTATCCCCTCAAATTCTTCTTCTCCCAACTTTTCACCGGCGGCGACGGCGAGGAACTCTCCGCGCGGCGAATCAAGGCGCGGCTGTGCGAACTGATTGCGGCGGAGGACAAGAAGCACCCGCTCGCCGACGAAGCCCTCGCCGCCCTGCTGAAACAGGAAGGCTTCCCCGTGGCACGGCGCACTGTGGCGAAATATCGCGAAGCGGCGGGGTTGCCGCCAGCAAGACTGCGCAAGGAATGAAGGCCTTTTAGTAAACGAGTAAACAAGTAAACGAGTAGACGAGACAAGTTTCTCATGTAAAATATAAATTAGCAAGACATCTCTGTCTTGTTTACTAAAATCCTATATATAATTATTGTGTCCCAGAATATCCCGTCAGAGCCCCGCGCCACGCGCAAGGACTACGTGATTGTGCTTACGGCGCAGGTGGTTTCGCTCATCTTCTCACCTTTTTATTTGCCCGTAATGGCGTTCGTGCCGTTGCTGGCGTTCAGTTATCTGAACATGCTGCCCATTGCCACGAAACTCGTGCTGCTGGCAATGGTGTACGTGTTCACCATTCTCATTCCGCGCTTCGCGATTTACCTCTACCGCAAGTTCAACGGCTGGACACGCCACCAACTCGGCAAGCGCGAGCGGCGCTTCGTGCCCTACCTGCTCTCCATAGCGAGCTACGCCGCTCTGCTCTACACGATGAACGCCATTCACATGCCGCGCTTCTCGCAGAGCATCGTCGTGGGTGCGCTGGCCATACAGGTGGTGTGCGGACTGCTCAACAGCCGCCTGAAAATCAGCACCCACGCGGCAGCGTCGGGCGGCGTGGTAGGTGCCTTGATGGGCTTCTCCATAATCATTCCCTTCGACCCCACCGCATGGCTCTGCCTCACCATTCTGCTCTGCGGCATGGTGTGCACCGCGCGGCTCATCTTGCGCCAGCACACGCTCGGCGAGGTGGGACTGGGCGCTGCCGTGGGCTTCGCTTGCGGACTGGCAAGCGTAGTAGCGTTTTAAGAAAAAGATTTTTTTTGAGAAAATTATTTGCCTCCGTTGCCGCTTCTTTTCAGATAGCAAAAGACGGGATAATGGTCGGAGGTAACGATTGCGCGATCCACTGTACACGCAAAAGGTTTCCACTCTTGGGAACAAAAAATATGGTCAATGCGCACATACATGGCATTGCGGTTAAACGTGCGCCCAATGCCGTTGGCCGTGGCGCGATAAACGTCCGTCAGGCGGTTGCAAAAGAGATGATGCGCGTAAGAAACGGGGGTGTCGTTGAAGTCACCGCAAACAATGAACGACTTGCGTTCGCCGCCCAATCGTTCCATAAAGTCGATTACCGTATCTGCCTGCCGGGCGCGCTGTACCGCCGCATCGGTCAGTTTGGAAAGGATTTGTAAAGAGCGTCCGCTAAGCGCGTTTTCAAGGCTGTCGGCATCTTTTACCAAGTGGTGGTAATGGCTGCGCTCTTCAGAAGACAAATGGTTGCTTGCAAGGTGCGTGTTTAGCACAACGAGGCTGTCGCCCGAGTCCATAAGCAACCAAAACGCCCCGCAGCCGTTGCCTTTGTCCACAAACACGGGCTGCTTACGCACAATCTTGAAGCGGGAAAAGCAGCAAAGTATATTTTCGCCTACGCTGATAGTATCGGCAAAATAACCTTTGGAGGGCATAAACCTTCCAAAGGTTTCTTCATATATGCCCGCCGCCACTTCTTGGCAGCAAACGATATCGGCGCGGCTGTCGGCAATATAAGCGGGAATGACGTATCGCCCATCACTCTCTTTTTCCCGCACGGCATACCCCATTACGTTGTAAGTAAGCACCTTGATGCAGCCTTTGGGCGGCGGCGAGGTGAGATTTACGGGACAATAGTCGCGCACGCTGCCGATGCAGGCCATGATGCCGACAAAGGCTATCCACGCCTGGCGCGGCGCGAGCAGCAGACTGAGTACGAAGCAAAGGAGCGTGAAGCCGAGCAGCAGGGGGAAGGCAAGTTCTAAGAGCTGCACCCACTTGAAGAGGGCGGGGTGCAGATAGATGCCTGCCGCCGAAGCCCAAAGCAGCAGCACCGCGCACCACGACAGAAACGACATGGTGCCGGCGAAGAAGGAAGGCTTTTTGTCGGCTTGCTTAGCCATTAAGGTTGGAGTTGTTTTTAGTAGACGAGTTTACTAATTATTGAAAATTTACTTTCTGCTCAATCTGAAAAGTTCGCGCTTTTCGTCCTCCGTGAGGTTTTCGTAGCCCGACTTCTTTATTTTTTCAAGGATTTCGTCCATACGCGCTTCGCGCCGCTGCTCTTCGGCGTGGCGGTTTGACGCGCTGCCCGAGCGAAGGCTTTTGCGGCACCGTGCCCCACCCGTTCTGCCAAGCCGCCTGCCGCCGCTCGTTAGCCCGCCGCCAGTAGCGCAGGAGGAGGAAGCCGAAGAGCATGCCGCCGAGGTGGGCAAAATGTGCGATGTTGTCGTTGGAGGCGTAGGCTGAATACAGTTCAATGGCAGCATAGCCCGCCACAAAATATTTTGCCTTGATGGGAATGGGCGGGATGAGCAGCACGATGCGCTCGTTGGGGTAGAGCATACCGAAGGCAAGCAGCACGCCGTAGCACGCGCCCGATGCGCCGATGGTGGTCCAGCGGTTCAGGAAGAGGTCCATGGGTATCGGTGCGCCGATGCCGCCGTCCACAAACTCGTAGCCGCTCATGCCCTCCATATAAAACTCTCCCAACTGCCACAGCTCCTGGCACAGACCGGCACCGATGCCGCAAATGAGGTAGTACGTGAGGAAACGGCGGCTGCCGAGCGAGCGGATGCCGCCGAACATCCACAGGGAGAACATATTGAAGAACAGGTGGCCGAAACTGCCATGCAGGAACATATACGTCAGGAGCTGGAACAGGTAAAAGTCGCTCGCCTTGGCAAAGTGCAGGCCGAAGAGCGCCACGAGGTCAATGCCGCTGCGCTCAAAGAGGAGCTGCAGCAGATAGCAGATGACGTTGATGAGCAGCAGGCTGCGCGTGAAGGGTGGTATTTGCTTGAACATTATTATATATTTATAGTAGACGAGTTTACAAGTAAACGAGTAAACGAGACAGAAAAGTTTTGCTAATTATATCTCACTTGAGTAACATGTCTTGTTTCTTTGAGATTTTCGGCTGCGCTCGGCAATTAAAGTAAACTTATTGTACTCGCTTGCACGAAAATTTCCTTGTCTACTCGTTTACTTGTTTACTTATATTTCTATCATTCTCAATGAGCGCGAGGAGTTTGTCCACGGCTTCTGCCTCGGGGATATTCATCTCCACGCACTCCTTGCCGCGATAGAGACTGATGCGTCCGCGCGCCGCGCCGACATAGCCGTAATCGGCATCGGCCATCTCGCCCGGACCATTGACGATGCAGCCCATAACGGCGATTTTCAGTCCCGTGAGGTGCGCCGTGGCGTCTTTCACGCGGCGCAGCGTGCCTTGCAGGTCGTAGAGCGTGCGCCCGCAGCCCGGGCAACTGATGTATTCCGTCTTTGTGGTGCGGGCGCGCACGGCTTGCAGGATGCCGAAAGCCGTGTCGTCGCACACCGCCTCGTTCAGCGGTTCGCTGCCCTGCGGTGTCTGCGCAAACAGGAAGAGGCCATCGCACAGCCCGTCGAAGAGCAGTGCGCCCGTATCGGCGGCGGCTTGCAGGCGGAAGGCATCGGCATCGTCCGCGCCCAAGGCGTAATGCTCGAAGAATACTACGGGATTGGCCACGCCCTCGCGCCACAGTTCATGCACCAAAGCCCGCTGCTCGCCGAGACGGTTGGCGTGGACCGACTGGGCAATCACCACCATTTCGGGATGCTGGCGCAAGCAGGCAAGCACTTCTTCCGTGAGTTGCAGATAACTCAAAAACACAAACTTCACGGCAGCGGGGCACGCGCCCACGAGCATCAGAAGATTTGCGGGGAAGGCAGGATAGGTGTTTGCCTCGCCTTGCCATGCAGCCGCGTCCACGATGTAGCCCGCGCCCGGCACGCGCTTCTCGAGCGGCGGGAGGGCCGTGCCGCAATAGATATAATCGGGAGCCGTATGCCCCACAGCGCGTTCGCCGCGTGTCTGCGCCCCGATGACCACCGGCGCGTTAGTGCCGCCAATGTTGCCCACGGCACGGGTAGGGCGGCGGGAGGGATGGAGATAGTCGAAGTCGGGCGCAGCCTTGCCCGGAATGAAGGGATGACCGCCGCGCTGCGTCACATATTTTGCCAGATGATACGCCACGGGGATTTCGCACTCGGGATTTTCCGAAAGGCTCACGCGCAGCGTGTCGCCGATGCCGTCGGCCAGCAATGCGCCGATGCCTGCCGCGCTCTTGATGCGCCCGTCCTCGCCCTCGCCGGCTTCCGTAACGCCGAGATGAAGCGGGAAGTCCATGCCCTCGTCTGCCATAGCCTTGCACAGCAGGCGCACGGAGCGCACCATGACCACGGTGTTGGAGGCTTTTATCGAAACCACCGCGTCCTTAAATCCCTCTCGCACGCAAACGCGCAGAAATTCCATGCAACTCTCCACGATGCCCTCGGGCGTGTCGCCGTAGCGGCTCATGATGCGGTCGGAAAGCGAGCCGTGGTTCACGCCGATGCGCAGCGCCGTGCCGTGGGCGCGGCAGATGCCGAGCAGTTTCACGAACCGCTCTTCGAGTCGCCGCAGTTCCTCAGCGTAAGCCTCGTCGGTGTATTCGATATGCTTGAATTTCCGGGCAGGATCTACGTAGTTGCCGGGATTGATGCGCACTTTCTCCACAATCTCCGCCGCCACGTCTGCCACGTTGGGGTTGAAATGTATGTCCGCCACGAGCGGCGTGTCGAAGCCTTCGCGGCGCAGTGCTTCCTTAATCTCGCGCAGCGCCTCCGCCTCGCGCGTGCCCTGTGCCGTGAGGCGCACGTAGTCTGCGCCCGCCTCGATGATGGTGCGGCACTGCGCGGCAGAAGCCGCCGCGTCGGCGGTCGGCGTGGTGGTCATGCTCTGAATGCGCAGCGGGTGGTCGCCGCCGAGCGGGCAGTTACCGATGCGCACCTCGTGCGACTTTCGCGGCGCGTAGTTAAACAGATTGGGCAGCCCGTCCTTCCAGTCGTAAAGTTCGGGAGGGAGCGCGGCGTTGATAGGGTCTGATGCCATCGTTTTTATGTTTTTGAAAAACTTGTTTACTCGTCTACTTGTTTACTTCGTGATTTTCGGCTGCGCTCGGCATGCCCGAACAAGTTCGGCTCTGCGCTCGCTTGCACGAAAATCTCCTCGTCTACTTGTTTACTAAAAATCAATCAATTCGTCTTGAACTTATAGCTCACGCCGGCCAGTTCGGCATTGGCGCGCACGATTTTGTCTTTCAGCCCTTCCTTATAGGCTGCCAGTTTTTCGGCCAGCGAGGCATCGGCCACGGCCAGCATCTGCGCGGCGAGAATGGCGGCATTAAGCGCGCCGTTCACGCCCACCGTTGCCACGGGAATGCCGGGAGGCATCTGCACGATAGAGAGCAGCGCGTCGAGTCCGTCGAGCATGCCCTTGACAGGCACGCCGATTACGGGCACCGTGCTCGAAGCGGCAATTACGCCCGGCAGCGCGGCTGCCATACCTGCGCCGGCAATGATGACGCGAATGCCGCGCGGTGCGGCGTTGCGTGCAAAGTCTTCCACCTCGGCGGGCGTGCGGTGTGCCGAGAGGGCATGGAGTTCGAAGGGAATTTCAAGTTCGTCGAAAAAGCGTGCTGCCTTTTCCATCACGGGCAGGTCTGACGTAGAGCCCATGATAATGCTGACCAATGGTTTCATCGTATATATTATTAATGTGTGTCTGAAAACGATTTTCTGCCTACAAAATTACTAAAAGTATTTCATTTCATATAAGAGCGTGCGCATTATCGCTCGTTGCCGCATTCCAACCAGAGGCGCACTTGCAGTTTTATGCCAAAGGCACACGGACCTGCTTTAAGCAGATGCCCGTGCCGCTCCGTCCTTGACAGCCCGTGGCACAACTGGGCGCGTTTTGGCGAAACGGGCTGTTTGTATTATCTTTGCACCAGCAGAAAGAGGAAGAGCGCAGGCTTTTCCTCTTTTCGCGTTTTTAGGGGCAAACTATCCTATATGAGCGGAAAAATTATCTTATATGACCGTAAAAA
>SFPF01000029.1 GCA_004552155.1 Bacteroidales bacterium
GGTCATCGTCACGGGGTCGAGCGTGGCGCGGCCATCGGCAACGAGCAGGCGCACGGCGGCGCGGTGCACGTCGGAGGGTATGCCGTCGTGGGGCAGGGCATCGGCGGGGCGGGGCGTACCGTCCGCCAAAATTGCGGCGTAAGTTTCGGCCAACGCCTCGGGCGAGCAGTTGGGTTCTATTGCCGAGGCGGTTTCATCGAAGGCGCGGCGTGCCACGCAAGCATCGCAGTGCCCGCAGTCGGCGGCGGAGGGGTCGGAGAAATAGTCCAGGAGCAGGCGACTGCGGCACACGCCCTCCGTTTCGGCATAACTGAGGATACTCTCCACGCGGCGCACGTATTGCTCGCGGCGCGTGTCGTAGATGTCGGGCATCAGGCTGATTTCCTCGCGCTCAAGGCGGCGCATCGTGAAGGTAACGCGCGAGATGCGCTTGCGCGGCACATAGTGGAGCACGCGGCGGCGCGTCAGGGCTTTGAGGGCTTCGTACACCTCGTCGCCCGTCAGCCCCGAAACCATAGCGAGCCGCTTCTCCTCTATCTGCACATACTCGGCAAACACACCGCCGTAGAGGCGCAGCACGGCACGCAGGGCGCGGTCTTCCTCGCGCGGCAGGAAGTGGAGGTCGTAGAGGGCATCGCGCGTGACGAGGAACATGAGGCGCGACACGGTTTCATCGTTCTCGTCGCGGTAGTTGATATAGCCCGCCCGCGTGAGCAGCTGCAACGCACTCTCCACTGGCACGGGAAAGAGGCAGAAGCGGCGGCAGAACTCTGAAAGACTGAACTCGTAAGTCACGCCGCGCCCGTCGCCGAGGGCCACTTGAAGGAAGCAGCAGAGTTTTTCATAAACGCCGCGCACGTAGTCTTTTTCGGGAAAGGTGTCGGGTATGCGGCGGCGCATCTTCGTGCGATCGCCTTTGTTGAAGAGCAGCACGGCATACGCCGTCGCGCCGTCGCGCCCGGCACGCCCCGCCTCCTGGAAATATGCCTCGACGGAGTCGGGCAGGTCCATGTGCGCCACGAGGCGAACATCTGGTTTGTCGATGCCCATGCCGAAAGCGTTGGTAGCCACCATGACGCGCACGCGCCCCGCCATCCAGTCTTTCTGCCGCAACTCCTTGTCAAGGGGCGAGAGACCGGCGTGGTAGAAATGCGCGTCAATTCCTTCCTGGTTGAGCACGGCCGCCAGCTCGCGCGTACCTTTGCGGCTGCGGGTGTACACCACCGCACTGCCGGGCACGCTGCGCAAGATGTGCAGCAACTCTTTGGTCTTGTCGTCCGCGCGGCGCACCACGTAGCGCAGATTTTTCCGCGCGAAGCTCATGCGGTAGACACACTTGCTGCGAAAGGCGAGGCGTTCCATCACGTCGTCCACCACCTCAACGGTCGCCGTGGCGGTGAGAGCGAGGACGGGACAGGGCAGTATTTTGCGCAGCTCGGCAATGCGCAGGTAGTGGGGGCGGAAGTCGTAGCCCCATTGCGAGATGCAGTGCGCCTCGTCCACGGCGATAAAAGAAACGGGAATACGCGCTGCTTTCTTCAAAAAGAGTTCGGAGGCCAGCCGCTCGGGCGATACATATAAGAATTTATAAGCCCCGAAAATGGCGTTTTCGAGAATGGTGAGGATTTCCTGGCGGCTCAGCCCGGAGTGAATGGCGGCGGCGCGGATGCCCCGGCTAAGCAGGTGCTCCACTTGGTCGACCATCAGGGAGATGAGCGGCGTGACGACAAGACACACGCCGGGCATCATCATGGCAGGCAACTGAAAAGTGATGCTCTTGCCGCCGCCCGTGGGCATGAGGCCGAGCGTGTCGTTGCCGCGCAGAATGCTGCGAATGATGTCGAGCTGAATGCCGCGAAAATCGTCGTAGCCCCAAATTTCTTTGAGGCGGCGGCGGCAGTCGTCGTCGGAGGGCGGCGCGGCGGGGTTGTAGGTCTCGGCGGCCTCTCCCTGCCCGCTGTTTACCACGGGATAAAAACGGTTAAGATAAGCGCAATAAGGCGGCGCGGGGCGGTCTTCCGGTGCAAAGGGTATGTCGGCAAAGACCAGCCCGAAACATTCGGACAGTTCTTTGCTGTCGGGGAAAGGTATGTTTTCAAATGGGGGAAGCATCTCAGGAACTTGGGCGGATGTCCTCGATTTGCAGTTGCACGTCGCCGCGCTTGTGGGTGTTTTCTTCTATCGAATACACGATGTCGAAGGCCTGCTTCGTCTTGATGAGCCTTGCCTGCGAGCTTTGGCCGAAGGCGATGCCGTTCATCACGGTGTTGCTCTTGTTGTCCACCAGTTCGAGCTTGATGTGCTCCTGCCCGCGCCCCACCACCTTGCTCGTGCCGTAGTCGTAGACGCGGAAGGTGCAGAACACGGGGCGTGCATTGCCGGGACCGAACGGCGCGAAGCGCTTGAGCTGGCGGTAGAAGTCGAAATTCACGTCCTTGAAGTCGAGCACGGCGTCCACGTCGAGCGTGGCCTGCGTCTGCTCGTCCTTGATATGCTCCGCCACGTAGGCTTCGAAGCGGCGGGAGAACTCGGGCACGTTTTCCACCTTCATCGACAGGCCGGCGGCATACGTGTGCCCACCGAAGTTTTCCAGCAAATCCTCGCAGCTCTGTACGGCCTTGTAAACGTCGAAGCCCGACACGCTGCGCGCCGAACCCGTGGCCAGGTCCTCGCTGCGCGTGAGCACCACGGCGGGGCGGTAGTACTGCTCGGTGAGGCGCGATGCCACGATGCCGATAATGCCCTTGTGCCACTCTTCGTTGTAGATCACCACGGCGCGGCGGTCGTCGAGCCCCGGAAGGTCGCGCACGAGTTCCACTGCCTCCTCCGTCATCTGCCGGTCGAGGTCCTTGCGCGCCTCGTTGTAGAGGTTAATGCGCTCTGCCTGCTCCATGGCCTCGGTGAAGTCGTTTTCCACCAGCAACGCCACGGCCTCGCCGCCGCTCTGCATACGCCCCGAGGCGTTGATGCGCGGGCCGATTTTGAAGATGATGTCGTTCATCGTCAGCTCGCGGTCGCCCAGTCCGCACACCTCTATAATGGCGCGAAGCCCCGTGCCGGGGTTGGTGTTCAGGCTGCGCAGACCGTGATAGGCGAGTATGCGGTTTTCGCCCGTAATGGGCACGATGTCGGAGGCGATGCTCACCACGCAGAGGTCGAGCAGGGGCACGAGCCGTCCCTGTGCGATGCCGTTGCTCTGGGCGAAAGCCTGCATCAGCTTGAAGCCTACGCCGCAGCCCGAGAGGTTGGTGTCGGGATAGCGGTTGTCGGTGCGCTTGGGGTTGAGTATGGCCACGGCGTCGGGCAACTCGCTGTCGGGCACGTGGTGGTCGCAGATGATGAAGTCTACGCCGAGGCTTTTGGCGTAGGCAATCTCTTCCACCGCCTTGATGCCGCAGTCGAGCACGATGATGAGGCGCACGCCCGTGGCGGCCGCGAAGTCTATTCCTTTTTTAGAAATTCCGTAGCCCTCCTCGTATCGGTCGGGGATATAGTAGTCGATGTTGGAGCAGAATTGGCGCAGGAACTTATACACGAGTGCCACGGCGGTGCAGCCGTCCACGTCGTAGTCGCCGTAGACGAGTATGCGCTCTTTGCCCGCCAGTGCCTTATTGATGCGCTCCACGGCCGTCTGCATGTCGTTCATGAGAAACGGGTCGTGGAGTTCGGAGAGCTGTGGGTGGAAGAAGCGGCGCGCCGCCGCCGCGTCGCGAATGCCCCGTTCCAAGAGCAGGCTACCGAGTGCAGGGTGTATGCCGATGTCGGCAGCCAACTGTGCCGCCGCTGCGGCCGTCTGCACCGAAGCCGTCTTGAAATTCCATTGATAATTCATATATTTTGTGTCTTTATTTCTATCCTTGCAGGGACAGGCCCTGTGCGCGCGCCCTTATCCCTTCGACCTCCCGAAAGGGTTGCGCCTGCGACGGCCTCCCGACGAGTTGGAATAGCCGTAGCCATAGCCGTAAGAGCAGGAATAGCGCGGGTTGGTAACGTCGACATCGTTGAGCACGATGCAGAGGTTGTTGAAATGATTGTTCTGGTACATGCGCTCGAGGTCGGCGAGGAAGGCCTTGTCCTGAACGCCCACGCGCACCACGTAGAGGGTCACTTCCGCCACACGCGAAAGGATGCCCGCATCTGCCACGGAGAACATCGGCGTGGTGTCTATCACGATATAATCGTACCGCTCCAGGGCGCGGCGCATCAGTTCTTCGAGACGGTCCGACATGAGCAGCTCGCTCGGGTTGGGCGGCAGCATGCCCGCGGGAATGAAGTCCACGTTCTGGTCCAAGGCGTTGGGGATCACGATGTCATCGAGCGTCACACTGTTGCCGTCGTCGTTCAGGAAACCCGTGAGACCGGCGTTCCTGCCAAACTGGTGGCTGATGGTCCGCTTGCGCACGTCGCCGTCGATGAGCAGCACTTTCTTGCCCGTCTTGCCAAACACGATGGCGAGGTTCGTCGACACGAAACTCTTGCCCTGCCCCGGCGTGGTGCTGGTGGTGACAAACACGCGGGCGTTGCGCTTCATGAAGTTAATCCCGTGGCGCAATATGCGGAAAGCCTCGGCGATGGGGGCGTCGCTGCTGCATGCGCTGATGTTGGGCGATTTGTCGTCGGTCTTCCAGCGCGGCAGTTCGCCGGCGATGGGAATGTTGGTCAACTCTTCGATGTCCTTGCGCCCGCTCACCGACACGTCGAGCAGGGTGCGCAGCCAGATTACCAGAGAGGGGATGGCGATGCCGAGGGCGAGGGCTATGAGCATGATGACGCCCCTTCGCGGCGCGACGGGCGCGTTCAGACCGATCGGTGCTTCTACGAGGCGCACGTTTGCCTCATTGATGGCCAGCTGCATGGCCACGTCCTCGCGCTTGTTGAGCAAATAGGTGTAGAGCGCCTCCTTAAGGGCCTGCTGGCGCTGGATGTCCAGCCCCTGCTTTTCCTTTTCGGGCACGCCCGCCATGCTTCCGCTAATCAGGCGTTCGTTGTCGCGGGCATCGCGCAGCTGCATCTTCACCGTCTGCACATAGCTGCGCAGCGAGGCTGCGATGGCTGTGCGCAGTTCGGCCAGGCGGCGGTCGGCCTCCCTCACGGTGGCCTGCTCCTCACTGGAATTTTCGGCCAAGCGGTTGCGCTCGTTCATCAGCGAGTTGTAGGCGGTAATCTGCCCGTTGAAGTCGCCGCCCGTGAGGTTAAGCGCAGGAATGAGCTCATTAGTGTTTGTGTGCTTGTTCACGTAATCGGCGAGATATTCCGCAATGCCGAGCTGCGTTTCGAGGTCGAGCGTCAGCTTCCGTGCCGCCGCGCTCTCGGTGGTAAACGTCTGCGCACTCTGAGTGATATTGATAATGCCGTTTTGCTTCTTGAAGTTCACAAGCCGGTTTTCCACGCTCGCCAGTTCATTGCCTATGAGCGCGATGCGCTCCTCCACGAAGTCGGCGGTGTTCTGAGCCACGCGGTTCTTATTGTCCACCACGTCGCGCTTGTATGCGGCAAATATCTCGTTGAGAATATCCTCGGCGCGGCGGGCATTCACGTCGTTGCAGCCAATCACCACGAGCGAACTTTCCTTATCGTATTCTGCTGCCGACACCTTTGCCTTGCAAATCTGCGCCGCCGTTCTCGGCGTGTAGCGGGTCACGGTGAACCGCGCGCCCTTCTTGAGCCCTGCAAAATGCCCCGTACGCTGCATGGTGAGCGTCCCCACGGGCGTGTTTACCGGCACGCCGAAGCGCACGTCGATGACCGCCTTGCGGGCAGCGTCCTCCTCCTCATCACCCAATCCCTCAAACGCAGAGAGGCGGCAGACATCTTCATCCAACTTCTCCACCGTGAAGGCCACGTTGCGCACGGCGGGCACGGCAAATTCCACCTCCACGGGGCGGCAGTCGTAGAGCGACACGGTGTGGAGTGCGCGCTGCGCGGTGTAGTCCACGTCCAGCCCCAATGTGTCTGCCACGCGCTCCATGAGGCGCAGGGAGGTGAGGATAAAGAGTTCGTTTTTCAGATTGTCGCCCACGCTCCGCATCTTCTATCAGCATCACCGCGTCGCGGTGGTACACGCGCGGCTGCCGCTGCTGGTAAAACCAACCGGCAACGAGGCACACCGCCACCGAAAGCAGAAACCACTTCCAGTTGGCAATAAACTGGTAATAGCAAGTTTTAATGAGGGGTAACAACTCGGACTTGTCGTCCAGCATATCTTCGCGTTGCGTCTGAATGTCTTTCATATCGTTTTGCCCTTTTTCACGGATAGGGTATCTATTTGCGCACAAAGTTAATAAGAAAAAACCGTTTCATATAGGCAAAGCAGGGCAATTTCACAGAAGTCTCGCCCCGATGCGCCGCGATATCCTATCATTCTTTGGGCACAGGGCGCACTTGGGCGGCAAGCAACGCCTATTTTCGGCAAGCAATTTTTTAGTTGCCCGAAGCTACTTTTCCTTTTCTGCAAGATATTTTTTACTCTCTGCGCAGAAAAAGTTTATTACAAACTTTGTAACATGTATTACAAAATTTGTAATATGCGTTACAAACTTTCTAACAAGCGTTACAAACTTTGTAACAAAAACTTTCTTATAGGAGAGTAAAAAATATCAGGCAGAAAGGGAAAACTTGCTGCCTGAATCTAAAAAATTTCTTGGGAAGAACATTTTCCTCAGCGCAAAAAAAATCAGGCAGCAAAGCGGGGCTTGCTGCCTGAAAGGGGATTTAGAAAAAAAGAGGGGGAGGGGGATTTACTTGTAAATCTGCGCGGCGCGCTCTCCACGCAACACGGCGAGGGCGTTGAGGGCAAGGGCCTCCATCTCGTTTTCGCCGGGGAAGATGTGCACGGGCGCGAGGTAGTCCACGCGGCTGCGTATGCCGGAGGTGATGTAGTCGGAATGCGCAATGCCGCCCGTGAGGAGAATGGCATCGACATGGCCGCGCAGCACCGCACCCTCAGAGGCAATGCACTTGGCAGTGTGGTAGATCATGGCATCGATAAGCAGCTTTGCTTTGGCGTCGCCCTCACGCAAGAGGCGGGTGATTTCGAGTATGTCGGTCGTGCCGAGGTGGGCCGCAAGGCCCGCGCTGCCGGCGATGCGCTTGAGAAGCTGGTCTTCGGTGTACGTGCCGCTGAAGCAGAGGCGCACGAGGTCGGCGGCGGGGAGCGTGCCGGCACGCTCGGGCGAGAAGGGTCCTTCGCCGTCGAGGGCGTTGTTGGCATCGATGGCGCGGCCTTTGCGGTGGGCGGCGATAGAGATGCCGCCGCCGAGGTGGCACACGATGAGGTTGAGGTCTTCGTACCTACGCCCTATGCTGCGGGCATAGCGGCGGGCGATGGCCTTCTGGTTGAGGGCGTGCCAGATGCAGATGCGGTGCATGAGGGGCGAGCCGCACACGCGGGCTTCGTCTTCCAGTTCGTCCACCACGCCGGGGTCGGCGATGTAGGCGGGGCAACCTGCTTCTTTGGCAATCATATAGGCGATGATGCAGCCGAGGTTGCAGGCGTGCTGGCGCGGGGCGGTGTAAGTTTCGTGGCACATCTCTTCGTTCACGAGATACACGCCGCCGGGAATGGGCTTGAGCAGTCCGCCACGCCCTATGACGGCATCGAATTTCAAGGGCAGCCCGGCTTCGCGGATTTCATCTTCCACCAAGCGGCGGCGGAAGTCTAACTGTTGTGTGATTTTGGAGAATTGCGCGAGCTCTTCCACCGAATGGCGAATGGAGCGCACGAGTATCGGCTCGTCGTCTTCGTAGACGGATACTTTGGTGGAGGTGGAGCCGGGATTGATTACGAGAATGGTCATGAAAGTATTTTTCGAGTAAACGAGTAAACAAGTAAACAAGTAGACGAGTGAACGAGTAAACGAGTAGACAAGTAGACAAGCAAACGGGGTTACTTGCCTACTTTGTTCATTATTCCCACGCAAAGGCTGCGGTATTTCGTCTCGGCATCGTCGGCACGCGAGGAGAGCACCACGGGGCACTGCGGCCCTTTGAGCATACCGGCCATCTTGGCACCGGCGAAGAGGGGCAGCACTTTGTAGAGCAGGTTGCCGGCTTCGATGTCGGGCAGGATAAGGCCGTCGGCACTGCCGGCGATGGGCGAGCTGATGCCTTTGGTGGCGAGGGCGGCGGCGTCGCAGGAGGTGCGGAAATCGAGCGGGCCGCTCACAATGGCACGCCCCCACTCTCCCCTTGCAGCGCGGTCGGCAATCTCGGCATAGCCCATGGTGTGGGGAAACTTTTCGCTCGCCGTTTCGGCGCAGTGGATCAGAGCAATGCGCGGCTCCTCGATGCCGAAAGCGTGGCAGGTCTCAATCATGTAAGCCACCTGCTGCACGCGCTGCTCGTGGGTAGGGTAAGGAATGACGGCGGCATCTGAGAAGAAGAGCAGGCGCGGGTAGCCGGGCAATTCGGCGGCGGCGATGTGCGTGAGCAATCTGCCGCGCGGCAGTATGCCCTCCTCCTTGTTGAGCACGGCGCGGAGGAGCGTGTCGGTGTGGATAAGCCCCTTCATCAGCAGGTCTGCCTCGCCGCGCCGGGCCATAGCCACGGCGGCGCGGGCGGCGGCTTCGTCGCTGTCGGCAGGAATGATGTGGAAGAAGGGATTAGCCGTTACCTCGCCGGGCAAGTTTTTAAGATTAAAGTTTTCCGGAATAAAAAGCCAAGGCTCAATAAAACCTTCGGCTGTACCGCGCATGAGGGCCTCGAGTGTGGCGCGGTCGGTGCCGCACACCACTGCCACGCGCCACCGACGCCCCTTGGCTTTAAGCGAGGCGGTGAGCGCGGCGAAATTCAAAACGGGTTGCATAAAAATAAAGGGAGGGGAAATAAATCTCTTGCAAAGATAGTGCGCCAAAATATTCTCTCCAAAAAAAATTGCGCATTCCTATAAGAAATGCGCAAAAATGGAAACAAATCATGCTTATTTTGCTAAAAGCGGAGGCTAAATATGCCTCGTGGCTGCTTCGAGCCACGCCTTGTCCACGCTATTTGCGAGGAGGGGCAGCAGGGCGGCGCGCACGCGGTCGTGGTAGGCGTTGAGCCAGGCGATTTCCTCGCCCGTAAGCAACTCTTTCGCCACGGGGCGCAAGTCGATGGGGCAAAGCGTAAGCGTTTCGAAGGCGAGAAACTTGCCGAAATCGGTTGCGCCGTCCTCATGGGCGAGCAGCACGTTTTCGATGCGCACGCCAAAGCGGTCGCTCACATAAATGCCCGGCTCGTCGGTCACGGTCATGCCGTTGGCAAAGGGCACGAGGGTGCAGGCGCGGCAGTTCTTGCGTATCTGGTGCGGACCTTCGTGCACGCCGAGGTAGGTGCCTACGCCGTGACCAGTGCCGTGGCCGAAGTCGTAGCCGCGCTGCCACATGCCGTAGCGGGCGGCGAGGTCGAGTTCCAGGCCCGTAGTGCCTTCGGGAAAGCGGGCGCGGGCAAGGTTGATGTGTCCTTTAAGCACGAGGGTGTACACGCGGCGTTCCTCTTCGGTGAGCGGACCGAGGGCGACGGTGCGCGTGATGTCGGTAGTGCCGCAGTCGTAATGCGCTCCCGAGTCGAGTAGCAGCAGCCCGCGCGGCTCGAGCCGAGCCGCCGTCTCTTCGGTCGCCTCGTAGTGCACGATAGCACCGTGCGCCGCATAGCCTGCAATCGTGGGAAAACTAAGACCCTTGAAACCGGGCTGCTCGGCACGCAGGGCGGTGAGTTTTTTATCGATAGTTACTTCTGTCTGCAAACCTTTCGGCACTTCTTCGTCCAACCAGCGCAGAAACTGCACCATGGCCGCGCCGTCGCGCAGCATCGCCGCGCGCATGCCCTCACGTTCTGCTTCCGTCTTCACGGCACGCAGGGGCGGCACGGGCGAGGGAATGACTTCGAGGCGTACGTCGTCCGTCGCTTCGGCTGCCTGCTCGAAGGCTTCGAGTTGCTCCATATTGACTGATGCGGGCAAATAGACGCAGGTCTCTCCCACCCTGCCGGTGCGCAGTTCGCGCGCCACGTATTGCCAGGCCTTGTAATCATCGACGGCAACGCCCTCGCGGGTGAGATAGGCACGCACCTCTTCGGTGATTTTATGGCGGTCGGTGAAGAGCGTGGCGGCATCGTCGGTCACCAAGAGGTAGGCGAGAAAGAGCGGGTTGAAGTCGATGTCGCCGCCGCGCAGGTTGAGCGTCCATGCGATTTCGGAAAGGTCGTTCATCAAGAAGAGCCTTTTCTCCTCGCCCGACGCTGCGGGCAGGGCTGCGCGCACGGCCTGCAACTTGGCATGCGCCGAGAGGCCGGCATATTCTTCCGGGAATAAAGAGAGAAGCGTGCGCGGCATGTCGGGGCGGTCGCGCCAAAGGTAGTCGAAGGGGTCGTTATCACTGGCACGCACGGCAATCCTTTCCGACAGGCCGGCAAAGAGGCTGTCGAACAGTTCTTTGCTCATGCACTCGCCGCAAAAGCCTACCGCCCCGCCTTCGCCGAGGGTTGCCTCGAGCCACTGCGCCACATCGGGCGTGCCGGGCATGCCCTCGCGCATCAATTCTATGCCGGTGCCTGCCAACTGTTCCTCGGCTTGCAAGAAATAGCGCGAGTCGGTCCAAAGCGCAGCCTTTTCCATAGTGACGACTGCCAGTCCCGCCGACCCGGTGAAGCCCGTGAGCCATTCGCGCGTCTGCCAGCGAAACGGCAGGTACTCGCTGTTGTGGGGGTCGAGCGTGGGCACCACGTAAGCGTTCAGCCGCTCGCCGCGCAGCCAACGCCGCAAAGCATTGACGCGCTCTTTGTAATCGGAGGATTTAAGATGAGACATATTTATCTTATTTATCATCAGAATAATTTATATTATATCTATCCCCTATATCGCTCACGCGAACCACAGCATCACGATAATCTGGGCAATGATGACGCGCAGGAACATGCAGAGCGGGTAGACGGTGGCGTAGGCCACGGAAGCCTTGTCGCCGGGGAGCGTGTCGTTCACGTAGTTGAGGGCAATGGGGTTGGCCATCGCGCCGCAGAGCATGCCGGCGGTAGTGGCAAAGCTTTTCTTGCCCCAATGGACGGACACGAAACTCATCAGCACCACGGGCAGCAGCGTGATGGCAAACGCAAAACCAATCCACATGAGCGAGGCGGGGCGCGCCACGGTGGCGAGGAAGTCGCGCCCTGCGTCCAGACCGAGGCAGGCGAGGTACATGGAAAGCCCCAGGGAGCGCAGCATGAGGTTGGCGCTCGTGGTGGTATATGCCACCATGTGGAAGCGCGGGCCGTAGGCGCCGATGAGGATGCCCATCACGATCGGGCCGCCGGCAAGGCCGAGGCGCACGGGATAGCTCATGCCGGGCACGAAGAAGGGCACGCTGCCGAGCAGCAGGCCGAGGACGATGCCGATGAAGATGGTCACCATGTTCGGTTCGTCAAGCGTCTTGACGGTGTTGCCCAGTTCTGCCGCCACGCGGGCGATGCTCTCCGTTTCACCTACCACGGTGACGCGGTCGCCCATGCGCAGCGTGAGGTCGGGCGTAGCCACAAGCTGTATGCCGGCGCGCTGCACGCGGCTCACGTTGACGCCGTAGCGGTTGCGCAGGTGGAGGCTGCCGAGGTGCTTGCCGTTGATTTCGTGGCGCGTGATCAGGATGCGCTCCGACACGAGCGTGGCATCGAGCGCGTTCCAGTCCACATCGTTGGCGTTCCAGTTGGTCTCGTCGCGGCGGCCGAAGAGAATGGTGAGCGTCTGGACGAACTTCTTCTTGGTGATGACAAGGAGGCGGTCGCCGTCTTCGATGCGCGTTTCGGAGTTGGGGAGAATGACCTTACCCTGCCGCCAAAGGCGCGATACGACAAATTTGGAGTCGTCCACGCCGCTGCCGCTAAGGTCGTGGAGCGTTTGATGGAACACGGCGGGGTTGCACACGGTGAAGGAGGCAATGAAAGCTTCGTCGTTGCTCTCTGCGTCGCGGACTGAGGCGGCGCGGCGCTGCAGCCGCCCCTTCACGAGGATAAGGGCGATAATCACGCCTATCATGCCGATGGGATAGGTCACGGCGCAGCCGAGGGCGGCGGCGTTGGAGGGCTGGCCGAGTTGCTTGAGCGTCTGCTGTGCCGCACCGAGGGCGGGCGTGTTGGTGGTTGCGCCGCAAAGCACGCCCATCATGTCGGGCAAGGGCATATAGCCGAGCAGGGCGGCGAGGAGTGCCATGACGGTGCCGAGCCCCACCACGCCGAGGGCGAGCAGGTTGAGCTGTGCGCCGCCCGTGAGGAAGGTGCTCATAAAGCCGGGCCCCACTTGCAGACCGAGGGTGTAGACAAATAATATAAGTCCGAAGCTTTCGGCGTAGCTCAGCATCTGCGCATCGAGCTGCAAGCCTAATGCGCCGAAGAGTATGCCGATGAAGAAGACATAGGTCACGCCGAGGCTGATACCGCGAAAGCGCAGCTTGCCGAGCGCGAGGCCGAGGGCGCAGATGAGGCAGATAATCACCACCGCCTGCACGGGCGTGTGCTGCCAAAGGGTTTCGTAAAGCCAGTTCATCTTAATAATAAGTCTTGCAGCGTTTTCATTCCGCGCGAGGCGATGTCTTGGATAACGTGCACCTGCCTATGCGACGGCACGTGCACTTCCTTCGGGTCGATGAGGTAGACGGGACAGTCGGCAGGTGCGTAGCGCACGAGGCCGGCGGCGGGGTAGACATTGAGCGAACTGCCCACGATGACGAAGATATCGGCACTGGCGGTCTCTTCGGCGGCTGCTTCAAGATTGGGCACGGCTTCGCCGAACCACACTATCCACGGGCGCAGCAGCGAACCGTCGCCGGCACGCTCGCCGTGGTGCACGGCGATGCGCTCGCGCGTGAGCGTTTCCTGGTAGCGCGGGTCGTCGGGGTCGGCAGCACGCTCGTGCAGGTCGTCCACGTTTTGCGTCACGACCGTCACGTCGAACTGCCTTTCCAACTCCGCAAGAATGCGGTGCGCGTCATTGGGCTGCGCGGCAATCAGCTGCGCGCGCAGTCCGTTGTAAAAGTCGGTTACTAAATCGGGATTTTCGTGCCAGCCTTCGGGCGTGGCAACTTTTTCTACGGGATATTTCTCCCAAAGTCCGCCGGAGTCTCGAAAGGTCTCAAAACCGCTCTCGGCACTGATGCCGGCACCGGTGAGGACAACAAGTTTCTTCATAGCAACAGGGGCGCATGGCAAGCGCCCGGCGTTAAGGTTTTTATTGGAGTTGATGATGACAATGGCATGGATATGCGCTTATCATACGGCGAAGTTAGCAAAAATCAACGCTAACGGCACACAAACCGAGAATAAAGTTGTACTTTTGTGCGCGGAAAGTTCATTTTCTTTCTTTCAGCATACAT
Organism: Bacteroidales bacterium; assembly: GCA_004552155.1. Classification (GTDB taxonomy): domain Bacteria; phylum Bacteroidota; class Bacteroidia; order Bacteroidales; family Bacteroidaceae; genus Alloprevotella. The sequence goes on from SFPF01000029.1 coordinate 13,332, forward strand.
ATAATATATATATAGAATAGAATCAATAGTAAATAATATTCCCCACCATCAAACAAATGAAAGATTTTAGCTACGCGCTCGGTTTGGTAATCGGCCACAACCTGAAAGGCTCGGGCATCTCTGCCATCGACGCCCAGGAATTTGCCGCCGCCGTTAAAGACGTATTGGAAAACGCGCAGACACGCATCGACAGCCGCAAGGCACAGCAAATCGTAAACGAACGCCTCACGGCCATGCAGGAAGAAGCCGGCAGGGCAGCACGCGAAACGGGCGAGGCCTTCCTCGCCGACAACGCCAAGGTGCTCACAGAGGGCAGCGGCAAGCACCCCGCCGCCACCGACCGAGTGAAGTGCCACTACGAAGGCCGACTTATCGACGGCACGGTATTCGACAGCAGTTACCGTCGCGGCGAACCTGCCACCTTCCCCCTCAACGGCGTTATAGCCGGCTGGACGGAAGGCTTGCAACTTATGGGCGAGGGCGCGAAGTTCCGCTTCTTCATTCCCTACAACCTTGCCTACGGCGCACGCGGCGCAGGCGAAAGCATCCCGCCTTATGCAGCCCTCGTGTTTGACGTTGAATTGATTGAAGTACAATAATATAAAATTATAAATCAAAAACAAGCAATGAAAAAGATTTTTATGGCAACGCTCGTTGCCGCCACCACGCTCTTTACGGCCTGCCACAACAGCGCGCCGAAGGCTAACCTCAAAACCGATGTCGACACCGTGAGCTACGAAGCAGGCATCGTGATGTCGCCGGGCGACCAGCTCGCAGGCTATCTCGCACAAAGCGGCAGCGACTCTGCCAGCGTTGATGAGTTCCTCAAAGGCCTCCGCGCCGGCATCGAAGCCGCAGGCGACAAGAAGAAGATGGCTTACTACATGGGCCTGATGCAGGGCTTGCAGACCAAGTCGCAGATGCTCCCCGGCATCGAAAGCCAAATCTTCGCAGGCGACTCTACAAAGAAAATCAACATCAAGAACTTCCTCGCCGGCTACGCTGCCGCCATCAACGGCAATATCGAATTGCAGCGCGACGGCAAGGCCGTGGACAGAGAGGCTGCCAACAAGCACTTGATGGACTATATGTTCAGCAAGCAGAAAAAGGAGTCGGAAGAATTCCTCGCAGCAAAGAAGAAGGAAGAAGGCGTTAAGGAACTCAACGGCGGCGTGCTCTACAAAGTGCTCAAAGCCGGCGAGGGCGACAAGAAGCCTGCCGCTACCGACTCTGTCATCGTGAAGTATGAAGGCCGCCTGGCCGACGGCACCGTTTTCGACAGCAGCGAACACGCCCCCGAGGGCACGGCTACGCTCAGCCTGCAGTACATGATTGAGGGCTGGAAGATCGCCCTGCCCGAAATGACGGTGGGCAGCGAGTGGGAGCTTTACATCCCCGCAGAACTCGGTTACGGCGAGCGCGGCACGGGTCCCATTCCTCCCTACTCTGCTCTTATCTTCAAGGTGACGCTCGTTGGAATTAAATAAAACTCTGCTATAAAAACATGAAACTTAAAACTATTCTTATCATCGGCTTGGCTGCAATGACTTGCGCCACCTCCGTTTCGGCACGTGCCCGAAAGAAGAAGCCCACTATGGCAGAAGTGCCCCAGAACCCTTACAAACCTGTCGACGGCAAGACGTTCAGCTATGCCTTCGGCGTGATGCAGGGCGAGGGCTTGCGCAACTACCTTATCCAGCGCGAGGGCGTTGACTCGCTCTATATCTCTGAGGCCGTGAAAGGCTTGAATGCCGAGTATTCGGAAGAAGAAGTCAAGAAATACCTTGCCTTCGCCGCCGGCTTGCGCATTGCTGAGATGAACCGCAAGAGCCTTCCGAGTTTCAACCAAAACGCTACGGGTAAGGCCGACACCACTTATCTCGACCTCCCCGCCTTCCAAACCGCCCTCTCGCAGGTGCTGCTCAAAGAGCCTACGGCCCTCACGCCCGACTCTGCGCAGAAGGTTGTGGAGCAGCAGGCTAACTACCAGCAGGAAAACTATCGCCTCAACAACATCGAATGGCTGAAGCGCAACGCAAAGGCCGAAGGCGTAAAGGTGTTGCCCGACGGCTTGCAGTACCGCGTGCTCACGCAGGGCACCGGCGTGGTAGCCACCGACACCACGGAGGTGGAGGTGGAATACGAGGGCAAGCTCATTGATGGCACGGTGTTCGACAGCAGCTACAAGCGCGGCAAGCCCGCCACGTTCCGCCCCGACCAAGTAATCCAGGGTTGGAAAGAAGCCTTGACCATGATGCCCGAGGGGTCTAAGTGGGAACTCTTCATTAAGGTGAAACTGCCCGAGGCCAAAGAGGCCGAAAAGAAATAAGGCGGACTGACATACCATTTAACGTTTTACGCCCAACCGCTCTGCGCAATGCAGGACGGTTGGGCGTAATTATGTTGCGGGGCGGCGTGTATCGCGCCGTATGATCCCTATTTCACTATCTTCACTTCAAGGCCTTGGCGGCTCAATTCCTTAACCGCCTTTTCGATGGCCTCGTAATGCTCGGGAGCGATGCCGAGGCGGGGCAGGTCGAGCGTAGGCAGGCTGTCGGCGGCCGTGTGCAGCAGGCTCTCATCGACGGGCGCGATGATCATGCCCACGGCGGAGGTGTTGTTCGTGACGGGGTCGATGATAACGAATGCGCCCGTAGGCTTATTCACTGCATAGGCATCGAAGAAGAGTTCCTTAGCGGTGGCAATCGTGACGCGGCCTATTTCGTTGAGCGCGAGGCCTGCGGCGTCGCAATGCTCCATCGTGTTCACGTCCACGCGATAACTAATGTGGTCGATGCGGCAGCGCGAGGTATTCGTGGTGTGCTTGATAAAGAACGACTTAGAAGCGTCCATCGGTTCCTCGTCCATCCACACGAGCATCGCCTCAAAGTAGCGTCCCACGTTGGGCTGCGTTTCCGTGCCGCCCTCCGCCGGTACATGCACAATCATCTCGCCGCGCGAGATGTCAATCTCGTCTTCAAGACGCAGCGTCACGCTTTGCGGCGGGAAGGCATAGTCGAGCGAGCCGTCGTAGGTATATATTTCCTTCACGCGGCTCTTCTTGCCTGAGGGCAGCGCCATCACCTCGTCGCCCACGCGCACGATGCCCGATGCCACCTTGCCGCAGAAACCGCGGAAGTCGAGGTTGGGGCGCAGCACGTACTGCACAGGGAAGCGGAAGTCTGTGAGATTGTGGTCGTTGCCGATATGCACCGTTTCGAGGAAGTCAAGCAGCGCGGGGCCGTCGTACCACGGCGTGCGCTCCGAGCGTTCCACCACGTTGTCGCCCTCGAGGGCGGAGAGGGGGAAGCAATGAATATCGGGAATGCCGAGCGGGGCGACAAACTCGCGGTAGTCTTTCACGATTTTGTCAAACACCTTTTGGTCGAAATCCACCAGGTCCATCTTATTGACTGCCAGTGCCACGTGCTTGATGCCGAGCAGCGAGCAGAGATAGGTGTGGCGGCGCGTCTGCGTGATGACGCCCGTGCGGGCATCCACGAGGATAATGGCGAGGTTGGCCGTCGAACCACCCGTAATCATGTTGCGCGTATACTGCTCGTGTCCCGGGGTGTCGGCGATGATAAACTTACGCTTGTTGGTCGAGAAGTAGCGATACGCCACGTCGATGGTGATGCCTTGCTCGCGCTCCGCTTTCAGTCCGTCGAGCAGCAAGGCGTAGTCAATCTTGCCTGCGCCGGCATTGCCCACGCGCTTAGAGTCGCGCTCCAGGGCAGAGAGTTGGTCTTCGTAGAGTTTCTTAGAGTCGAAGAGCAGGCGGCCGATGAGCGTGCTCTTGCCATCGTCCACGCTGCCCGCCGTGAGCAAGCGCAGCAGGTCCTTGCGCTCGTCTTGGTCGAGATATTCTTCAATGGAAAGTTTCTTTCCGATTGTTTCTTGGTTGGTCATATATGTGAAATCATTAGTAGTAAACGAGTAGACGAGACATGAATGTCTTGCTGTATATAATTATGTAGAGAAACTTGACTTGTTTACCCGTTTACTTGTTTACTAATTCAATAATTAAAAATATCCCTCGCGCTTCTTTTGTTCCATGGAGGCTTCCTGGTCGAAGTCTATGACGCGCGTGGTGCGCTCGCTCTTGGTGGTGGTCATCATCTCCTCCACGATTTTCTCGATGGTGTCGGCTTCGCTCTCCACCGCGCCCGTGAGCGGCCAGCAGCCGAGGGTGCGGAAGCGGATTTTGCGCATCTCGATTTTCGAGCGATATTCCTCCGGCAGGCGGTCGTCGTCGGGCATGATGAGTTGCCCGTCGATGTTCACCACGGGACGCTCCTTTGCGAAATAGAGCGGCACGATGGGGATTTTTTCAAGGCGAATGTACTGCCAGATGTCCAGTTCCGTCCAGTTGGAAAGCGGGAACACGCGGATACTCTCGCCCCGGTTGATGCGGGCATTGTAGATGTCCCAAAGTTCGGGACGCTGGTTCTTCGGATCCCATTGGTGGAACTGGTCGCGGAACGAGAAGATGCGCTCCTTGGCGCGGCTCTTCTCCTCGTCGCGGCGCGCGCCGCCGAAAGCAGCGTCGAACTTATGCTTGTCGAGCGCGTCGAGCAGGGCTTTCGTCTTCATCAGGTCGGTATGCACCTTCGAGCCGTGCGTGAACGGTCCCACGCCGGCCTTGAAGGCCTCCATGTTGCTCTCCACGATGAGGTCCCAGCCGTGTTCGCGGGCGTACCAGTCGCGGAATTCAATCATTTCCTTAAACTTCCATTTCGAGTCGATGTGCATCAGGGGGAAAGGCACTTTGCCCGGCGCGAACGCCTTTTCCGCCAGACGTACCATAACGCTCGAGTCCTTGCCGATGCTGTAAAGCATCACAGGGTTCTCAAACTCTGCCGCCACTTCGCGGATAATGTAGATTGACTCCGCTTCAAGTTCCTTCAAGTGGCTGAGTGAATAATTTTCGGACATATTTTTTTACTTCTTTACGCGCATACTTGTCGACTCGTTTACTTGCCAACTCGTATACTCGTATATATTTAATATTGTGTAGTTGCTGTCAATACGCCTGCCTCTTCCAGCAGCGCGAGCACCTTCCCCACGCTTTCCTCCACGGGCGTGTCGGTGGTGTCGAGCACGAGGGCGGGGTTCTGGGGTGCCTCAAAAGGCGCAGAGATGCCTGTAAAGTTTTTCACCTCGCCGCGCCTTGCCCGCGCATAGAGGCCTTTCACGTCGCGCCGCTCGCATTCCTCCAGCGGCGTGGCCACGAAGATTTCCTTGAAATCGGCTGCGCCGATAATGTCGCGTGCCAGTGTGCGCAGTTCCTCCGTGGGGCTCACGAAAGCCGCAAGGGTAATGATGCCCGTGTCTACGAAGAGTTTGCCCACCTCGGCGATGCGGCGTATATTCTCGCGGCGGTCGTCGGCCGAGAAGCCGAGGCCCGCGTTGATGCCCGTGCGGATATTGTCGCCGTCGAGCAGGCGGCAGAGCCGCCCGCGGCGGTGCAGTTCCCGTTCGAGGGCCACGGCCACCGTGCTCTTGCCCGAGCCGCTCAGCCCCGTGAACCACAGCATCACGCCCCGCTGCCCGAGTAGCCGCTCCTTGTCGGCACGTGCGAGCATACGGTCGAAAATGGGAAAGATATTGTTGTCGTTGTTCATAATGCGCTGTATGAAAGTGCAAAATTAGGCAATTTTGCGCAGTGTCATAGCAGCAAAGCGCAAAAAAGATGCTTTTAGCCGCCTAAACCGCCTTTTCTAAAATCACGTAAAGGCGGCAGGCACAGATTTCCTGCCCTTACCAAAGCCGCCCCGCTCTTTGCCAGCCCGTGGCACAACCGGGCGCGTTTTGGCGAAACCGAATAAAAGACCTATCTTTGCCTTAGCAAAAAGAGGAAGAGCGCAGGCTTTTCCTCTTTCTGCGTTTTTGGGGCTAACTATCTTATATGAGCGGAAAAATTGTCTTATATGACCGTGAAAATTATAAGCAAGCCCGTGAAAATTTGCTCCTTTATAATTTTCCCGATGTGCTTGAAAGTGAAAATTTCCTTGATTTTCGAAGATTTTTTCTCGGAGCAGATTTTCCTTTCCTTAATTATCTCTAAATCTTTTCGCCGCGCAGCCTTAACGATTGCAAACGCGCCTTCAACGCTCTGCGCAGAGAGGAGAACGGCATTAACAAGTTTTACCTTTATCCTTAAAAGGGCAGCAACGCAGGGCAAGTACGGATTGCCAAGGAGGAGGCAACGCACAGCAGGCACTGAAAAAAATGGCCGCGCAGCCTGCCGATTACGCCCTTTATAGTAAGTAAGCGGTCCTATATGTGGGAGATGTTAAAACTTCTTCGTAGTTTTGCACTATGGATACACTGCAATACCCGAACATCCTTATCATCTACACGGGCGGGACCATCGGCATGATCGAAAATCCCGAGACCGGCGCGCTCGAAAACTTCGACTTCGAGCAGTTCCGCCACCACGTGCCCGAACTGAAACGCTTCAATTATAACATCGACGCGCTCGCCTTCGACCCGCCCATTGATTCCAGCGACATGGAACCGCGCTACTGGGTGAAGATGGCGCATATCATTGCCGACCATTACGATGCCTACGACGGCTTCGTGTTGCTGCACGGCACGGACACGATGGCCTACACAGCCTCTGCCCTGAGTTTCATGCTCGAAAACCTCAGCAAACCCGTAATCATCACCGGTTCGCAACTCCCCATCGGACAGTTGCGCACCGACGGCAAGGAAAATCTCCTGACCAGCATCGAAATTGCCGCCGCAAAGGATCAAGACGGGCGACCCATGGTGCCGGAGGTGTGTATCTTCTTCGAAAGCCGCCTGCTGCGCGGCAACCGCACCATGAAAATCAATGCCGAGGGTTTCAACGCCTTCCGCTCTTACAACTTCCCCGCGTTGGCACACGCGGGCATACACATCAAATACGAGGAGCACCTTATCCGCCGCCCACAGCCGGGCGCCCCCTTCAAGCCGCACTTCTTGCTCGACAATAATGTGGTGATCATCACGCTTTTCCCCGGCATACGCAAGGACTACGTGGACACCGTGCTGCGCATCAAGGGACTGAAAGCCGTGATCCTCAAAACCTTCGGATCGGGCAATGCGCCGCAGAAGGAATGGCTTGTGGAGAGTTTGAAAGAACTGAACGAGAAGGGGGTGATACTCGTCAACATCACGCAATGTTCCAAAGGCACGGTGGAGATGCACCGCTACGGCACGGGACTGCAACTGCTGCAAGCGGGCGTCATCAACGGCTACGACAGCACGGTGGAGAGCATGGTGACGAAACTCATGTTCCTCATCGGGCACGGGCACTCGAAAGCTGAAATCATCGAACTGATGAACACGAGCATTGCCGGCGAGATTACGATTGGGTGATGGCCTATTTCAAAAAAAACTTATCAATCCTGACGCTTACGGCGTGGCTTTCCCTGGCTTTCGGGTGCGGGGAACGCCGCGCCGAACGCGCATTTGCGCCAGCCCCGCTGCGCTATGCCGAACTGCTGCGCCTCACCGACACACTCGGCTGTACCTTTGCCGAGATTGCTGACCCGTGGCACGAGGGGCGCACCATGCAGCGGTACTGCCTGGTGCCGCAGGATGCAGATGTGCCGGAAGAGGCAAGTGGTTACGTCATCGTGCGCACACCACTGCGCCGCATCGCCTCGGGAACGGCACTCCACGCCGCCCTTTTGCAGGAACTTGGTGCGGAAGATGCCCTCGCGGGACTATTCGACGCGGAATACGCCGTGGGGTCTGCATTAAAACAACTCATACAGACGGGGCGGCTGAAACCGGCGGGCAATTCCATGAAGCCCGATGCGGAGCTGCTGCACGCCCTGCACCCCGACGCCCTGCTGCTCTCGCCCTTCGAGAATGCGGGACACGGCGCACTGACCACGCTGGGCGTGCCGATTATCGAGTGCGCCGACTATATGGAAACGTCGCCCTTGGGACGCGCCGAGTGGATGCGCCTCTACGGACGGCTCGCGGGACGCGGCGCGGCGGCCGACAGCCTGTTTGAACTGGTGGCGCACCGATATGAGAACTGCAAGCGGAAAGCCGCCGCTACGGCGGAGCGTCCCACTGCGTTGTGCGACCTGCCGCAGGGCGGCACGTGGTTCGTGCCGGGCGGGCGCAGCACGATGGGACGGCTCTTTGCCGATGCAGGTATCTGCTATCTTTGGAAGGACAACGGCGACAAGGGCTCGCTTTCCCTCACTTTTGAAGGCGTATTCGATCGCGCCCGCAATGCCGACTGGTGGTTGATCAAGCAGGGCTGGCCCGCACCGCCCAGCCGCAAGATGCTGGCAGATGAGTTTCCCCACGCCGAGCGGTTCAAGGCATGGCGCGAGGGCAAAGTGCTGGTGTGCAACACGCTCGCGACTCCCTATTTCGAGGAAGTGCCTTTCCACCCCGAGCGTTTGCTACAAGAACTCGCCGCCATCTTCCACCCCACCCTGCGTCCCGAAGGTTTTACCCCGAGATATTTTTATTATTTGGAAAAGTAGGGGCTCGGCAATTTCAAGTAAACTTGATTGCGCTCGCCTTGCACTATTTTTGCAAAACGCCCGCCGAATGCGCCGACATTAGAAAACAAACGCCTGATTAAAGATAGTTTTTATGGCCAAGGACATTATATCCCCCGCGTCCAACCACCGCGCCCGCATGGCTTTTGCGGCAGGACTGTTGCTGCTACCCCTGCTCACGGCTGCGGCCTTGCTCACAGGCAGCATGCGGCTCGCGCCCGGCGAGGTGCTGTCGGCACTTGCCGCCGCGCCGTCCGACGCTTCGCCGGCGGCGTTTATCGTGTGGCAGGCGCGCGTGCCTCAAATCGCGGTGGCACTGTTGGCCGGCGCATCGCTCTCGGCAGCAGGATTGGTGATGCAAACGCTGTTTGCCAACCCTTTGGCAGACCCCTCGTTGCTCGGCGTGAACTCCGGCGCATCGCTCGGCGCGGCGCTTGTGCTGCTTTGCGGCGGAGAAGCCGCCGTCCATGTAGCTTGCCGCAATCACGGACTCCATGGCGTCGGAGACGATGGAATCGCGCTTGCGGCCGCCGCCGTGCTCCTCTCCGTGGCCGAGCAGAAGAAAGCTGCCGAGGCTGATCGTGCCTGCCGCGCGGGCCAGATTCTTCTCGCAGACGAGGTCGGCACGGATGCGCGTCAGTTCGCCCTCCGGCTTGTCCGGGAAGCTGCGGTACAGGTAATCTGCCACGACAAAGCCCAGGATCGAATCACCTAAAAATTCCAAACGTTCGTTGTCACGCAGACCGCGCTCGCGGTTTTCATTGGCATAGGAGCTGTGCGTCAGCGCGTTTTCGAGAATGCTCTTGTCCCGGAACGTGTAGCCCAGCCCGGCTTCCAGTTCACTCAGCATGTTGATACTCCTTTGGTATGACCATATGATCCATATTTGCCGCCAGCGTCGCGGCCACGTCCGCCTCGACAGCGCCGATGGCCTGCCGGATGGCGTTGCGGATGGCCAGCGCATCGGACGAGCCGTGCGCCTTGATAACAGGCTTGCTGAGGCCGATAAGCGCCGTGCCGCCCGTCTCGCGGTAGTCCATCTTTTTCTTGAATGCCTTCACACCGTCCATGCACAAGAGCGCCGCCAGCTTGGTAAGTACGTTTTTCTTGAACATGTCCTTCATCATGGAGGCCATGAAAAGCGCCGTGCCCTCGATTCCCTTGAGCAGAATATTGCCCGAGAAGCCGTCGGCCACGACCACGTCCGCGCCGCCCAGCGGCACGTCGCGCGCTTCGATATTGCCGGTAAAGTTGATTGCACCGGTTTCTCCCGCCTGTTTTAAAAGCGGATAGACGGCCTTCTGCAATTCGCCGCCCTTGGAATCCTCCGCACCGATGTTCAAAAGCGCGACGCGCGGGTTCTCGATACCCAGCACCTTTTCGGCGTAATACGAACCCATGAATGCGAACTGCAGCAAAAATTCCGGCGTACAATCAGCCGTTGCGCCGCAGTCGATGAGCACGGCTTCCCTGCCGGTCTTCGTCGGGATCTGCGGCGCCATGGCGGCGCGGCGGATGCCCTTGACACGCCGGACGGTCAGCGTCGCGGCGGAGAGCAGCGCGCCGGTCGAGCCCGCAGAGACGAATGCGTCTCCGCCGCCCTCTTTCAGCATGTTCAATCCCACGACCATGCTGGAATCCTTTTTCTTTTTTACGACCGTCGCCGGGTCGTCGTGCATATCGACCACATCGTCCGCATTGGCGATCTCCACGCCCTTGGGAAGCGTCTCGATGCCCTGATCCTTCAGCGCGCGCAGAATCGCCTCGCCGCGTCCGACCAGCACGACCTCGCAGCCGAAGTCCTTTGCCGCCTGGATCGCGCCCAGCGCGATCTGGTCAGGGGCGTTGTCGCCGCCCATGGCGTCTACCAGAATTCTCATGTTGCTTCCTCCTGCCCTGTCATTTGATCGATGAGCGCAAGCGACCGCTGCGCGATGGCGAGGTTTTTATTGGCCTTGCCCTTGACGCGGTGGTTGAGCGGCGTCAGAATACCGAAATTCACGTTCATCGGCTGGAACGAGACGACGCTTTCATCGGAGATATACGCGGCCAGCGCGCCGATGGCCGTCTCGCGCGGGAAATCGGGAAGCGGCTCTCCCTTGAGCTTCGCCGCCATGCTG
>SFPF01000151.1 GCA_004552155.1 Bacteroidales bacterium
CCGCCCGGAGCACCGTTCTTCATGCTGGTGGGGCATTTCGCGAGCCTCTTTGCCATAGACAACGGGCATGTGGCTATGTGCGTGAATGCTATGTCTGCATTGGCTTCGGCGTTCACCATCCTCTTCCTCTTCTGGACAATCACCGCGCTGGCAAAGCGGCTGGTGAAGCCCGATTCGCTATGGAAAGGTATCGGCGTGCTGATGGCAGGTGTTGTAGGGGCATTGGCTTATACGTTCTCTGACACATTTTGGTTCTCCGCTGTGGAGGGCGAGGTATATGCCAGTTCGTCCCTATTCACCGCGATTGTGTTCTGGCTTATCCTCAAGTGGGACGAGCAGGCAGACGAGGCCGGTTCGGACAAATGGCTGATACTTATCGCCTACCTGATGGGCTTGTCTATCGGTGTGCACCTGCTGAACTTGCTGACCATCCCCGCTATCGTGCTGGTATGCTATTTCCGTCGCTATCCCTTCTCGTGGAAAGGCGTATGCGTGGCCTTCTTGGCATCGGTGGCTATCTTGGCGTTTATCCTCTATGGTATCATCCCGGGCTTCCCGACGGTGGCAGGTTGGTTTGAGTTGCTGTTCGTTCTTCATTTCTGTTTTCCCTTTTGGTTCTAATGGTTATTCCTTGATTTTTTTTTCCGTATCATATACCGTAGCCGTCGCCGTAGCCGTCGCCGTAGCCTCTGCCGTCGCCGTAGCCGAATCCGTCGCCGTCGCCATCGCCTCTGCCGTCGCCGTCGCCGAATCCGTCGCCATCGCCATCGCCGTTGCCTCTGCCGTAGCCGAATCCGTCGCCGTTGCCTCTGCCGTAGCCGTAACAGCCGCCGTAGCCTCTGCCGTAGCCGTAGCCGAATCCGTCGCCATCGCCTCTGCCGTCGCCGTAGCCGAATCCGTCGCCGCTAACCGATGTCTGCATCGGCTGCCTTCTCGATGGTTTTCCGAGCGGCATCTGTGCACGGAATCACCTCGTACACGTCGCCGAGCCAGATTTCTCCGCACTTGGTACAGACTCTGGAACCGGAAGCGTCGATTCCATACTTCGCGACCTCGGAGAGGCTGATTCCCTTTACAGCCTTCCACTTCCAGAGGCGGCGGGCTTCGTTCAGGACGACGTAGTTGCCGTCCCTTTCCTTGAGGTATCCTGCGTGAACTCCGCAGTAGTAGCCGCGGCATATTACGTATTCAGTTTTCGTTGTCTTTTTCATTTCCGTTTTTCCTTTTGGTTCAGGGTTCAAAATTTCCCTACCGTTTAACGCCCGGTAGGACGGCGTGCTAGGGCTTTGCCGAGCCTCGAAGTATCAGGTTTCGCCGTGGTTTTGCGCCTCCCGGCAGGGCGGTTGTGGGTTGTTTTTGCTTATCAGGCAAGGTGTGGTAGTCAAAATTCACCAGCATTTAACGACTGCTGGAACGTCGTTTGGAGGATTAGATCCGCTTCTCGTGCCTACCTGCCCTGATGCCTACCACAGCACTTTACACATCAAGCACAAACGAACCAATCCCAAATTTTCGCCGTGGTTTTGCGACTCACGGCAGGTCGAGGGTGTGGTAGCCTCGTACATTCACGTTTCTCCCTTTGCCATTCGGTTGATGGCGCGCCTTGCGCAATACCTCTCGCAGGCCTTTTTCCAGTCCCTGATGGGCTTTCCGTAACGGTCATTCCAGCCCCTTTCGGTGCAGAGCTCCCACCACTCGCGGGCGTCGGCCTCGGAGAGCCTTGCAGCCTCGGCGAAGTCGTACAGCTCCGCCGTGGATGGCGGAAGGCTCCTAGCCGCCGAGCCATCCGCCGTCCTCGGAGTGCGCTTACCAGATGCGCTCTCCGCCGGGCTTGCGAAGCAGCGATTAGCGGCGTCGCTGCTTTCCGAAACTTCCGGGGAGTTAGCAGACTCCCCGACGCGTGGCGAACGATGAGAACGCCAGGCGCTTGCCGCGGAACCGCCAATGTTAGTGGGGTCGAGTTTCTCGGCGGATTCACCCGCGGCGGTTGTGGATTCCTGTGGCGGGATGCGCTTGCCAGATGCGCACCCCGCCGGGCGTGCCGAGCCTCCCGGTGTGTCCGGGAAATTCTTCGACGACTCCTGCGTTGCGGTTGTGGATTGAGTCTTGCGTGGGCGGCCGCCCTTGGAGCCGTTGGAAACATATGCGGAATATCTGCCAAGAGCTTCCTCGTATGCGTCTTTGGCTCTTTCTGATTTTTCAAGGCGACCTTGAATAAGGGCCATGCGGTATTGATATTCCTCTTTGCCAAGAGCAATGAAGTCTATCTTTCCTTCATCATCGCGAAACTGGTCATTAAGCATTGCCATTTGACTAATCCACGCCTTCACCCATTTAGGCCCTTTGCATTCCATTTAATTGCCGCCAAATTCCTTTTCGGCCATCTCAAGACCGATGAAGCCTCCACCCACGATGACTGCGCGGCGTACTTTGTGGCAACTCAGGTATGACTTGATACGGTCGGTGTCGTTCACGTTTCTCAGCGTAAAGATGCCTTCGCTCTGTATGCCAGGGAGTGGGGGCACGACCGGTGAGGCTCCGGGTGAGAGCAGGAGCTTGTCGTAGCGTTCTGTATAGGTCTTTCCGTCGGTGGTCTTGACCGTCACCTGTCGCTGCTCTGTATCGATGGCTGTGACCTCGCTGTTGGTGCGGACATCGATGTTGAAGCGTTTGCCGAATGCCTCGGGTGTCTGGACGAAGAGCTTGTCGCGCTCTTCTATCACGCCGCCTATGTAATAGGGTAGGCCGCAGTTGGCATACGATATATATTCCCCTTTCTCAAAAAGGACAATCTCTGCTTCTTCGGAGAGCCTCCTCATCCGGGCTGCCGCGGTGGCTCCTCCGGCGACGCCTCCCACTATGACGAATTTTGTTTTGGCCATTTTCTCTTTGTTTAATGTGTAAGTATGTCGTAATTGTACGGTTCTTCCCCGTGTAAGTAAGCCAGTTTCCACGCTCATACCCAAGCGCCAACAGCAGGTAGGGGCCTCCCATTACGTAGCTATCGCCACCTTTTACCCATTGCCACCGATATTCTATATGCCTATTATACATCCACTCAACAAGAATTGCTATTTTTGAAATAAATATTATTTGCCTAAATGTACAACATCTATCTCTCACCCACGCATTTTGTTACATTGGAACAGAACAGGAAACTTCCTATCATTTTTTCAGAAGCATTGGGGAAAGTGAGTCCGAAGATCCGACGCTTACGGAGACTTTGGCGCGAAGGCTTTCCTGAGCGTCAATTTAGTCGCAGTTAGCGGCTAGCTGAGGAGGAACGGC
>SFPF01000152.1 GCA_004552155.1 Bacteroidales bacterium
AAAACCACATCCTGTAATGGCAGTAAAGAAAAGACCGGTATCTCCGCGCCAAAAGATGATTAATCTCATGTATATCGTCCTTTTGGCCATGCTGGCGCTCAACGTGTCGAACGATGTGCTCAAAGGCTTCTCGCTCATCAGCGACAGCCTGCTGCGCACCACCGACAACGCCATGAAGGAGAACCTTGCCCTATACGAAGACATCAAGCAGCAACTGGCCGCCAATCCCGAAAAGGTGAAGCCGTGGTTCGACAAGGCGCACATCGTGAAAACCTCCGCCGACTCGCTCTACAACCTCGCCGAACGCCTGCGCATCGCCATTGCCCGCGAGGCCGACGGCAAGCACGGCAACCCCGACAATCTGGAAAACAAGGAAGACCTTGAGGCTTCCAGCCGCATCATGCTCGCCCCCGTGAAAGGCTACGGGCGCAGGCTCTATGACGAAATCGGGAAATTCCGCACCACCGTGCTGCAATACGTCACCGACCCGCGCCAGCGCGCTATCCTCGCCTCCAACCTTTCCACCGACGTGCCGGGCGGCGAAGACAACATCGGCAAGAACTGGGAGTCAAAGCGACGTGCGCAAGGCCGAGAACGAGGTGCTCCACACGCTCGTTTCCAACATCGACATCAAGGATATCCGCGTGAACGAACTCAACGCCTACTGCCTGCCCGAAGCCACCACGCTCTTCCCTGGCGAAACGTTCCGCTCGCACATCTTCATGGCGGCGGTCGACACCACGCAGCGACCCGAAATCTACGTGAACGGCAAGCGCATCGCCGAAGACGGCTCTTACAACTTCACCGTCGGCTCGCCCGGCGAATATTCCTTCAACGGCTACATCATGATGCCCAACGCCGCCGGCGAAATCATACGCCGCGACTTCGTGCAGAAATACAACGTCATCGCGCCGCCGATGGGCGCCACCGTCGCCGCCGACCTCATGAACGTGCTTTACGCCGGCTTTGAGAACCCCGTGAGCGTAAGCGCCAGCGGCGTATCGCCCGACAAGATCAGCCTCGCCATGGCAGGCGGCACACTCACCCCGAAGGGCGATGGCAAATACATCGCCAAGCCCGCCGCCGTGGGGCAGAACGTTACGTTCACCGTGACGGGCGTGGTCAACGGCAAGCAGCAAACCATGGGCGTGTTCACCTTCAAGGTGCGCAAACTGCCCGATCCCACGGCCTTTATCCGCGTGGGCGACGACATCTTCAAGGGCGGCAAGCTCGCCAAGGGTACTCTGCTCGGCGCACCGGGCATCGGCGCGGCCATCGACGACGGCCTGCTCAACATTCCTTTCAAGGTGCAGAGGTTCGAGACCGTTTTCTTCGACCGCATGGGCAATGCCCGCCCCGAAACGTCCAACGGCGCTGCGTTCAGCGACAACCAGCGCTCGCTCATGCGCGAAACGCGCCGCGGCTCTCGCTTCTACATCACCAACGTCCACGTCATCGGCCCCGACGGCATAGCCCGCACCTTGCCGCAAGCCTTGGAAGTAATCGTGAATTGATTTAGTTGACGCGTTTACTAAAAACTTGTCTACTCGTTTACTAAAAAACTTGTTTACTCGTCTACTTGTTTACTTGTCTACTCGTTTACTCGTCTACTAAAAAACTTGTCTACTAAAAGAATATCTCAAATATATATAATATGTATTCCCTTTTATCCCATAACAGCCGCAGCCCTTGCCTTCGCCTGCACCCTTGCAGCCGTGGCACAGCCGCCTGCACGCCGCAAGGCGGCCGAAAACAAGGAACAGACGGCCGCGCAAACTGCACCCAAAGGTTCTGCCTATCGCGACTTCCCCACAGCGGCGGCCATGCCCGAAGACGTGTCTTGGCGGCGCGACATCTACCGCTCCCTTGACCTCACGAAGGACGCCAATGCCTCGCTCTACTATCCCACAACGCCCACCAACGGCCGCGAAAACCTCTTCACCTACCTCTTCAAGCTCCTTCTGCGCGGACAGGTGAAGGCATACGACTACAAGCTCGACGGCAACGAGGATTTTTCGGAGAAAAACATCGTCAAGGCCAAGGAGCTCATGGACCGCTACCACATCTTCTATGAGCAGAAGGACGGCAAAATCCGCGTCACCGACAGCGACCTGCCCTCCGACGAGGTAAAGGTATATTTCATTAAGGAAAGCACCTACTTCGACCAGCACACCGCCACGATCCGCAAGAAGGTCACCGCCCTCTGCCCCGTGCTCAAGCGCGGCGACGATTTCGGCGGTGCAGACTCGCAGTACCCCATGTTTTGGGTTAAGATGGACGACGTTGCGCCCTATCTCGGCAAACTCATGCTCATGGGCAGCAACCTCAACAACGCCGCCATGATGTCGGCCGACGACTTCTTCACGCTCAACCGCTACGAGGGCGACATCTACAAGACCGTAAACCTGCAAGACCGCATCCTCGCCAACTATTGTACCGAGGACTCGGCCATGAAAAAAGAGCAGGCAAGGATTGAGAAGGAACTCGACGACTTCGACCGCCACGTATGGGGCAAAGACTCCGTGGCACCCGACACCATCAGGGTGACCCTTGTGCGCGACACTACGGCGACCGTCACGAAAACGCCCGCACGCCGCCGCACCTCTTCTACCTCGCGCCGCTCAAGCGTCAGCAGTAAATCGTCCTCCTCTTCGAAGTCATCTTCTAAATCCGCAAGCAGCAAATCGACCTCCACAAAGAAAGCCAAGACGCCCAAAACGCGCAAACCTTCTACCTCCTCGCGCTCCGGCGGCGGATATAGCGTGCGCCGAGAAAGGCATTGACAGGAACAAACCATCGGAGAGCAACCCTCTCTATATACGCATTTTTTTACCCCGAAAAACCCAGCACACCCGTCACAGCACTTATACCCCTTTGTATTTAAGCTGTTTAAGTGTGCTGGGTTTTTCGTATCAACCCGTCACTGACTATACATCGGTGCCGGGTTTTCTTCGCTAGCCCCCTACCCTTCCGCCTCGAATTACAAGGCGGATTTTTTAGGCGTATAGGTGAACTTTCATGATAAAAGTGCAAGCGAGGCTGGGTTCTGCCCTCGCTTGCACAAACGTTGTCATTTTAGTATAAGATCATACTAATGCAATAGGCGTGGAGAGATTAATCGAATTATACAGGGTAGATATAGCGTATAATGGATTTATTGAAATACGTCGCGTGGCATTCTCATCTTTCAGGTCCTGGCTTTCCAGCAAAGAGAAGTTCTCCAAAGAGCAGCGTATGGCATCCGTCAGGTGCTTCTGTCTCATAAAGACACGAAGGCTCTTCATTTTTCCGCTTGTACCGGCCTTGCACTCAATCGGCAACACCTTCATGTCACGTGCAATAATGTAATCCACTTCTGAACGTGTTCCCTCGGCTGTGTTTTCCCAATAGTAAAGGTCATGTTGCGAACGGGGGGTATTGTATTTTACCAGTTCCCATCCAAGCACCATCTCTGCCAGTCCGCCTTTGTTAACCAAATCCTCTGCGGTGCCGGCAATAATCAGTTCCGTCAGTTGTTGGGCACTACCTAAATCCATATCTAAGATACGCAAAAGCAAACCGCTGTCGAGATAGATGTACTTACGAAACTTTTCATTGACTTCCGCACCGAGCGGAAGACCATTGGCTGCTGTATGGCTGACGCGCTTGATAATGCCTGCATCACTGAGAAGTCCCAAAGCCTTTTTTACCTCCTCTGCACGGTAGCCACCCTCAACTTGGCTGTAAACGAACTTGTTGCCAATCTGGAGTATCACACTTTGCAAGGTATTACGAAGCAGTGTAGGGTCAACCTTCTTGGCATATTTAACAAAGTCGTCATAGTAAGTGAGTTGAATATCGTCAAGTTCTGTCTGACATTGTCTGTAATCGTGGCTTGTTATCCACGCTGCCACACTGGCGGGCATACCGCCAACCATCAAGAAGGTACGATAATGCTGCACCAAGTCATTATGAAGTGCCGCCAGCAAGGGTTTGTCGCTACTTGCTTCCTTTTTTGCTTTTACCCACGATGATTTCCCTTCTGCAATCAGAAACTCGTCAAAGGAAAACGGATAGACAAATAGCGAGCGTATTCTCCCCACACCAAAAGACGGCAGTTCCTTTAGAGCGAATTCTAACAGAGAACCTGCGGCAACGACGTGCAGC
>SFPF01000030.1 GCA_004552155.1 Bacteroidales bacterium
GCATCAACATAAAAAACAAACGCGCCGAGCACGACTTTCTCGTGGTGGACAAATACACTGCGGGCATCGTGCTCACGGGCACAGAGATTAAAAGCATACGTGCCGGCAAGGCAAGCCTCGTGGACACGTTTTGCTATATCCACAATGGCGAGATGTGGGTGAAGAACATGTATATCGCTGAATACGATCGCGGTTCGTACAACAACCATCTGCCGCGCCGCGAGCGCAAACTGCTGCTCAACCGCAAGGAAATCCGTTCGCTCTTCGAGATAACGCGCTCGCCCGGCTTCACCATCGTGCCCCTGCGCCTCTATATAGATGAAAACGGCCGCGCCAAACTGGTCATCGCCCTCTGCCGAGGCAAAAAGGAATACGACAAGCGCAACACACTCAAAGAAAAGCAGGATCGCCGCGAAATGGACAGGGCAATCAAGAACAGGCTGTAAGGAGCAGAAGCAGCGAGTCCTTGCTGCATGCTCCTAAATGCCCAATCCGTCAAAACTTCACACGAAAAAGGCACTATATTATAGGAAAAATCAAAATATATTTCCGAAAAGCAGTAAATTTGCAGCATTACGGAAATAAAACAATGGTAAACTATTTGGAGTTTAAGTCAAGGCTATTGCCCGAAGGGTGCTTTACGATACATCAGGCAAAGGCTTTTTTTTCAACGTTCGACAGGAACAGCCTGACGCGGTGGACACAAAAAGGCCTGCTCATCAAGTTGAAGAAAGAATGGTATGCTTTTCCTGAAATGTTGCAGCGTCCAGACTTCGCGCGATATATAGCCGGGCGCATTTACCGGCCCTCATACATCAGCCTGCACACGGCATTAAGCATTTATGGGATGATTCCCGAAGCCGTGGCAAGCATTACTTCTGTAACGACCTTAAAGACAGCACACATAGAAAACCGTTTCGGGCAATATGCTTACCAAAACGTCAAGGAGCAAATGTTCTTCGGTTACAAACCTGTGACTCTGCCCGCCGCTGCCGCCGCAGTCAATCCGCCCCAGCAAGTGTGGATGCTTGCTTTTCCTGAAAAGGCTTTGTTGGATTTGCTCTATCTTTATCCCTTCTATGACAACGAAGCCGAGTTGGAGCAACTTAGGCTGGACGAGGATTATATGTGTAATGAATTGAACCTTGAACGTTTGAAGGAATATCTGCAAAGGATTGGCAATAAATCTTTGTCGAGCAGGACTATCAAATTATTAAAACTGTATGACTTATGTTAGATATTGATTTCATAAACAGTTTTTTTCCCCCGCAAATCGCTGCGAACGCAGCCTTTCAAAAACATATCTTGAAAGAGTACATACAGTTAATGGTGCTTGATTACCTTGCCGCCACACCATACGTGAACAAACTGGCATTTATCGGCGGTACAAATCTGCGCCTGATAAAGGGCATTGACCGCTTCTCTGAAGATCTTGACTTCGACTGCAAAGCCTTGACTGCCGAAGAATTTGCAGCGATGACCGACAGCGTTATTGTATTTCTGCAACGCTCGGGCCTGCGCGTTGAGGCACGCGACAAGGCAAACCCGAAACTTACGGCATATAGGCGCAACATTTATTTCCCGGAATTTCTTTTTGAACTCGGACTCACTGGACATAAAGAAGAGCGCTTTTTGCTGAAAATCGAAGCGCAAGACCAAGGTTGCGCCTACCCGATAGAAATGAAGCACGTTCAGCGTTGCGGCTTTTTCTTTTCGTTGCCCGCGCCTTCTGACTCCGTATTGCTGTCCATGAAATTATCGGCTTTGCTCGCTCGCGCCAAGGGGCGTGATTTTTATGATACAATGTTCCTGATGCAATTAGCAAAACCGTCTTACGACTTTCTAAGAGAAAGAATCGGCATTGCCACGCCCGAACAATTAAAACTTGCTTTGGAAGAAAAGTTGGCGGCAACGGATTTGAAAATCAAAATGCGTGATTTTGAGCATTTGCTCTTCGATACCCACGCAGCCGAGAAAATACT
The DNA here is from genome assembly GCA_004552155.1 of Bacteroidales bacterium. GTDB lineage: Bacteria > Bacteroidota > Bacteroidia > Bacteroidales > Bacteroidaceae > Alloprevotella. Next base: position 1,983 of record SFPF01000030.1, read on the forward strand.
TAGGTTTAACGATTTGGCAAAGTTTTGCCTTTGATAAAAATAAATGATTACTCTCAAAGACAACAGGATATACCTCCTCGACGGTGCTATCGGCACGATGATTCAGCGCTTCCAACTTACGGAAGCAGACTTTCGCGGCAGCGTGATGGCAGAGAGCACGACGTTGCAGAAAGGCAACAACGACCTGCTCAACCTGACGCGGCCCGACGTGGTGCGCGAGATACATCGCCGATACCTTGAAGCGGGGGCGGACTTCATTGAAACAAATACGTTCAGTGCACAGCGCATCTCCATGTCCGATTACGGTTGCGAGCATCTTTGCACCCAATTGAATATCGAAGGGGCAAGATTGGCGCGAGCCGAAGCCGACTTTTTTACAAAACAAACGCCCGACAAGCCGCGCTATGTGCTCGGTTCCGTGGGCCCTACCAACCGCACCTGTTCCCTTAGCCCCGACGTGAGCGACCCCGCGCTGCGCACACTCGATTTCGACACGCTTACCGCTGCCTACAGCGAGCAGATGGCCGCGCTGATGGACGGCGGCGTGGATGGTTTCATCATTGAAACGGCCTTCGACACGCTCAACGCCAAGGCTGCGCTCTGTGCGGCGGCCGACGTGATGGAAGAAAAGGGAAAAGAGTTGCCCGTAATCCTCTCCGCCACGGTGGCAGACAAGGCTGGGCGCACGCTCTCGGGTCAGACGCTGGGAGCGTTTCTTACGTCCGTGGCGCATTTCCCGCTTTTTGCCATTGGCCTGAACTGTTCCTTCGGGGCTGCCGACATGCTGTCCTTTCTCGAAGAACTTTCTGCAAAAAGCCCGTTCCGCATTATTGCTTACCCCAACGCCGGACTGCCCGATAGTTTGGGGCAATACAGTCAGACGCCCGAACAGATGGCGGCAGAGATGAAGCCATTCTTGGAAAAACGCCTCGTGAATATCATCGGCGGCTGCTGTGGAACGGACGAACGGTTTATTAAAGCCTTCGGCGACTTGATCGGGCAATACGAAGCAGTGCCGCCGCGCTGTCCAGTGCCGCGCCCCGAGCATCTGCATCTTGCCGGACTGGACGACGTGGAAGTCTGCCAGGCAAACAATTTCCTCAACGTCGGCGAACGGTGCAACGTGGCCGGTTCGCGCAAGTTCCTGCGCCTGATTAAGGAAAAGCAATATGAGGAGGCCGTCGCCATTGCCCGCAAGCAGGTAGACGACGGTGCGCAGGTGATAGACATCAACATGGACGACGGGCTGCTGGACGCGCGGGCAGAAATGACGCACTTCCTGCGACTGCTCGCTGCCGAGCCCGACGTGGCACGCGTGCCCTTTATGGTGGATTCTTCAAAATGGGAAGTCATCAGCGAGGCGCTGAAAAACATTCAAGGCAAGTGCATCGTCAATTCTATCTCGCTGAAAGAGGGCGAGGAAACCTTTTTGGCGCACGCCCGAGAGTTGCGCCGCTACGGCGCGGCGGTCATCGTGATGGCCTTTGACGAGCAAGGGCAGGCCGACACCTATGAGCGGCGCATCGAGATTTGCGAACGTGCCTTCCGACTGCTCACGCAGGAAGCAGGCTTTCCGCCTTCCGACATCATTTTCGACCCCAACGTGCTGGCTGTCTGCACGGGCATGCACGAACACGATATTTACGCGCTCGATTTCATACGGGCCGCGAAATGGATAACGCAGAACCTTAAAGGCACGCACGTGAGCGGCGGCGTGAGCAACCTTTCGTTTTCGTTCAGAGGCAATAATTATATACGCGAAGCCATGCACGCGGTGTTCCTCTACCATGCCATTGCCGCCGGAATGGATATGGGCATTGTCAATCCCGCAACCTCGGTGACCTATGCCGACCTGCCGCATGATTTGCTCGAACTCATCGAAGACGTTATCCTTTGCCGCCGTCCCGATGCCGCCGAACGCCTCATCGATTACGCCACGCGGCTTAAAGAATCTGCGGATAATCCTGAATTATCCGGCTCCTCCGAACAGTCTGCTTTGCCTTCCCGCAAAGACATTCCCTTGGACGTGCGCCTGAAAACGGCTCTATTGAAAGGCATTGACGATTATCTCGAAACAGACCTCGAGGAAGCCCTTGCCATCTACCGCCCGGCGGTGCGCATCATCGAAGGTCCGCTCATGGACGGCATGACAGACGTGGGTGCGCTCTTCGGAGCGGGCAAAATGTTCCTGCCGCAGGTGGTGCGCACGGCGAGAACCATGAAGAAAGCCGTCGCGCTCTTGCAACCGCACATCGAAGCGGACAATGCAAAGGCTGCTGCAGCGGGTAGGGTGGTGCTGGCCACGGTGAAAGGCGACGTGCACGACATTGGCAAGAACATCGTCAGCGTAGTGATGGGCTGCAACAATTATGAAATCCGCGACCTCGGCGTGATGTGCCCCGCCGAGCGCATCGTGCAGGAGGCCATCGACAGCAAGGCCGACCTCGTAGGCTTGAGCGGCTTGATCACGCCAAGCCTCGACGAGATGGTGAACACGGCCCGCGCCATGGAAGCCTCAGGCTTGCGTATTCCGCTCCTTGTGGGCGGCGCGACGACCTCGCCTCTGCATACGGCACTTATGATTGCGCCGGTATATAGCGGCCCCGTGGTTTGGGTGAAAGATGCCTCGCAGATGGTGCTCATCGCCGCGCGACTCCTCAATCCCGACCAGCGAGATGCTTTCCTCAAACAACAAGAGGCAAATAATGCCGCCCTTGTGGCAGCGCATCAAGCCAAGCAGCAAAACGCCAACTTGCTTTCTTTTGAAGAGGCGCAGCGGCGCAAACCGAATTTATTTTGACAAAAATATTAGAATAACGCGCTTAATGCTCTACTAATTGCACACAAACCCCACTTTGTGTGCAATTAGTTTTTGTATAAAAGAAAATAAAATCGTATTTTTGCAGCGCATTTTGTGCTTTTCCATATAAGCAAATCAAACTTTAACAACGTACATATTCATTTTATGACGAAAAGAAAAATCCAATTTAGCCTTGTTTATCGCGACATGTTTCAGTCGTCGGGCAAGTTCCAGCCGCGCAAAGACCAGTTGGAGCGCATTGCCCCGGTTATTATAAAGATGGGTTGCTTCTCCCGCGTGGAGACCAACGGTGGCGCGTTTGAGCAGGTCAATCTGCTTTACGGCGAAAACCCCAACAAAGCCGTGCGCGCCTTTACCAAACCTTTCAATGAGGTTGGTATTAAGACGCATATGCTCGACCGTGGTCTCAACGCCCTGCGTATGTTCCCTGTGCCCGCCGACGTGCGCCGTCTGATGTATAAGGTAAAGCACGCCCAGGGTGTGGACATCACCCGCATCTTCTGCGGCTTGAACGATGTACGCAACATCATTCCATCCATCAAATATGCCATTGAGGGCGGCATGACCCCGCAGGCAACTCTTTGCATCACCAACTCGCCCATTCACACGGCGGAGTACTACGCCAACATCGCCGACCAACTGATTGAAGCCGGCGCGCCCGAAATTTGTTTGAAGGACATGGCAGGCATCGGACAGCCCGCCATGCTCGGCAAACTCACGAAAATGATTAAGGACAAGCATCCCGAAGTCATTATCCAGTACCACGGCCACTCAGGCCCGGGCCTTTCGATGGCGAGCATTCTCGAAGTGTGCCGCAACGGCGCGGACGTAATCGATACCGCCATCGAACCGCTCTCTTGGGGCAAGGTGCACCCGGATATCATCTCGGTGCAGTCGATGCTCAAGAACGCAGGCTTCGACGTGCCCGAAATCAATATGGAAGCCTACATGGAAGCCCGCAAACTCACGCAGGAATTTATCGACGACTTCCTCGGCTACTTCATGAACCCCGGCAACAAACTGATGTCGTCGCTCTTGCTCGGCTGCGGCCTGCCCGGCGGCATGATGGGCTCGATGATGGCAGACCTCACGGGCGTAATGAGCGCCATCAACAGCAACCGCGAGAAGCAGGGCAAGCAGCCCCTTTCGGAAGACGCCCTGCTCGTGCGCCTCTTCGACGAGGTGGCATACGTTTGGCCGCGCGTGGGTTATCCTCCCCTCGTAACGCCGTTCTCACAATATGTGAAGAACATCGCGCTGATGAACCTCCTCACCGACTCAATGGGCAAGCCCCGCTACACGATGATGGACAACAGCATTTGGGGCATGATTCTCGGCAAGAGCGGCAAGTTGCCCGGCGAGGTTGCGCCCGAAATCATCGAACTTGCCAAGGAGAAAGGCTTTGAGTTTACCGATGCAGACCCGCAGAGCTACTATCCCGACGAACTTCCGCGCTTTATCAAGGAAATGGAAGAGAATGGTTGGGAACGCGGCGAAGATGATGAAGAACTCTTTGAGTTTGCCATGCACGAGACGCAGTATCGCGACTATAAGAGCGGTGCGGCCAAGAAGCGTTTCCTTGCTGATCTGCAAGCCGCCCGCGACAAAGAGACGGCCAGCGGCATGAGCCTCGAAGAAGCTGCTGCCTTCAAGCACGCCAAAGCAGACGCTATCGTGGCAACTGAAAGCGGCACCGTGCTTTGGGAAATAGGTGGCGATGGCGAATGTGTCAAGAGCATTGAGCCCTTTATCGGCAAAGAGTATAAAGAAGGTGATTTCTTCTGCTACATTGAAAACACCCACGGTCAAATCCTTGAGCTCCCCGCTGCGCTTGGCGGCAAATTGGTAGAAATTAATGCCAAGCAGGGTGCGCACGTGCAGAAGGGTGACGTGATTGCCTACATCGAGCGCAAAGCAGAATAGTTTAAAAACAGGCATAAATAAAAATGAGGAACGTTTCACAACGTTCCTCATTTTTTGTCTTTAATAGGTATTAGTTCTTTAAGGTAAAAAGATTGTTTTGGATAACGCCACAAATTTCGTTCTTTCTTTTTAAGTAGCAAAATAAATCGGTGCCTTTTTTGCGATTTTGCTCACTTTACTTTGCAAAAGCAAAACTAATAACAAATATTTGCAAATAAATCTGCCATATATGCTTTCCTCTGTGCTTCTTTCGTCTGCCGCGAACGACTTAGCCGCACTTTTCTGCATATATAATAGGATTTCTACAATAACTTTTTGTAATATTGCAAACGCTTTTAAGTTGCTGTCTGATGGCAGCGGTTTTTGATTGCTCGCTAATTCTTTTTAAGTTCACACAATATATTATTATATGTCTCCTGCTCTTTATCTGATTCCCGTACCCATAGGCGACACGCCGCACGACCGCGTGCTGCCGGCTTACAACCGCGAAATAATTCTTTCTATCCGCCATTTCATTGTCGAGGAGGTGCGCACCGCGCGACGTTTCCTCAAACAAGTGTGCCGCGACATTGACATTGATGCGCTTACCTTCCAGCCGATGGGCAAGCATGCCGAAGCGGCGGCGTTTGGCAGTTATTTAGAGCCGTTGCGACACGGCGAAAGCATCGGCGTTATCAGTGAGGCGGGCTGCCCTGCCGTGGCCGACCCTGGCGCGGCACTGGTAGAGATAGCGCAGCGCGAGGGCTTGAAGGTCGTGCCGCTGGTAGGGCCTTCCTCTATACTCCTTTCGGTGATGGCTTCCGGTTTCAACGGCCAAAGTTTTGCTTTCCACGGCTACCTGCCTATCGACGGCGGCGACCGCGCCAAGGCATTGAAGCGTTATGAGGCGCGTTCGGCGGCCGAGGACGAAACGGAACTTTTTATCGAAACGCCTTTCCGCAACGAAAAACTCTTTAAGGAAATCCTCGCCGCCTGTTCGCCGAAGACGCGCCTCTGCATTGCCGCAGGGCTGACGGGCGAAACGGAATTTGTGCGCACGCACACCGTTGCCCAATGGCGCAACATGCCTGCGCCCCCAATCAACAAAATCCCCGCTATCTTCCTCATCTATGCCGGTGGCAGCAAGGGCCGCAAGTGAGTTTGCGGAAAAAGAAATAGACTATACTTTGCTTTTTGATATTAATCCATTAAAATCCCCGATTTTCTGATAAAAATATTCATTATCTGCTATCATAGTTTATGAAAAAGTGCTTAACTTTGCAGCAACAAAGCAAAAGGCTTGACTGATTGACTGCAAATTATGCTCCGAACGATACATTTTACGAAGATGCACGGTGCCGGCAATGACTACATTTATGTAGACACCACCAAAGAACAAATTGCCGACCCCGCGCATCTTTCGCTTGTTTGGAGCGACCGCCACAAAGGGATCGGCGGTGACGGCCTGGTGCTTATTGGCCGCGACAGCGAAGACCCAGAGACGTTTACGATGCGCATTTTCAATAACGACGGCAGCGAAGCCCGCATGTGCGGCAATGCCTCGCGCTGCATCGGTAAATATCTCTATGAATACGGACTTACTGACAAGCGGGAAATTCGCCTGCGCACGCTGTCGGGCATCAAGATACTCAAGCTTGGACGAGCCGCAAACGGCAGTGCCCGAACAGTTGGCCACGCCCGATGGGTCTTTGACCGAAGGAAAGATCAAGGCAACCGACGGCAAGGAATACGTTGGCACGTTTGTCTCGATGGGCAACCCGCACTTCGTGATTTTTGTGCCCGATGCAGAGGCCATTGCGCTTGAGAAGGTAGGGCCGACGCTCGAATTTGCCGAAATCTTCCCCGAGCGGTGCAACATTGAGTTTGCCACCGTGCGCCCCGACGGCAGCATCCGAATGCGCGTGTGGGAGCGCGGCTCCGGCATCACGATGGCCTGCGGCACGGGCGCCTGTGCCACGGCGGTTGCAGCCGCCCTTACCGACCGCGCGCCGCGAAAGAGTAAAATCGTAATGGACGGCGGCTGTCTGGAAATCGAATGGGAAACCGCCTCAAACCGCGTCTTTATGACAGGCCCCGCGACAAAGGTCTTTGACGGCGCGATTGAAATCGAGCAACAATAAGTAAACGAAAGGAGCAGACCGCGCGGCCGCTCCTTTTTGTTTTATAAAACATACAATATTATATATATGTACAGCATCAACGCCAATTTTCTCAAATTGCAAAAGAATTATCTCTTTGCCGACATCGCTCACAGGGTGAACGCCTTTAAGGAGGCGCACCCCGAAGCAAATATCATACGCCTCGGCATCGGGGACGTGACTCGCCCGCTTGCCCCGGCAGTTATCGAAGCCCTGCATAAGGCCGTGGACGAGCAGGCCAGCGCCGAGACTTTCAGAGGTTACGGGCCGGAGCACGGCTATGAGTTCCTGCGCCAAGCCATCGCCGACAACGACTTTGCGCCGCGCGGCATCGATATCGACATCGACGAGATATTTATCAACGACGGCGCGAAGAGCGACACGGGCAACTTCGGCGATATCCTCGGAAAAGACTGTACCGTGTGCGTCACCGACCCGATTTATCCCGTTTATATTGACTCCAACGTTATGGGCGGCCGCGCCGGTGATTTCGATAACGGCGCTTGGAGCCGCGTGACCTATTGTCCTTGCAACGCGGAGAACGATTTTGTGCCCGCTATTCCCGATCATCCCACCGACCTCATTTATCTCTGCTACCCCAATAACCCCACGGGCACCACGCTCTCTAAGGCGGAGTTGCAAAAGTGGGTGGAATATGCCTTGCGCCACAATAGCCTGATCCTTTACGATGCGGCTTACGAGGCATACATCACGCGCCCCGACGTGCCTCATTCCATTTATGAGATAGAGGGAGCGAAGCGTTGCGCCGTAGAGTTTCATTCTTTCTCAAAGACGGCCGGCTTCACGGGTCTCCGCTGCGGCTATACGGTAGTGCCGCGCGAGTTGGAAGTGGATGCGGAAAACGGCGAGCGCGTGCAGCTCAATCAACTTTGGAACCGCCGCCAGTGCACCAAGTTCAACGGCACGCCTTACATCGTGCAGCGTGCCGCCGAAGCCGTTTATTCGCCCGAGGGCAAGCGTCAGGTGCGCGAAACCATTGATTACTATATGACCAACGCCCGGATCATGCGCGAAGCATTGGCGGAGGCAGGTCTTAAAACCTTCGGCGGCGTGGATGCGCCTTACATCTGGCTGCAAACGCCGGGCATAGGTTCGTGGGAGTTCTTCGACCGCCTGCTCAATGAAATCCACGTCGTTTCCACGCCGGGCGTCGGCTTCGGTCCTTCGGGCGAAGGTTATATCCGCCTCACCGCTTTCGGTCGCCGCGAGGACTGCGAAGAAGCCATGAAGCGGCTGAAAAGTTTGTAGAAATAATTTTTTTTAGTAAACAAGTAAACGAGGAAATTTTCGTGCAAGCGAGAGCAATAGAGCTTGCTCATATTGCCGAGCGCAGCCGAAAATCTCAAAGAAAACAAGTAAACAAGACAGAAATGTCGTGCAAGCGAGCGCAATTAAGTTTACTTAAATTGCCGAGCGCAGCCGACATTATGTAAATGTCTTGCTAATTTATATT
>SFPF01000153.1 GCA_004552155.1 Bacteroidales bacterium
ATAGACGATGCTTCTGAGCGGGGCGGGGATGAGCGTTTCCATGCAGTTCAGATAATACCCGTCGTTGCCGATGCCGTAGCGCGGATCGATGAGGGCGTTGGTCTTTTGCTCGGCACGCTTTTTTCGCGCAAAGACTATCAGCGCGACCGCCGCGGCAAGCATCGCCGCGATCAATGCGGCGAGCGTAATGAGCCACCTGGTACGGTAGGCTTCCGCGCCGCTGCTATTCGTATAGTCTGCCAGGACGCCGATGCTCTCCGCGCCGGAGAGGTCCTCCAGCGCTTGTGCAAGCGCGTCGGCCCGTTCCGGCGTGAGTGCGTTGGTAAAGCCAACATATATCGCGCGCTCTGCGCCGTCATGTTCTATCGTGCAGAGCAGCACTTGACGGCGCATCGCGCCGCTGTCGACCGTGCCGGAGGGATAGGCGGAAATAATGTCCGCCTGCCGGTTTGCGGTCTGCTGCGCCTGCGTTGTGTTCTTGCTGTACGGAAGATAGACAAGATCGTACCCTGTCTGCTCACTCAGGCGCTCGTACAGCTCCGGCAGCAATCCGACATAGCATTCTCTGCCGCGGTCATAGGACTCGATGGGATAGAGATCGGCGTTTCCCGAGATCAGAAGCGTCTCCCTCGCGCTTGCATCCTGCATACAGCACAGCAGCGCTCCGATCGTCAGCACGGCGCAGAGCGTGATTCCCAAGAGCTTTTTTCGGCGCACAGGCGGCACCCCCCTTTATTTCAAATCGATCTTGCGGCGCTCGATGCGCCCCCAGCTGAGTTTTTTCTTCCTATAGCCGATAAAGGCCGTGCAGCGCACCCATGCGAGAATAAAGCGCAGGAACACCAGCTCAAAGAGACACAGACAGACGGCCTTGAGGCCGTCGCCGAACGAGAGCGTGAGGTCCGCCGTGTAGATGCGCGAGAAAAAGGCAGTAAGCGTCAGGACCGAGCCGAACACGGCGTAGATCAGGAAAAAGAGCAGCATAAACGGGACGTTGATCAAATCGAACCACCACGCGAGTACCATTGTAAAAACGCCGAATATCTCAATAAACGGCGAAAGCAGCTCGTAAATGAGGAAATAGAGATAGGATACAAAGCTCACCGCGCCGAACCTGTGATTGGAAAACATGACGCGATGCTTGTACATACTCTGGAACAGGCCCAGATGCCAGCGCTTGCGCTGCTTGCACAGATCGCGCAGCCGCTCGGGCGCCTGCGTCCAGCAGATCGCGTCGGATGCGTAGCGAATGGCATAGTCGATGTTGTTGACCGTGCAGTATTCGTGCAGCTTGACCACAAGCTCCATATCCTCGCCCATCGTTCCGCTGTCATAGCCTCCTGCCGCGATGACGGTATCCTTTTTGAACAGCCCGAAGGCGCCGGAAATAATGAGCGAGCCGTTGAAGCGGTCAAAGAGAATGCGGGAGGCAAGAAACGAACGGTCATATTCCAGCACCTGCATGAAGGCGAGAATATTGCGCGGCAGCCGGTAATGCTTCACCCGTCCGTTTTCCAGCTCAACATCGTTGGAGATGCGGACGATGCCGCCAACCGCCACCACATTGCCGTTTTCCAATATCGGCTGGGCGATGCGGCGCAGAGAGTCGTACTGCAAAACGGAGTCCGCGTCCATGCAGATAAAGTACGGGAAATTTGCGGCGTTGATGCCCATGTTCAGCGCGTCTGCCTTGCCGCCGTTCTTTTTTCGGATGAGCGTCACCGGTACCTTCTGTGCGCGTGTCTCATAGACGTATTCCTCGCGCTGACAGTTGATCTGCCGGCGAATGGGCCGGTGAACAAGGTGCATATCAAATGTCTCGGCCAACACCTCCGAGGTGCGGTCCTTCGATCCGTCGTCCACCACGATGATCTCATAGGAGCGGTAGTCGAGCGCAAGCAGTGAGCGCACGGTGTCTGCCACGGTGACCTCCTCATTGTAGGCGGGAACGATGATACTGATGGGCAGGTAGTAATCCGAAGGCAGAATGCTTTTGAGCATTTCCTGCCGGCGGTGCTTGTACAGCTCAAGTGAGCCGACGACGACCGACAGAAACAGAAAGGTCGAGTAGCCGATCAGATAGGCGATATCACAGTGTACTTAAATAGTGAAAGAGTCCAATGCAGATAAATTTTTACTGGTATCAACAAGCAATACTGTGATATAATACTAATAGTTATCAGACTTTTTCTTTAATGAATGAGGGAGGAACATATTTTGGATGATCAGTTGCTAAAAATGAACGGCTTGTCATTAGAAATCTTAGACTTTTTATCGTATGAATCGCAACTTGGAATTTCATTAAAGAAAAAGTCTGATAACTATTAGTATTATAGCACAGAATTGCTTGTTAATACTAGTAAAAATTCATCTACATTGGACTCTTTCGCTATTTTGGTACACATTGATGCCACCTGTCTGATGTATACAACAAACCTGTATTTCTCCTATAAAGCACATAAAGCCCGCAAAGGCTATACCCTTGTGAACTTTATGTAAATTTTAGCAAACTTTCGTTTTGCTTTTCTTCTTTTTATTCCCTGTTTCTGGTGTCTGACACCTGGTGG
>SFPF01000031.1 GCA_004552155.1 Bacteroidales bacterium
GGGCAAAGGAGCTGCCCGGCGTGCCGAGGGCGAGGGTGAAGAGGGGCTGCAGCTGCTGGCGGTCGTAGAGCATGGCACCAGCCACTACGCCGGGCGTGTGCGAGGCGTACTGCTTGAGATTTTGATAGTGCGTGGTGATGACGCCGAAGGCGCGGCTCTGCACGAAGCGGTCGAGGATGCACTCAGCGAGTATGCCGCCGATTTGCGGTTCCGTGCCGCTGCCCATCTCGTCGATGAGCAGGAGCGTGGTGGCGTTGGTCTCGCGGAGCATCAGCTTCATGTTTTGCAGATGCGAGGAATAGGTAGATAGGTCGTTTTCAATGCTTTGCTCGTCGCCCATATCTATGAATATCTGCGAGAAGATGCCGAAGGTCGAGGCCTCGCTCACGGGCACGGGCATGCCGCATTGCAGCATGTATTGCAGGAGTCCCACGGTTTTGAGGCACACCGACTTGCCGCCGGCGTTGGGACCGGAGATAATGATGAAACGCTTGTCGCGCGGCAGCGACACGTTGAGCGGCGTCATCTCTTCGCCCTTACGCTTGAGGCTTTCCACGAGCAGAGGGTGATAGGCCTCGCGCATCGTGAGGCAGGGGTCGGACACAAGGCGCGGCACACAGGCATCCATGCTCTCGGCATACGCCATCAGGGCGCGCTGAAAGTCGATGAGCGCGAGGAAGCGCAGGGACGCGAGAATGTCGTCGAGCGCGGGACGCACGGCAGCGGTGAGTTCTTGGAGTATGCGTATGATTTCGCGGCGTTCAGCGGCTTTCAGTTCGCGTATCTTGTTGTTGGCCTCCACCACGGCGGTCGGTTCGATGAACACGGTCTTGCCCGTTGCGCTCTCGTCGTGGACAATGCCTTTGATCTTCTTTTTCAGGGCCGGTGCCACGGGAATCACGAGGCGGCCGTCGCGGAGCGTGGGGCTGATGTCGCGGTTGATGTAGCCTTCGGTGCGGGCCTCGTTGATGATGCCACGCAGGGCGTGGGAGATGCCGCGCGTATTGATCTCTATCTGGTGGCGGATAGAGAGGAGCTCGGGCGAGGCGGTATCTTTCACCTTGCCATACTTGTTGAGCACCTCGTCGATGCGCTTCACGATATCGGGGAACACCGCCACATCGGCGGCCACCGAGGCGAGCGTGGGATAGAGCGGCGCGGCTGCTTCGTCTTCGCCTTTTTCATCCGCCGTTTTGCGGAACAGCGTGGCAAAGCGTTCGATGGTTGCCAGCGAGCGTTTGAGATAGAAAAGGTCTTGCTCTTCCATGTATGTGCGCTCCGGGCGTACGCGCAGCAGCGGCTCGCGCACGTCGAAGAAGTCTGCGTCGAAATCTGCCGCATCTTCCTGGAACAGGCGCACGAACTCCGTGTGGAGGTCGAGGGCGCGGCGCACCTCGGCAAAGGTGGCGAGAAACTTAAAGTTAGTGTCTACCCATTCTGTGCCGAGCGTTGAGAAACAACGCCCTTTCAACCTCGTACGGATGTCGTTGAAACCTATTTTTCGTTCAAAAAAATCCGAATTTATCATCACTTATTGCATTTTGAACGCAAAAGTACGAAAAATAATTGTACTTTTGCCGTAAGATAGTGCCTGTTTGGGCTATTTGCCTGCGCAGATAGTTGAGAAAAGTAGGCAAGCGCAAAGATTTTAATAATTGTGCCCTCCGACTATATACTTATAATATGGAAACCGTCAAAATCAAAGACCGCAGCTTCGCCGTCAGCATTCCCGAAGAAACAATCAAGGAGCGCGTGGCTGCCCTCGGCGCACAAATCAGTGCCGACCTCGCCGGCGAACAGCCGCTTTTCCTCGCCGTGCTCAACGGCTCTTTCGTTTTTGCAGCCGACTTGCTGCGCTCAGTCAGCGTGCCTTGCGAAATTTCCTTTGTTCGCATGGCCTCTTACCAAGGCACAAGTTCCACGGGAAAGGTGCGCCAGCTCATCGGCCTTAACGAATCGATTGAGGGCCGCACGGTGGTCATCGTGGAAGACATCATCGACTCGGGTCTCACCATGAAAGAACTCCTCCTGCTGCTCGAAAACTACCACCCCAAGCGCGTGCTTATCTCTGCACTGCTCGTTAAGCCCGGCAACCTTAAGGTAGACCTCGACATCCCCTATTGCTGCTTCGAAATCCCCAACGATTTCATCGTGGGCTACGGGCTCGACTACGACGGCGAGGGGCGCAATCTGCGGCATATCTATACTGTGGAAGATTGACATTAGTACACAATATTATATATACATGAAAAATCTCGTAATATTCGGTGCCCCCGGTTCGGGAAAAGGCACTCAGAGCGACTTGCTCGTAGCTAAATACGGTTTCCGCCATATCTCTACCGGCGATGTACTTCGCGCTGAAATCAAGCAGGGCACGGAGTTGGGACGCACGGCGCAGCAGTTTATCGACAAAGGGCAACTCATTCCCGACGAACTGATGATTGAAATCCTCGCCAGCGTTTACGACAGTCTTTGCCCCTGCGAAGGCGTTATCTTCGACGGTTTCCCCCGCACCATTCCGCAGGCCGAAGCTCTCAAAAAGATGCTCGCCCAGCGCGGCACGGAGGTAAGCGCTGTGCTCCAACTGGAAGTGCCTGAGGAGATGCTCACCGAGCGCCTGCTCAACCGCGGCAAGACTTCCGGCCGCGCCGACGACAACGCCGAAACTATTCGCAAGCGCCTCGAAGTGTATCACTCGCAAACCGCACCCCTTGCCGCTTGGTATGCAGCCGAAGGAAAGCTCCACGCTATCAAGGGTTACGGCGCACTCGAAGAAATCAACGCCGCGCTGTGCGAGGTGATTGATAATGTGTGATTGAAATACATTTCATATATTAGTAAACGAGTAGACAAGTAAACAAGTAGACGAGACAGCAGTGTCTTGATAATTATATTTTAATGAGTAACTTGTCTTGTTTCTTTGAGATTTTCGGCTGCGCTCGGCAATTTAAGTAAACTTATTGCACTCGCTTGCACGAAAATTTCCTTGTCAACTCGTTTACTTGTTTACTTAAATTTCCCTTTAATGGCTGAAAGCAATTTCGTAGACTACGTCAAAATCTTCTGCCGCTCCGGCAAGGGCGGCCGCGGTTCTATTCACCTCCACCGCGCCAAGTACCAGCCCAACGGCGGGCCCGACGGCGGCGACGGCGGACGCGGCGGCAACGTGTACCTGCGCGGCAACCACAACTTTTGGACGCTCCTCCACCTGCGCTACGAGCGGCACGTCTTCGCCGGCAACGGCGGCAACGGGGGCAAATGCTGCTCACACGGTTCGGACGGCGAGGACAAATACATCGACGTGCCGCCAGGCACCGTGGCCTACGACGCCGAGACGGGCAAGTACCTCTGCGACGTGTGCGAGGACGGGCAAGTGGTGATGCTCCTTAAAGGCGGACGCGGAGGATTGGGCAACTGGCAGTTCCGCACCGCCACCAATCAGACGCCGCGCTACGCACAGCCCGGCGAGCCGATGCAAGAGCTGATGGTAATCCTCGAACTGAAACTGCTCGCCGACGTAGGCCTCGTGGGCTTCCCCAACGCAGGCAAATCCACGCTTGTGTCGGCGCTTTCGTCCGCCCGCCCCAAAATTGCCGACTATCCCTTCACCACGCTCGAGCCGAGCCTCGGCATCGTGAGCTACCGCGACGGCAAGTCGTTCGTCATGGCCGACATTCCCGGCATTATCGAGGGCGCGGGCGAGGGACGAGGGCTCGGCCTCCGCTTCCTGCGCCACATTGAGCGCAACTCCCTGCTGCTCTTCATGATACCCGGCGATACGGACAACATAGCAAAGGAATACGACATTCTCGTGGGCGAGTTGCGCAAGTTCAACCCCGCCATTCTCGACAAGCACCGCATTCTCGCCATCACCAAGGCCGACCTGCTCGACGAGGAACTGATGGACATGCTGCGCGAGGAGCTGCCAAAGGATTTGCCCACCTGCTTCATCAGCTCCGTTACGGGTTACGGACTCACCGAACTGAAAGACCTGCTTTGGACGGAACTCAACAGCGAGAGCAACAAGCTGCAAACGATGCTCGAGGGCGGTTCTATCGTGCACCGCGACCGCGAGGCCGCCACCTTTAACGCCGACTTTGCCGACTGGCAAGACGGCATCGAGGTTGCAGAAGAGGACGATGATTTGGAAGAACTCGACGTTTACGACCTTGAAGATCTTGAGGAGGTGAATTAAAACAATCCAAAACTTGTTAATGCCGCGCCACTCCCTGCGCAGAGAGTGAATGCCGCGTTTGCAATCGTTAAGGCTGCGCGGCGCGAAAGTTTAGGGATAATTAAGAAAGCGGAAACTTGCTCCGTGAAAATTTCTACGAAAAGCAAGGAGATTTTTACTTTAAAGCACTTCGGAAAAATTATAAAGGAGCAAATTTTTACGAGCTTGCTGATAATTTTCACGCTCATATAAGATAATTTTTCCGCTCATATAGGATAGTTAGTCCCAAAAACACGAAAAGAGGAAGAGCCTGCGCCCTTCCTCTTTTTGCTAAGGCAAAGATAAGTCTTTTATTCGGTTTTGCCAAAACGCTCCGCTTTGTGACGCAGACTGTCCGTTTAGCAAATATAAATCCCCAAGCATTTGTCTCCTTCTGGCACGACATTTCTTATAAGATAGTACGCTTTCTTCGGAAAAATTTGCGTACTTTTGCAGAAAGCAAACCAATCGAGTTTACCGCAAGCTATGGAAACGCTCAAACACGAATGCGGAGTGGCCATGATAAGGCTGCTCAAACCGCTGAGCTACTACGAAGAAAAATACGGCTCTTGGATGTACGGTCTCAACAAACTCTATCTCATGATGGAGAAACAGCACAACCGAGGGCAGGAAGGCGCAGGACTGGCCTGCGTGAAAATGGAAGCCGCGCCGGGCGAGGAATTTATGTTTCGCGAACGGGCGTTGGGCGGAGGCGCTATCCAAGAAATCTTTGCGGAAGTTCACGGCAAAATCGGCAGTTTCTCTCAGACCGAACTCCACGACGCGGACTTCGCCGCGCGGCATATTCCCTTTGCGGGCGAAATATACATGGGCCACTTACGGTATTCCACTACCGGCAAAAGTGGCCTTTCGTATGTCCATCCTTTCCTGAGGCGCAACAACTGGCGCGCCAAGAACCTCTGCATCTGCGCCAATTTCAACATGACGAACGTGCCGGAAATCTTCAACGAAATAGCCGTGAAGGGACAGCACCCGCGCATGGTGTCGGACACGTATATCCTCCTCGAACAGCTCGGGCACAGGCTCGACCGCGAAAGCGAACGCTGCTTCAACGAGGCCATGGAGCAGGGACTTACCAATACGGACATCACGCGCTACATCGAAGACCACATCAACCTTGCCAACGTGCTCAAGCTCTCCGCCCCCGTGTGGGACGGCGGCTACGTGCTTTGCGGCGTGACGGGCAGCGGCGAGATGATGTGCATGCGCGACCCCTGGGGCATCAGGCCCGCCTTCTGGTATAAGGACGACGAGATAATGGTGGTGGCATCGGAACGCCCCGTCATTCAGACCTCGCTCGACGTGGAAGCAGAGGACGTGCACGAACTCAAGCCCGGCCAAGCCTTGCTGATGAACAAACGCGGCGGGCTGCGCACGGAGCAGATACTGCCGGCAGAGAACGTGAAGCCCTGCTCCTTCGAACGCGTGTATTTCAGTCGCGGCTCCGACGTGGACATCTACCGTGAGCGCAAGGAACTGGGGCGGTCGCTCGTCGAGCCTATCCTGAAAGCCGTGAACTATGAACTGGACAACACGGTGCTCAGCTATATCCCCAACACCGCCGAGGCGGCCTATTACGGCATGGTGGAAGGATTTAACGACTATCTCAACCAACAGAAAATCGAAGAGATAAAACGCCTCGGCGGTACTGCCTCCCACGCCGACCTCGAGCGCATTCTTTCGCGCCGCGTACGTACGGAGAAAGTGGCGTGGAAGGACATCAAGATGCGCACCTTCATCGCTGAGGGCAACAGCCGCAACGACCTCGCCGCCCACGTGTACGACATCACTTACGGCAGCATCCGGCCGGGCATCGACAACCTCGTGGTAATCGACGACAGCATCGTGCGCGGCACTACGCTGCGCGAGAGCATCATTCGCATTCTCAACCGCCTGCACCCCGCCGCAGGTGCGCTACCCCGACTACTACGGCATCGACATGGCAATGATGGACGAGTTTATCGCTTTCCGCGCCGCCGTGGCTTTGGCCCACGAGCGCGGGCTCGCACCGCTGCTCGACGACATCTATCGCCGCTGCAAAGAGCAGGAACATCTGCCTAAGGAGCAGATTGTGAACCACGTGCGCGACCTTTACGAGCAGTTCACTGCCGATGAGATTTCAAACAAGATGGTGGAGATGCTCCGCCCCGACGGCGTGACGACGGAAATCCACCTCGTTTACCAAACGCTCGAAGGCTTGCACAACGCCTGCCCCACGTCGCCCGGCGACTGGTATTTCAGCGGGCACTACCCCACCCCCGGCGGAAATATGCGCATCAACCAGGCCTTTATACATTATTACGAAAACGCGGAACCTACAAAATAAAAACCAGTCCCTAAATATGAGAAACGTAACCTTAATCCTTGACGACGGCACGCGGTTTCACGGACAATCTTTCGGATATGAAAGTCCCGTGGCAGGCGAAGTCGTGTTCAACACCGCCATGAGCGGCTACCCCGAAAGTCTCACCGACCCGTCGTATGCCGGGCAGTTGATGACGCTCACCTATCCCCTTGTGGGCAACTACGGCGTACCGCCCTTTACCAACGATGCCGACGGCCTTGCCAACTTTATGGAGAGCGACCGCATACACGCCTCGGCCATCATCGTAAGCGATTATAGCACGGAATACAGCCACTGGAATGCCTGCGAAAGCCTCGCCGACTGGCTCAAGCGCGAGCACGTGCCGGGCATCACGGGCATCGACACGCGAGAACTCACCAAACTGCTGCGCGAGCACGGCGTGATGATGGGCAAAATCGTCTTCGACGACGAGCCCGACAATGTGCCTACGGCGGAATACGAAGGGGTGAACTATGTGGAAAAAGTTTCGTGCAAGGAAATTATCACTTACCGCAAGGGTGCGGGGCGTCGCGTAGTACTCGTGGACTGCGGCGTGAAGAACAACATTATCCGCTGCCTGCTGCGCCGCGGCGTGGAAGTGGTGCGCGTGCCTTGGGACTACAATTTCAACGAGTTGGAGTTTGACGGCCTGTTCCTCGCCAACGGCCCCGGCGACCCGAACACCGCAGCCAAGACCGTGGAGCACATTCGCCAGTTCCTCGCCAACCCGAACGTGCGCCCCTGCATGGGTATCTGCATGGGCAACCAACTGCTCTCGAAAGCCGCCGGCGCATCTATCTACAAACTCAAATACGGCCACCGCTCGCACAACCAGCCCGTGCAACTCTGCGGCACGAACAAGTGCTACGTCACGAGCCAAAACCACGGCTATGCCGTCGACTCCGCCACGCTCCCCAAGGACTGGACACCATTATTTATAAATATGAACGACGGCTCCAACGAGGGCATCCGCCACAACAGCAACCCATGGTTCTCAGCCCAGTTCCACCCCGAGGCTTGCAGCGGACCGCTCGACACGGACTTCCTCTTCGATGACTTTATAAAGATATTGTAAAACCCGCTTCTCTGACACTATAATATGGAAAAGACCATAAAGAAAGTTTTGCTCCTCGGTTCCGGCGCATTGAAAATCGGCGAGGCCGGCGAATTTGACTACTCTGGCTCGCAGGCGCTCAAAGCGCTGCGCGAAGAAGGCATCGAAACGGTGCTCATCAATCCCAACATCGCCACGGTACAAACGTCGGAAGGCGTGGCCGACCATATCTACTTCCTTCCCGTCACGCCTTTCTTCGTGGAAGAAGTCATCAAGAAAGAGCAGCCGCAAGGCATCATGCTTGCCTTCGGCGGACAAACCGCACTCAACTGCGGCGTGGAACTTTACCGAAAAGGCATTCTTGAAAAATACGGCGTGCAGGTGCTCGGAACGCCCGTTCAGGCCATTATCGACACCGAAGACCGTGAGCTCTTTGTAAACAAGCTCAACGAAATCAACGTCAAGACCATACAGAGCGAGGCCTGCGAAAGCATCGAGCAGGCACGCGCCGCAGCCAAGGCGCTGGGCTACCCCGTGATTCTGCGTGCCGCCTACGCCCTCGGCGGACTCGGCTCGGGCTTCTGCGACAACGAAGAGGAACTCAACAAACTTGCAGAAAAGGCATTCTCCTTCTCCCCGCAGGTGCTCGTGGAGAAGAGCCTGAAAGGCTGGAAAGAAATAGAATACGAAGTGGTGCGCGACCGCTTCGACAACTGCATCACGGTGTGCAACATGGAAAACTTCGACCCGCTCGGCATTCACACGGGCGAGAGCATCGTGATAGCCCCGTCGCAGACGCTTACCAACAACGAATACCACAAGCTCCGCGAACTGGCCATTCGCATCGTGCGCCACATCGGCATCGTGGGCGAATGTAACGTGCAGTATGCCCTCGACCCCGAGTCGGAAGACTATCGCGTGATTGAGGTGAACGCACGCCTCTCGCGCTCCTCCGCCCTCGCCTCGAAAGCCACAGGCTATCCGCTCGCACTCGTTGCGGCAAAGCTCGGACTGGGCTACGGGCTCTTCGATCTGAAAAACTCCGTGACGAAGACCACCACGGCTTTCTTCGAGCCGGCATTGGACTACGTGGTGTGCAAAATACCGCGCTGGGACCTCGGAAAGTTTCGCGGCGTTGACCGCGAACTGGGTTCGTCGATGAAATCCGTAGGCGAGGTGATGGCCATCGGGCGCACATTCGAGGAAGTCATACAGAAAGGCCTGCGCATGATAGGACAAGGCATGCACGGCTTCGTGGACAATAAAGAATTGAAGATTGAAAACGTAGACGCCGCCCTGCGCGAGCCTACCGACAAGCGCATCTTCGTTATCGAAAAGGCATTGCTGCAAGGCTATACCATCGACCAAATCCACGAACTTACGAAGATTGACAAGTGGTTCCTGCAAAAGCTCCACAACATTCATCTCACCGACCGCGAACTGCACGCCTGCCCCGATCTTGCCTCGCTGAGCCAGGACCTCCTGCGCCGCGCCAAGCGCCAGGGCTTCACCGACTTCCAGATTGCCCGCGCCGTGGGACTGGAAAAAACGCAGAGCATGGAGCAGGCCATCATGTCGGTGCGCAACCTCCGCAAGCAGTTCGGCATCGTGCCCTGCGTGAAGCAGATCGACACGCTCGCTGCAGAATATCCCGCGCAGACCAACTACCTCTATCTCACATATAGCGGCACGGCGCACGACATTGAGTTTGAAAACGACAAGAAGAGCGTCGTGGTGCTCGGTTCGGGTGCCTATCGCATCGGTTCGTCGGTAGAATTTGACTGGTGCGGCGTGCAGGCACTCGGCACCATTCGCCGCGAGGGTTACCGTTCCATCATGATCAACTACAACCCCGAGACGGTTTCGACCGACTACGACATGTGCGACCGCCTCTATTTCGACGAGCTGACCTTTGAGCGCGTGATGGATATCCTCGACCTCGAAACGCCCTACGGCGTAATCGTTTCCACCGGCGGACAAATCCCCAACAACCTTGCACTGCGCCTCGACGAGCAGCACGTTCCCCTGCTCGGCACACAGGCCCGCTACATCGACAATGCCGGAGCGCACTCACTTCGATGGAAGATATCAACGAGTTTATCGGCCGCGTAGGCTTCCCCGTGCTCGTCCGCCCCAGCTACGTGCTCTCCGGCGCGGCGATGAACGTATGCAGTAACGAGGAAGAACTGGAACGCTTCCTGCAACTCGCAGCCAACGTGTCGAAGAAGCACCCCGTAGTGGTGAGCCGCTTCTTGCAGCACGCCAAGGAGGTGGAAATGGATGCCGTGGCGCGCGACGGCGAAATCATCGCCTACGCCATATCGGAACACATAGAGTTTGCCGGCGTGCACTCCGGCGATGCCACGATACAGTTCCCGCCGCAAAAGCTCTACGTGGAAACGGCGCGGCGCATCAAGAAGATTTCCAAGAAAATAGCCGCCGAACTGCATATCAGCGGCCCATTCAATATCCAGTTCCTCGCCCGCGAGAACGACATCAAGGTCATCGAGTGCAACCTTCGCGCCTCACGCTCCTTCCCCTTCGTGAGCAAGGTGCTCAAAATAAATCTCATCGACCTCGCCACGCGCATCATGCTTGGTCTGCCCGTCGAGAAACCCGCGAAGAGCCTCTTCGACCTCGACTACGTGGGTGTGAAAGCCTCGCAATTTTCGTTTAGCCGCCTGCAAAAGGCCGACCCCGTGCTCGGCGTGGACATGGCCTCGACGGGCGAGGTGGGTTGCCTCGGCGAAGACGCGCGTTCCGCCCTCTTGAAGAGCATGATTGCCGTGGGCCACAAAATCCCCGCCAAGAACATCCTCCTCTCCACGGGCGACGGCAAGCGCAAAGCCGAGATGCTCGAAGCGTCCAAGATTCTCGTGGAACACGGCTACCGCCTCTTTGCCACCGACGGCACGTCGCGCTACCTCACCGAGAACGGCATTGAAAATACCCGCGTGTACTGGCCCACGGAAGAGGGGCAGCCGCAGGCACTCGACATGCTCCACAACCGCGAGTTGGACATGGTGGTGAATATCCCCAAGAACCTCACCGCTGGCGAGTTGACCAACGGCTACAAGATACGCCGAGCCGCCATCGACCTCAACATCCCGCTCATCACCAACGCCCGCCTCGCCTCCGCCTTCATCTACGCCTTCTGCACCCTCGGCGTGGAGCAACTCGACATCAAGTCGTGGGAGGAATATTAAGGCGCAGCTTTGGAAATAAATTCTTTTTAGAAAATGCTGTACAGGATAAAAGCGAGCTTTTGTCCTGTACAGTTTTTTATAAAATAAAACCTGTACTCCCGCAAAGGCGCAGCGCAAAAAAATAGCACTTGCCTATTTGCCATATAAGAAAATGTTTATAACTTTGCAGCGCAAAACCAAAAGTTACATGGGTAAGTGCTGTACGGCCAGCTCCCTTCGAATCCTCCAGGGCTTGACCGCAGCAAAGGTAGTTGGTTGTAGCGGCGCGATGCAGTGAGCTTACCCACCCGCCTCTTTAGCTCAGTTGGCCAGAGCACGTGATTTGTAATCTCGGGGTCGTTGGTTCGAATCCGACAAGAGGCTCGAAAGAAAAGAAGATGCACAGAGAAAATTAATCCCTCGCGTCTTCTTTTCTTTTTTTATTTTCAAAACATCCAACAGCCTTATGATAATAAAGGACGCAAAATTCGTAATCAGCAACAGCCGCGCAGACATGTGCCCCAAGCACGACCGCCCGGAATATGCCTTTATCGGACGCAGCAATGTGGGCAAGAGCAGCCTCATCAATATGCTTACAGGCAGAAAGGCCCTTGCCAAAACTTCGTCTACGCCGGGCAAGACGCTTCTTATCAACCATTTCCTGATCAATAACGACTGGTACCTTGTGGACCTCCCGGGCTACGGCTACGCGCAGCGCGGCAAGTCGGAAATGTCGAAACTGAAAAGCCTGATTGAGCACTATGTCTTGGAACGCGAAGAACTGACCTGTTCGGCATTATCTTTACAAAGGCTGACAAACTGAGTAAAACGGCCGCCAAGAATAATGTGGAGAACATTTGCAAAGCGCTCTCGGAGGAATGGGAAGAACTGCCGCCCTACTTCGTCACGAGCAGCGCAACGGGACTTGGCAAGGACGAGGTGCTCGACTTTATAGAAAGTTGCAATAATTCGATCAACGCGTAAGAACACTGGTATTCATTTGAATAAGCAATAGTAAAATGCTTTGGACCGACCGATACAGAACGATTAACACCGTCATCGTGATTGCCGCCCTGATTACAGCGGCGGCGTCGCTTGTGGTGTCGCACCTGCTGACGCGCGACCTTGCGCGGGAAGAGGTGCGAAAGGTTGAGGTGTGGGCTGAAGCGATGCGCTCGCTGATTGCCGCCGACGAGAACACCGACCTCAACCTCGTACTGAAAGTGGTGAACAGCAACACGACCATTCCCATCGTGGTGCTCGACGGGCAAAACGAAATCCTCGCCTCGCGCAACATCAAGCCCTCGCTCGGCACGGACTCGCTGACCTTTATCCGCGAGCAGGCCCGCGAGATGCGCCAAAGCGGCCACGCCATGCAGATGAACCTTTCGCAGGCGGGCGGCGGCGAGGCCGACACAATATATATATGTTACGGTGAGTCGAGCCTGCTGAAACGGCTGGCGGTATATCCTTACGTGCAACTCGGCGTTGCCGCCCTGTTCCTGCTACTCGTGGTCTTTGCGCTGTCGGCCTTCAAGCGTGCGGAGCAAAACAGGGTATGGGTGGGTCTGTCGCGGGAAACGGCGCACCAACTCGGCACACCAATCTCCTCGCTCATGGCATGGAGCGAAGTGTTGAAAGAAAGCCACCCCGACGACCCTCTCCTGCCGGAAATGGACAAAGACATCGGGCGGCTGCAACTTATCGCCGAGCGTTTCTCGAAAATCGGGTCGGAACCAGAACTGCACGTGGCAGACCTGCGCCCCTTGGTGCAGCGGGCGGTGGACTATATGGCGCGGCGCACGCCCCACAACGTAACCATCACGGCACGCACGGCGGCGCATCCTTTGCCGGTCCGCGTGAACGAGCCGCTCTTTGAGTGGGTGATAGAAAATCTCTGCAAGAACGCCGTGGACGCGATGCCGCAAGGCGGCAGCATCACGCTCACCCTATCGGCCGTTTCGACTGGCACGCTGCTCGAAGTGACGGATACGGGCAAGGGTATTCCCAAAAAGCATTTCAAGAGTGTGTTCAAGCCCGGCTTCACTACGAAGAAGCGCGGCTGGGGCTTAGGCCTCTCGCTCGCCAAGCGCATTGTCGAGAAATACCATAACGGACACATTTACGTGAAAAGCAGCGAGGTGGGCAAAGGCACGACCTTTGCAATAGAGATGTCGTAATAATAATATGATTAATAAACAAGTAAACGGGTCTTCCCGTCTACTTCATTATTCGTCTGCTAATATTTGAATTTTGGAATAGGCAAAAAGCAAAGAGGATGCACTCTGCGGAGTGCATCCTCTTTTTAGATTTCAGAAACAAAGTTCCTGGAACGCGATTAAGCGTTAACCTTAGCCATGTGGGCGATGAGTTCGAGAACCTTGTTAGAGTAGCCGATTTCGTTGTCGTACCAAGAAACTACCTTAACAAAAGTGTCGGTGAGAGCGATACCAGCCTTAGCGTCGAAGATAGACGTGCGGGTGTCGCCGAGGAAGTCGCTGGAAACGACTGCGTCTTCCGTGTAGCCGAGTACGCCTTTGAGTTCGCCTTCAGAAGCTTCCTTCATAGCGGCGCAAATTTCAGCGTAAGTAGCGGGCTTAGCGAGGTTCACGGTGAGGTCAACAACAGAAACGTCAAGAGTCGGAACGCGCATAGACATACCGGTGAGTTTGCCGTTGAGCTCGGGGATAACCTTACCTACAGCCTTAGCAGCACCCGTAGAAGAGGGGATGATGTTGCCGCTGGCAGCACGACCGCCGCGCCAGTCCTTCATAGAGGGACCGTCTACGGTCTTCTGCGTAGCCGTGGTGGAGTGAACCGTCGTCATGAGACCGTCGGTGATGCCGAACTTGTCGTGAAGCACCTTAGCGATAGGAGCAAGGCAGTTGGTGGTGCAGGAAGCGTTAGAAACGAACTGAGTACCCTTAACGTACTTGTCGAAGTTTACGCCGCAAACGAACATGGGGGTGTCGTCCTTGGAGGGAGCAGACATAACCACGTACTTAGCACCAGCTTCGATGTGTGCCTGTGCCTTCTCTTTGGTGAGGAAAAGACCCGTAGATTCAACTACGTATTCAGCTTCCACTTCGTTCCACTTCAGGTCAGCCGGATTGCGCTCTGCAGTTACGCGGATTTCCTTACCGTTAACGATGAGCTTGCTGTTCTCAACGTCTGCCTCGATAGTGCCTTCGAACTGGCCGTGCATGGTGTCATACTTCAGCATGTAAGCCAAGTAGTCTACAGGGCAAAGGTCGTTGATACCTACAATCTGGATGTCGCTGCGGTTCTGAGCGGCGCGGAATACGAAACGGCCGATACGACCGAAACCGTTAATACCTACTTTAATCATGATTTTTTAATTGAAAAATAAACAGTTAAAATGGTTAGTATTCAAGTTTTATTCTCTCTGTGGAAGCGGCTGATACGGCAAAGTATGAGTTGCCATATATGATTTTTGCCTTTTCCAACGCAAAAGTACAAATTTGTTTTTATTTTTGCACGTGATAAAACGTATAAAAAATAACTTTCTTATGGGAAAAACGAAATTTTTGCAAGAATTCAAGGAATTTGCAGTAAAAGGAAACGCCATTGACATGGCTGTCGGCGTAATTGTGGGCGGCGCGTTCGGAAAAATCGTAACGTCGATCGTAAACGACCTCGTGATGCCGCCGATTGGCTGGCTTACGGGCGGAGTGAACTTCACAGACCTGAAACTGCTCATCGGAACTAAGGTTGCCGAAGACGGTACGGTTTCGGAAGTAACGCTCAACTACGGCGCGTTTCTGCAGACCTGCCTCGATTTCCTTATTATCTCTTTCTGCGTGTTCCTGATGGTGCGTGCGCTGATGAAGCTTAAGCGCAAGAAAGAAGAAGCCCCCGCGCCTCCCGCCGAACCGAAGCCTACGCGTGAGGAAGAATTACTCGCTGAAATCCGCGACCTTTTGAAGGAAAAGAAATAAACTGTGAAACATAGCAATGCCGGCTGTATCGTGAAAGCATTCCGATACAGCCGGCATCGTTTATCTGTACAGCCAAAGCGTCCAAAGGAATAGCCGCCGGGCAGCCTTGCCTACATGTTTGCTATAAGCGTAGAAGAGTTTGAGGAAAAAGCGTTGGCGGGCAGTGGCATCCTGAAACGCCTCACTGGCTAAGGCTTCTGCCTGACGGCGATGGCCCTCTCGCCAAATCTCTCCGGCAATCGCTAATTTCTGTCCCCGAAGGGCGGCGCGGCTTGCAGCATCGCCTGCCACGAGCCTGGCCACTGCCTCCAAGGCGGGGCGCGTGCGGCTGAGGTTCTCGCTTATTGATTTACCCGTAATACTATCTGGGTGCTGGTAGATGCGGTGGTATTTCTTCTTTTCAAGCCACACTATTTTGGGGTGAAGCGTCAGCAGGCGCACGCCTAGTTCCCAGTCGTCCCAGCGAAATACGTTCCCGTCCCAGCCACCGGCATTTTTCATAAAGTCTGTGCGCAGGAAGAGGCTTTGCGTGGAATAGGTGGCGGTAAGAATCTGCGCGGGAACGCTTGCGCTGCGCAAGATGCGGCGCGGACGCTTGCCGCCATCGGGAAAAGTGACCACGGTGTGCGCCGCCACGATGTCGGGCATGGCGCAAGCGCGGGCCTTGGCCACGGCATCTGCGATAAAATCGGGCGACATCTCGTCGTCGGAATCGAAGAAATATACATACTCTCCTTTCGCCGCGGCCAGCCCTTTGTTGCGGGCCGAAGCAGCCCCCGCCTTTTCTTCTTTGAGCAGGAGCACCTCGAAATCTTCGGCATTATATTGCTCGCAGAACTGTTTGCAAATCTCAGGCGAGGCATCTTGCGAACCGTTGTCCACAAGCACCGCTTGCAGCGGCCTATGCGTCTGCCGCTGCACCGTGACGAGCGTCTTTTCGAGAAAGGCGGCGCGGTTGAGGTAAGGTATGACTATGGTAACGAGCATTATTCTTCTTTCTTCCTGATGGCATAGCCTATTTTAGCAAAGGCGGCTTCGTATTTCTCGAAAGAGGCCTTGCGCTTGTCGTAAATGAATACCATATTCCCCAGGCCATATCGCGGAAAGCCTTGATGCGGAGCGCGAGCGGGGCTTTGCCTTGCACGGCGGCGAATTTAAGGCAGCGCAGCGCGGCACCTGCGGCTCCGTGCATGTAGCACAGCACCGCGCCTTTGGCCCGCCGCACCTTGGGGTCGACCCAAAACCGATCGCCGGTGGTTGCGGCGCGGGTGGTCACGATTACTTGGGGCGTATAGACGATGCGGCAGCCGCCGCGAGAAGCCTCTTCCAAGAATATTTCTTCCTCGCCGCAACCCAAATGCGCCGAACCTAAGCCGAAACGCTCGTCGAAGCGCGGCAGGGCGGCGCGGCTTCTCAGCACGATGTCGCACGAACTGAAACTGAGGCCGCGCGGACGCTCGGCATAGGTGCAAGAAACTTCGGGGTAGTTTTTCAAAAGGTTGCCTTCGAGCGTAATTGCCTGAAAGAGCAAGATGTCCGCCTCGGGCTGGGCGGCTGCTGCGGCAAGGAGGCGGTCGAAATACTCATATATATATATATTGTCTGCGTCCGCCAAAATCAAAAGGTCGCCCGTTGCGTTGGCAAGGGCGAAATTCCTGTTTTTAGATAGTCCTATGCTTTTGTGTACCAGTATCTTCACATCTTCCCGTTGGAGCAAAGCGCCAGGCGCGTTTTGCTCCTCCCCTCCCATTTGCTGCCATGCCACGAGATACACCACGTCGGGGCGCGGCGGCGGCAGATGCTCAGCAATGTGCAGTATGTCGCCGTCCAACACGCAATAGAGTACCTCGATCCTCGGCATGGCTTTTTACGACTGGGTGCGTTTCATGTAGCGAATGCCTTCTGCCAAATGGCGCATCATCGGCACGAAATGGCAAAGCCCGCTGCGTGCGCCATGGAAGGCGAACTTAAAGCAGATCCACCACGCCGTGGGGCCGTAGAGGTAGTAGGTAATCGCGCCGCGCGAGCGTTGCACGCCGGCGTCTACATATACGAGCGACTTTTTCAGGAGCGTGGAGGTCTCTATTATTTTCTCGGGGAAATAGCGCATGTTCAGCCCCGCACGGACGGCATCTTCCATCCAAATCTCTTCTTCGCCGCACGTGAGGAACTTGGTGCCGAGGCCAAAGCGTTCGTCGAAGCGCATCCTACCCTGCACCTTGCGGCGGCGGCACACCATTTCGAGGGCAGAGATGCTGTAAGTCTTGGGCATTCCTTTGAGCACGCAGGGTTCGTCGGGATAATCTTTGAGTTTTTTACCCGTGTAAGTGGTGGCAGTAAAGAAGGCCGCATCCATATCCTCGTATTGCTCGAAGGCGCGAAACACGGTGTCGAACGTTTCGGGCAGCAGGTGCGAGTCGTCATCGGCAAACATGATGAGGTCGGCGGTGGCTTTCTCGATGGCGAGGTTGCGGTTGGCAGAAAGCCCCTGCCCGTTGTATCGGAATATCTGCACGTCGCTGCGCTGCGTGAGTTTTTCGGGAATAAGGTCGAGGTAACGCTCGTCGGTGTACTGGTACGACACGATGTAGCGCACGTTCTCGCAGGGCGGAAGCAACACTTCCTGCACGCGGACGATGCCTTTGTTGAGTGAGCAGATGAGAACTTCTAAGGTCATGGTATTGAGGGGAAATTTGGAAGGTGCGATGTAATAGGTTAGATATGATAGGATAAATTTCTACCTGAATGCGTTGACGGCGGAAACGATATAGTGCAATTCTTCTTCGGTGAGAAACTGCGTGATGGGCAGGGAGAGCACCTCGCGTGCCACGAGTTCCGCCATGGGAAACGACTGGGCGTTGTAGGCGGCGTAGGCTTCCTGCTTGTGTACGGGTATGGGATAATGTATGAGGGTTTCGATGCCGCGCTCCTGCAAATATTGCTGCAACTTGTCGCGGCGGCGACACAGCACGGGGTAGATGTGGAACACGCTCTGCGCCACGCGCCCTTCGTAAGGCAGGCGCACCAAAGGGTTGGTGATATGGGTGT
The DNA here is from genome assembly GCA_004552155.1 of Bacteroidales bacterium. Lineage (GTDB taxonomy): Bacteria > Bacteroidota > Bacteroidia > Bacteroidales > Bacteroidaceae > Alloprevotella. The sequence goes on from SFPF01000031.1 coordinate 17,825, forward strand.
TGTAAAAGCGTGCCACATTGCGGCGGCGGGCATTGTCGGCATCGAGGCGGGGCAGTTTCACGTTGAGCGCGGCCGCCTGTATCTCGGAGAGGCGGCTGTTGATGCCTTGCACGCGGTGCACGTATTTCTGCTGTGCGCCGTAGTTGGCAAACATGCGCACCGTCTGCGCCAGTTCCTCATTGTCGGTAGTCACGCAGCCGCCGTCGCCGAGTGCACCGAGGTTCTTGCCGGGATACATGCTGAACGCTGCGGCATGGCCCATGCTGCCGGTCTTATGGCCGCCGGTGCTTGCACCGTGCGCCTGCGCCGCGTCTTCGAGCACCATGATGCCCCGGCTGCTGGCGAGGGCGTTGATGCTGTCCATCGGACAGGGGTGGCCGTACAGGTGCACGGGTATCACCGCCCGCGTCTGCGGCGTGAGGTGCGGCAGGAGGGTCTGCTCCGTCATCACGAAGTCTTTGCCCACATCGCAAAACACGGGGCGCAATCCTGCGCGGTTCACAGCCTCGGCTGTTGCCACGAAAGTCAGCGCGGGCACGCATACTTCATCGCCGTCGCCCCAGCCTTTCAGCCGTTTCCACGCCATAAGCACGAGCGTCAGCGCGTCCAGTCCGTTGGCCACGCCGATGCAATGCCTTGCGCCCACGTAGCGGGCGAAGTCGCGCTCGAAAGCGGCAAGTTCCTCCCCATGCAGATAGCGTCCGCCTGCCACAACGGCCTGTATCCTTTGAGACAGTTGCGGCTCAAAGGAGGCTGAAATCTGTTGCAAGTCGTAATAGGGAATGTGCACGGGGAAAATAATGTATTTATTGATAGACTAATCTAAGGGATTTAGACAAAAACCATAAAAACCGCTTGCGCCGTTTGAAGCCCAAGGGCACGCCGCCAGTCTTAACGCCGAGCCTGTGAGCCTCGCGGCTCACGCTCGCCCTTAATCCCTGCGGCTGCGGTCGGTGCCCGCCCGCTTCAAACGCTGCAAGCAAAAAACAGAAAGAAGTGGACGATTACTTTTTCTCATAATTGGTAAAGAAGATATGCTTTACTTTTTCCTGTTTTTTGCTTGTCCTGTGTGGGTGGGCGGGAACCAACCGCTGCCTTAGCAGATTAAGCACCAAACAAAAGTCGGCAGACTTTTAGGTTGGGGCTTAATCGGAAAAGGCAAGCCGATAGGCCACACAGGGCAAGCTGTTTTGACTGTTTTTGTCATACCAACCTGCAGTTGATTTATTTCCTACTTTGGCGTCGCCGCCACGAGGCTATCGAGCGAAACGAGGTAGCGGTCATAACACACCGCGCGACCGCCGAATCCTTCTTTCTGGAAGATAAGGCCCTCGTTGATGCGTCCCGTCTCGGGTTCGTTGGATATGCCGAAATCAAAATAGGCGCGGTCGGAATACATCTGCAAAAGGGTGGCGAGGAGCAGGTCGAGCGCCCCGCAGGCGCGGGCTTCCGTGCCGGCAGCAATGTATTGCGCATGCACCACATGGCCGCAGTCGAAGCACAAAACGCCGGCAAGCAATGCCCCGTCGCGCTCTGCCGTGTAAAGTTTTATCTCGTTGGGAAAGAAAGATTTAAGCCGCCTTATCTCTTCCAAAGAGTGAACGGGACGAACGCCGTGTCGCTGCTCCAAAGTTTCGGTGAGCAAGTTCCAAAAAGCGGGATAATCCTCGTCGGCCAACGCCCCGCATTTCTCTCTGCGAATGTGCAAGCAAGCATTTTGCGCCTTTCGGTATTTGCGCCCGCGCAGTTCCGAAAGCGGCAGCGGGTCGCGCAGATTGACCGCCGTGGACACGTTGCGCGTTTCGAGCGTTGCCCCGGCGCGGTAGAGCCAATAAAGCGGTTCTTCCGTGGGCTGGCGGTGATAGATGTAAGGCGTGGGCTTATACGCTAATCGCCCGTAGCCCTGAGCGAGATAATATTCGGCGGCGGCATGGAGCATCCGCCGTGGCTTTCCACGGTTGCCGCGTCGCGGCGCGAGCGATTGGCAGGCAGCAGGCCGATGAGTTTCTTGTCGTCATAAATCAGCAGCGAAGCGTCTTCAAAACGGTCGCTGTGGTACTCCATAAAGTCGCGGCGGAACAGAAACGTGCCATTGCGCGAAGCAGCCGCGAAAGCGTCCCAAGCCTTTCGGGTAGACCCATTATTGATATATGGAGTAACGGTTATCATTTACTTTCCATTATTAGTAGACGAGTTTACAAGTAAACGAGTAGACGAGACAAGTTTCTCATGTTAAATATAAATTAGTAAGACATCTCTGTCTTGTTTACTTGTTTACTAGTTTACTCGTTTACTAAATCGTTCCATTTACCGCCTCGGCAAACTCGCCGAACGTTTGGATATAGCCGTTTTCGTCGTAGTCGTACTGCGCGAGGCAGAGGCACACGGCATCGGCCGAGAAGTCGAAGAGCGTGCACCACACCATGGGCGGCACATACAGGCCCTCATTGGGATTGGAGAGATGCACGATGGTTTCAGGGTCTTTGCCGTTGTTGATTTTCACGGAAAAGGAGCCGTGCACGGGCACGATGACTTCCGGGCAGGTGCGGTGGGCATGACAGCCGCGCGTGGCGCCTGCCGGCACGCCGGTGATCCAAAACACACGCTCGAACTTGAAAGGCAGGGCATTGTCGCCGTTTTGCACGCACGTCAGGTTGCCTCGCTCGTCCGTGTGGGTCGCGATGCTCAGGATTTTAGCCTCGGGCAATATCTCGTCGATGGGTTTTTCTTGTATCATAAGTCAGTTAAAGTCTGTGCCAAACGGCATGAAATCCGCGCACAATTATGCAAAGTTAAGTATTTTTCTTGTTCCACAAACTTTTACTCGCATGAATTTCGCGATTATCCTATATGGAAAGGGGCGAAAGGGAGGAAGAGCGTAACACGCGCACGGAGCAATTTTTTCCTTTCTCCTTAAAATTTCTTCTTTTCTGCCTGACATTTTTTACTCTCTGCGCAGAAAATTTTTATTACAAACTTTGTAACGCTTGTTACAAACTTGCTAACACGTGTTACAAACTTTGTAATGCTTGTTACAAAGTTTGTAACAAACTTTTTCTTATAAGATAGGAAAAAATATCAGGCAGAAAGGAAGAACTATCTTAGGGAAAGGAGGAAATGTAAGCAAGGGAATTTTATTGCCTAAAAACTTTCTACAAGGGATTTCAACAGCAAATCACCTTATATTATTGAATATGAATGATTTTTGCAAAACGCTACTGCGGATTTTCAATGAAATTCCTCAGTAGCACTGCGGAATTTCATTGAAAATCCGCAGTAGGATTACGTAAAATAGGCATCAAGGACCTCAACCGTTATTGGCAAAACAAAACAATACGTGCGTGCCGGAAGCGTCCCGACACGCACGTATTTTTAATTTAGATGTTATTTACCGCACTTATTTTACAAAGAACTTGCGGTTGTTCTGAATATAGATGCCACGGCCGAGAGTACCGTTGGTGCGGCGGCCGCTCAGGTCGTAAACGGGAGCGGAGGCAGAGGCATCGGGATCGGCAAGCGTGAACTTGATGCCCGACTCCTTGTTCGTACTGATATTGATGGTCTCAGGCAACGCCGTGCCGCTGGCTTTGAGGTAAGCCGTGTTGGCAGCGATGGCCGTTTCGGGCGCAGCGAAGATCGGCGTGAGTCCCGTGAAGGTGAAGGCGCGATAGTCGGCTGCCTTGCCGGCGGCAACTTCGAGCGCAACGTTCGTGCCCGAAAGCAGAGAGGAAGCCTCGCCTGCGGCAGGAACGATGTCGAAGGTCACCTCGGCGGCATACGCGCTGTTGAGCACGATGTAGCCTGCACCGGGTTGGAGCGTGCTTTCTGTGAGGTAAAGCACATTGCCTGTCAGTTCGGAACCGGCATAAATCTTAGTATTCGTGTCGGCCGTGGCAAGGGCGACGGGCGAACTGACGGCGGCATACGTGCCGCTTTCGCCGTAGATGAGGGGCAGCGTGATGCGGCTGGCCTTGTGGAACTTCCAGCCGGCGAAGTCGGCGGCTGGAGCGGCGGTCGTTACGTTGCCTTCGGCATCGAGAGCGAGGGGCGTTTCGCCGGCGGTGATATTGTAAGCATAGTCGCCGCCGAGTTCATTGGCTACTAACGTCCAAGATGCGCCTTCAGCCTGCAAGTCGGTAGAGGCGGCGAGGTAAAGACCTGTGTTGAGGTTCTTAAGTTGACCTTCGGTATATACCCAAAGTTCAGAGAAGCCGGGATTTTCGGAAAGCGAGAGGGGCGCGGCAAGGGCCTCGTCGCTGCCCAGCACTGCGCCGGAGGCAGAAAGCGTCGTGGCGGTGTTGGCGGCATTCTCAATAAAATAATATGTGCCTTCGATGAAGCCAGATGTCTTTTTACCTTTTACGATGTCGTCGAAGGTAACGCCTTCCTGGTCTTTTTCGTAAGAACCTACGTACTGCTGCGTTTCATCGACACCGGCGAGGATGGCGGCTGCTGCCGTAGAGGTGGCGAGTTCGGCGGAGAAGGAAGCAGGCAGTTGGTGCTGTAAACGGCGAGATATTTCTCACCCGAAGCGTCCTTGATTTTGCACTCGTTGTCGATGGTCCAACGATAGTCCGTTTCGCTCCAATAGATATTCTGCGAACCGTCGTAATAAAGCGTGCGGCCATCGTAAGCCACGAGCGAATAGCCGTTGTACCAGTCACCGGCAAGCGTGAGGGCAATGGCCTTGCGGTTTTCAAACGAGGGAGAGAGGCCGAAGGTCGTGCCGAGATAGTTGTCGCCCGTTTTCAGCGCAAAATAAGTGGCGTTGTCGGCTGGATAGATGAAGTTTGCGTTGTAAGCGGTCTTGACATAATAGGTCGTGGAAGCCGTCACCTCGGTTTCGGGAGCAACTTCGGTTGTGAATGCCTCGTCGGCGTAGAAAGTGGCAGAAACATAAGCGGGCAGAGCCTTTGAAAGCGCACCTACCGTCTTGGCCGATTCGCCGACAGTTCCGATGAAAGCATCGCCGTTGAAACGCTGCGTGCCGTCGGCATTGTAATAATAGAAAGAAGCATTGATGGCCGTAGCAGCAGCGGCGACTTTGTAGATGACAAAAGTGAACTTGCCGGCCTCGGTATAATCGTTGTTCACGTTTGCACCGCTGGAATACTGTCCGAGATAGTTGGCGCCGTCCTTGATGCTGAACGTCTTAGAGCCGTTGTAGTCTTCCTCATAGGCTTCGAACGTGTAAACGCCCGGTTCCTCCGTTGAGGACGACATGGTCTGCGTGAACGTCTTTCCGCTCACCTCAGTCTGGTAGAAATATCCGCCGGTCTTGAGATTTTGGAACTTGTAGCCGTCGCCGGAGGCTTCGAGTTTGAAGAAATATTCCGGATTGCTCTCGAGTTTGCCCACAATGTCGTCCTTAGTCATTGCCGTGCCAAACTGAATGTAGTGCTTGGAAGCGTTTGCGGAGTTGACGAAGAGGAACGTTTCGTTGCGCGAGTTCCACGCGCCGGCGGCGTTCTTCTTATCCACGGCCATGAGGGCGTAGTAAGTGTTCTCGCCCGACGTGATTTCCTCGAGCGAAGAAATCGGCGCAGCCTCGAAAGCCTGTGCAGAAGCCGTGAGGCAACCTCCGAAGAGGGCACAGAAGAGGCAGAAGAAAGAGTAGATTTTCTTACCCATACGATAAAAGATTTGATGAATTATAATGTGGTTTGTGTTGTGTCAATGTATAGCAAAAAAAGCCATTAGGATAGTTTTTGCGATGTGCCGAAACAATATTCCAGCAAAAAGTCAGCGTTTTCAGCAAAAACATTTCACAGAGAAACGCCTACCAATGATTTGCAAAAGTAAGAAAGAAAAAAATCACGGCGAAACAAATGCTAAAAAAAAGGACTTTTTGCCGCAAAAATTTCGTTTTCGTTAAGTTTTCGCCGCTACTTTGAAAAATTCGCGTGTCAAAATATTGTAGCAGCAACGCCGCCTTGCCCGTAAGCAAAGCGGCGTTGCCGTATGATTTCGCCCTATTTTACCCCTCTGAGATTTCGTTCAAAATCTGCTTCAAGGCATTCACCCGCTCTGCGCAAGTTTCGCGGCGGGCGTATTCGTCGGTATCGCCCTTGCCCATCGCCACGCCGCCGTGGCGGAAAAGCATCTTGCTGCCCACGGTGGCGGAGGCGGAGGAATGAACTTCCCTTGCGCCCGTTTCGCGGACAATCCGCGCAACGTTTTGCTCCGTCACGCCGCAGCCGGGCATAATGATAATGTCCGTGCCGCCCTGGCGCACGAGTTCTTTCAGCAGGGGTATGCCCTGCTCTGCGGTAGCCGCCGCGCCCGATGTAAGCACGCGGCTCACGCCGGCTGCCATGAGGAGATCGAGGGCGCGGCGCGGGTCGCTGCAGAGGTCGAAGGCGCGATGAAACGTAAAGGGCTGGCCATCGGCAGCATCGAGGCAGCGGCGGAGAAACTCCGTGTCGATGCCGCCGTCGGGCAGGAGCGCACCCGCCACGATGCCATCTGCGCCGAGGCGCACGGCGGTGCGGATATCGGCGAGCATAACACTCTGCTCGTCTTTATCATATAGGAAATCGCCGCTGCGCGGACGGATAATCACGTTCTTCTTGATACCATCAATTTCCAGCGCGGCAGCAATGAGTCCCTCGGAGGGCGTGATGCCGCCCTCCGAAAGCGCGGCGCACAGCTCTATCCTGTCCGCGCCGCCCCGGCGGGCAGCCAGTGCACCGCCGATGGTGCCGACGCATATTTCAAGCGCAACGTTCATTGTTCCAATGCCCCGATAATTTCGTTCACGTCGGCGATGCCGTGGCGGTCAAGCCACTCGCCCATTCCTTCTATCACCTTGACGGTAACTGTGGGGTCGATGAAATTGGCCGTGCCTATTTCAATCGCTGTCGCGCCCGCCATGAGAAATTCAATGGCGTCCGTGGCGTTCATGATGCCGCCCAAACCCACGACGGAGATGTTCACGGCGCGGGCCACCTGCCAAACCATGCGCAAAGCCACGGGCTTGACCGCTGGGCCGCTCAGTCCGCCGGTGCCGATGCTGAGGCGCGAGCGACGGCGCTCGATGTCGATGCTCATGCCCATGAGCGTGTTGATGAGCGACACGCTGTCGGCTCCTTCCGCCTCGACGGCGCGGGCTATTTCGGCAATGTCGGTCACGTTGGGCGAGAGTTTTACGATTAAGGTCTTTGGATAAACCTTGCGCACCGCTTTCACCACCGACGCTGCCCCGGCGCAGGTGACACCAAACGCCATGCCGCCGTTCTTAACGTTGGGGCAAGAGATGTTCAGTTCGATGGCGGGGATATTCGGCAGGGCGGCAATGCGCTCGGCGCAGAGGGCGTAGTCCTCTACCGTGCTGCCCGACACGTTGACAATCATGTTGGTGCCGTAGTCCTTGATTTCGGGATATATCTTCTCGCAAAAATAGTCCACGCCCTTATTCTGCAGCCCCACACAGTTGAGCATACCCGAGGCGGTCTCGGCCATGCGCGGATAGTCGTTGCCTTCGCGCGGCAGGAGCGTAGTGCCTTTCACGATGATGCCGCCGAGGCGGTCGAGGTCGATAAAGTCGGCGAACTCGGTGCCGTAGCCAAAGGTACCCGAGGCCGTCATCACGGGATTTTTCAACGCCAATCGGCCTATGTTTACATTTAATTGTGCCATTGCAGTTCGGTAGTTTTGAAAATGGGACCTTCTTTACAAACGCAGACATTGTGCCCGTCGCTCTTTTTCTCCACGCAGCAGAGGCAAGCCCCTATGCCGCAGGCCATGAGGTTCTCAAGCGAGGCCTCGCAAGGCGTGTCTTGGGAAAATGCGAAGCGTGCCACGGCCATCATCATAGGTTTCGGGCCGCACGTGGCTATGGCATCGAAATGCTCTTGCGCCAAGATGCTGTGGTTGGTGACGAAGCCTTTTTCGCCTGCGCTGCCGTCCTCGGTGGTGACAAAGGTGCGGCCGATTTTTCTAAACTCTTCAAGTTGCAGCAAGTCCTTTGCAGAGCGGCCGCCGAGCAGGAAAGTCGGCTCGCAACCCTTTTGGCGCAACTGTTCGCCGTAGTAGAGCAAAGGCGCAGTGCCCACGCCGCCGCCTACCAGCAGGATTTTCGCACCGGGGGCGTAGTCGAGACTGAAACCATTGCCGAGGGGAAACATGAGGTTCACGGTATCGCCGGCTTGCTTCTTGGAAAGCGCCGCCGTGCCGTCGCCTACGATGTGCACCAGCAGCCAGAGTTCGCCCCTTGTGCGGTCTACGTAGTTAATGGAAATGGGGCGGCGCAGAAAAGTCGTGCCCGACTGTTCCACTTTCACCTCGACAAATTGCCCCGGCCGCATCTCGGGCAAAGGCTGCCCGTCGGCGGCGGCGAGTTTCATCAGGAAATAATCTGCCCGCAAGAACTCCACGCTCTTTACAAGCAGGTCGCTGACATATTTCTTCATAAAAAATCGATGGTTGTTTGAGATAATCTTTGCAAAATTATTAAAAATAGGCGGTATATGCTATGATAATCACAAAAAGGATGCCCCGAAGTGCTCGGAGCATCCTTTTCAGAGCGTCTGTGCAAGGCGAGAGCAGAAACCAAGTTTACTGGGATTATGCCGAGCCGCCGCCAAAGGTGCATTTATATGAACGTTCTTTTACTTAAAAATTGGTTCGTTTTCAACAGACGTTTGGCGGCGGCTCGGCATAGTCCAAGCGAGCTTGGTCTCTGCTCTCGCCTTGCACAAACGTTCTTTTTTAGTTCATTAACAAACATTGATTATCGGGGGGGGGAGGTAGAATTAAAAACATTTTGTATATTTGCCGCATTCTTTTTGATTTTGCAATGCTGCTTGCTGATTGAATTGATTTATGCATTAAGATAAAAAACAGAAAAACAGGCAAGAAACCCGTTGCCAATGGCTTACCCA
>SFPF01000154.1 GCA_004552155.1 Bacteroidales bacterium
TAATGCACAAAAAGGTGTATTCCGATAACCTTTTATGGTATTATTCGTTATTCTTGTGCTATTTCGCTCGGCATTTTTGTGGTAATTTGTTTTTGTGATGAATGTTTCGTTCGTGTGTGGCGCGGGGATTAGGGGGAAAAGGGAGCGGGGCGCAGGGCATCACAACGGATCTACGTCGAAATAGAAATCTACGCCCTTGAAGGCGGGAGAGGAGAGGAGCTGCTCGCGGGTGGAAAGGAGGAAGTCGCGCACACGCGCGGGACTGTGGCCGGCGGGGAGCTTGAGCATGAGTTTGCGGATATACATCAGATGCACGCGCGACACGCCGGGGCGGTCGGGACCCATAAGGTCGTCCGCGCTGAAAGCAGTCTGCAGCAGGCGGGCATAATGGGCGGCGGCGCTTTCGCACACCGCCTCTTTGCGGTGGCGCAGGAAGATGTTGATGAGGCGCACCTCGGGCGGGAAGCGAAAGGCGCGGCGCTCCGCGAGCTGCGTGCGGTACATGCCTTCGTAGTCGCCGCGCACCACTTGGTCGATGACAGGCACGTCGGGCTGGCGCGTCTGCAAGATTACCAAGCCTTGCTTGCCGCGACGGCCGGCGCGGCCCGCCACTTGCGACATCATCTGAAAACTGCGCTCGTGGGCGCGGAAGTCGGGCTGCGAGAGCATTTGGTCGGCGTTGAGTATGCCCACCACGTGGACGTTGTCGAAGTCGAGGCCCTTGGTCACCATTTGCGTGCCGATGAGGATATCGGTGCGGCGGTGCTGGAAGTCGTCGATGATGCGCTCGTAGGCCGTGCGGGAGCGGGTGGTGTCTAAGTCCATGCGCCCTATGCGGGCTTCGGGGAAGCAGGCTTTTGCCACGGCCTCTATCTTCTCCGTGCCGCAGCCTATGTCGCGCAGTTCCGTGCCGCCGCAGGCGGGGCAGACGGAGGGCACGGCATACGTGGCGCCGCAGTAGTGGCACACGAGGCGGTGGATATATTCGAGCACAGGTGCATAGCCCCGGCGGTTTTGAAAGAGGATAACCTGCTCTTTCGCGCTGAGCGCGGCGCGGGTCTCTTCGAGGAGGGCGGGCGAGAGCGGCGTCTTCATCAGTTTCTTGCGGCGCAGTTCCTTCACGTCGGCCACGGCGATGGCGGGGAGGGGCACGCCGGAGAAGCGGCTGCGGAGCGTGACCAGTCCGTACTTGCCCGTTTCGGCGTTGCGGTAGGTCTCGATGGCGGGCGTGGCAGTGCCGAGCAGCACCTTGGCACCGGCGAAGCGTGCCAGCACGATGGCGGCATCGCGGGCGTTGTAGCGCGGCGCGGGGTCTTGCTGCTTGTAGCTCGTCTCGTGCTCCTCGTCCACAATGATTAGTTTGAGATTTGAGAATGGCAGGAAGAGCGAGGAGCGCACGCCGAGTATGAGGGGAAAGGCACTGGGAGAAAGCTGCCGCCGCCATAGTTCCACGCGCTCGGCATCGGGAAACTTGGAATGATATACGCCCATCTGCTCGCCGAACACGCGCCCGAGGCGGGCGGTGAGCTGCGTGGTGAGGGCTATTTCGGGCACGAGGTACAGCACCTGCCCGCCAGCGGCCAGCACCTCGCGTATGAGTTCGATGTAAACCTCGGTCTTGCCGCTCGACGTTACGCCGTGGAGCAGGCAGACCTCCTTTTCTCGCCAGGCCTCGCGTATCTCCGCGCAGGCTTTCTGCTGCGCCTCGCTCAACTGGCGCGTGAGGGCGGAGGGTATGGCCTTGTAAGCAGTGAGGCGCTCCGTTTCCACCTCAAAACTCTCCAAGAAGCCGCGCCGGCGCAGGGCAGCGTATGCGGCGTCGCTGCCTGCTTCGCCCTGCGTGAGTGCTTGTTTGCTCACGCTTTGCAGGAGCGTGTAGTTTTTAAGGCTAAGGGCGGTGGCGCAGGAAGAGAGGTCGAGGTAGCGCAAAAGGAGTTTCTCTTGCGCCGGAGCGCGGCGGAGGGCATCGAGGGCGGCGTTGAGGGCGGTTTCGTCAAAGAGATGTTCGGCAAGGCGGCAGCGCGTTTCGCGGCGCGGCCCATCACCTCCGCTGCGCCCAAAGAGAGCAGGCGGCGCACGGCGGGCAGGAGGTTGCTGCGCTTCATGGCCTTTTCGAGGTCGGCGATGCTGATGCCTCCCTCGCGCGGCAGGGCGGCGAGCAGGGCGGCATCGCGCGGCGAGAGCGTGTCGCCGTCGGCAAAGTCGGGCTGTCGGGCCACGATCGTCTCGCTGCTGGGCTTGAGGCCGGAGGGCAGGGCGGCTTTGAGCACTTCGCCTTCTGTACACATATAATAAGATGCCATCCATTCCCACAGCTGCATTTGCAACTCATTTACCACGGGCTGCTCATCAAGCAGTTCCTCCACGCTTTTGAGTTGCACGCCCTCGCCGGGCGCATCGTCGTGCAGGCGCAGGATAAGTCCCGTGTACCGCCGACGCACGCCGAAAGGCACGACTACGCGACAGCCCGCCTTTGCCCGCTCTTCGAGGGCGGGGGGCAGCAGGTAGGTGTAAGCGCCGGGGGCGGCGAGGGGAAGGAGAATGTCGGCGAACATGAACATCTATTTAGTTCCACGAATTACCTCTTTTGTTGCCCACGAATCTCACGAATCTACACGAATCTCTGCTTTGCATTTTTTAATGGCGACCTGTACGGTCGCACTAATCACACGAATGCAATCAGTAGATTAGTGAAAATTCGTGCGACCGAACAGGTCGCCATTTATTTCATTGAAAACGTTTCGTGTAAATTCGTGAGATTCGTGGGCAAAATAAAATCCGAGGACAAAAAAACTATTTGTGGACAAAGAAATCACCCAAGATTAATTGTTGGGACTTTTCATAAACACGCGGGTAAACGACTTAGGGCATTCGGTCTCGAAGTGCAGAAGCTGGCGCGTGATGGGATGATAGAAACTGAGGCGGAAAGCGTGGAGGGCGAGGCGGCCGATGGGATTGTCGCCGTTGCCATACTTGATGTCGCCGCAGACGGGGCAGCCGAGGTCCTGCGCGTGGACGCGGATCTGGTTTTTGCGCCCCGTTTCGAGTTTCAGTTCGAGGAGCGTGTAGCGGCCGTTGGTGCGCACGGTGCGGTAGTGCGTGATGGCATACTTGCCGCCGCCTGGGTCGTTGGGCGAGGAGTAGGTGAAATATGCCTTATTGTCTTTCAGCCAACTCTCCACCGTGCCTTGCGGCTGTTGCGGCTGCCCGGAAACGAGGGCGTAATAGCGTCGGTCGGCCACGATGTCGCGCCAGTTGTGCTCCAAAATCTGCTCCGCTTCGAGCGTCTTGGCATAGATAAGCAGGCCGGAGGTGTCGCGGTCGAGGCGATGCACCACGTGCGCCCGCTCCTTGATGTGGCATTTGTGGAAATAATCGTCGAGAATAGTCTTGACGCAGAGCGAATGGTGCGAGGTGGCCATTGAAAGGATGCCGATGCTCTTCTCGATAACCACGAGGTGCTGGTCTTCGTAAATGAGTTTCACGAAATTGCTCCGCAACTCCGTTTTGGGCTTCGACTTGCTGATTTCCACCGTCATGCCGGGGCGCAGGGCGAAGTCGTAGGCGCGTGTTATCTTTTTGTCCACCAGCACGCCGCCGCCCGTGAGAATGGCCTTGGCGCGGTTGTGGCTGATGCCGTTGAGCGATTTCTGTATGAACGGAAGCAGCGTGTCGGCTTCCTTGACTTTGGGCGAAATGACTAAAACTGCATCGTGATGCGGCCGTTGATTTGCAGGCCGGTGAGATAGTTGGGCACGGCGTACTGCGTATTGCTAATGTCGGTGACCCAGTAGTAGGAGTTGACGTTCTTGATGCCCAAGAGATTGAAGGCATCGAGTCCGAGCCATACGTTCTTGAAGATTTTGCCGAAGCCGTGCTGAATGTGCCGGTCCTCGTTTTTGACGAGGCGGTAGCTCATGCCTACGTCCACGCGCTTGTATGCCGGGGCGCGGAGCGTCTGCTGGCTGCGCTCGCTGCGCGGCGGTCCGAACGGCAGACCGTCGGCAAAGGCGGCTTTGAGCGTGAAGCGCCAGCGCGTACTGCCGGGGAAGTAGTCCGTGAAATAGAGCGACACGTTATAGCGTTGGTCGGTGGGGCGCGGTATCCACACGCCGTTGATCTTTTCTTTCGTGCGCATCAGCGAGAACGTAATCCAAGAGTCCGTGCCCGGCACAAACTCGCCGAAGAGCTTGAAGTCGATGCCGGCTGCATAGCCCTTGCCCACGTTGCGGCCGTAGTAGACCACGCGCACATTGTCTACCGTGTAGGGAATAAGGTTTGACAGCGCCTTGTAATACGTCTCCACCGTGAAGCGGAAGGGGCGGTCGAAGAGGCGGAACGTGTAGTCGCTGCCGAGGACGAAGTGAATGGAACGCTGCGACTTGATGTTGCGGTTGAGGTTCACCGTGGCCGCGCCGTGGAAGAGCGTCGTGTCGCGTATCTCCTTGTAGAAAGGTGCTTGATAGTAGAAACCCGTGGCGAAGCGGAACGTCCACTTTTCCGCCTTGGCGGGCAGGAAGCCCACAGACAGGCGCGGCGAGAGGAGCGTCTCTTTGTTCCAGTCCCACGACGTGAGGCGCAGGCCGTAAGTCAGGTTAAATAAGCCCGCCTTCGTTTTGAAGCGCCACGTGTCCTGTGCAAAGGCGTTCCAGCGGTTGTTGGAGAGGTCGCTCTTGGCGCGCAGGCTGTAAATAAGCGAGAGCACGTCCTCATCGTAGGGCAGGGAATAGCCCATAGAATCGCGCATCTCCCACTCGCGGGCATTTTCCTTGATGCTTTGCCGCTGCCATTCCACGCCGGCCTGCATGGTGTGCCCCTTGAAGCGCGTGCGGAATTTCAGAGCCGTGTTGAACACATTGGCCCGCAGGCGGTTGCGGGCATGCTCCATATAAGTGCCCACGCCGAAATAGTCGGCAGAAATGGCATCTTCGAGCCAGTATTCGCCGCTAATGTCGTAGGTTTCCTCTTCGCGTGTGGTGAACGAAGAGCATTGCAGGGCGAGGAAAGTTTCAGGGTTGAAATGATGCGTGAGCGTGGCAGAGCCGAAAAGCGTTCGGAAAGCGTCTTGTTCCTTGCCGTCGAAATACACCTTGAACGACTTGGCATTTTCCATCGTGCCGAACTTCGTTTCGCGCTCCTTAGGCACGAAATCGTAGCGGTTGTCGCTGATGTTGCCGAGCACGTCGAGCGACCACCGTTTGTTGGGCCGCCAGGAAAAGAACGCCTGCCCGTCGATAAAGTTCGGGCGGTATTCTGCATCGGTGTCGAGCGTGCCGAGCAGGTAGCGCGTGGTCTTGTAGCGCAGCGACGCCATAAGGCTCACGTGCTTATTGCCCCAGCCCACGTAGCCGCCGGCTCCGAGCGCGGAAGCCTGCACTGAGGCTTCAAACTCTTGCGGACGCTTGTAGGTGATGTCCAAGACCGACGACATCTTGTCGCCGTAGCGCGCCTCGAAGCCGCCCGAAGAGAAATTGATGCTCTCTACCATGTCGGGGTTGATTATCGAAAGCCCCTCTTGCTGCCCCGAGCGCACGAGCATCGGGCGATACACCTCCACACCATTTATATATACGCAGTTTTCGTCGAACGAGCCGCCGCGCACGTTGTATTGCGAGGACAGTTCGTTGTGGGTCGATACTCCGGCCTGTGTGGCGATGATTTCCTCAATGGCGTTGCCCGTGGTAGAGGGCATGAGTTTTGTGTCGGGCACGGCGATGCGCTCCGTAGAGCCGAGCCGCAGGGCTTGCGCCTTGACCACCGCCTCGCCAAACTCCTGCATGCCGAACGGCGGCAGCACGACATCGATGCGCACCGAGTCGCCCGGCGAGCGCACGAAGCGCTTGCGCGTTTCGTAGCCTATCATCGAGAACACCACGGTCACCGTGTCGGCCTTGCTGCAATAGAGCGAGTATTCGCCTTTAAGGTTCGTGACGGTCAGGGCTGCCTGTCCTTTCACCCTGACGCTTGCCAGTTCTATCGGCGTGCCTGCGTCGTCCTTCACTGTGCCGAACACGCGGCAACGCCCTCCCTCGCTCTGCGCAAAGAGCAGCGAGGGAAGCGTTAGCAACACGGCCGAGAGCCAAAGGAATTTATGTTTTTGAGATAATAAGAAAACATCTTTTAGAATGGCATTTCCTCGGGCGGCGGCACGGGGAAGGGGTCTTCGCTGGCGGGCGGCGCGGCGTTGATTTTCGAGCCGATGGCCTCCTCTGCGCCGGCGGCGGGAATATAGTTGTCGTCCTCGGGATTTTCAAATCGGGCAAACTTTCCTTTGAAGCGCAGGCGTACGTCGCCCACCGAGCCGTTACGGTGCTTGGCGATGATGATTTCAGCCATGCCGCGCAAGTCGCGCCCCTTTTCGTCTGTGTAGAGATGATAATATTCGGGGCGGTGGATAAAGAGCACCATGTCGGCGTCTTGCTCGATGGCGCCCGATTCGCGCAGGTCGGACAGTTGCGGACGCTTGCCTTCCAAACCATCGCGCCCCTCCACGCCACGGTTCAGCTGCGAGAGGGCCAGGATAGGGATGTTCAGTTCCTTGGCAAGGCCTTTGAGCGAGCGGCTAATCTTGGAAACTTCCTCCTGGCGGCTGCCAAACTGCATGCCCGAGGCGTTCATGAGTTGCAAATAGTCAATCATAATGAGCTTCACGCCGTGCTCGCGCACGAGGCGGCGTGCTTTCGTGCGCAACTCGAAGACCGAGAGCGAAGGCGTGTCGTCCACGAAGAGCGGCTTGCCGATGAGGTCTTTCACCTTATAGTCCAGCTGCCCCCATTCGTAGGGCGCGAGCTGTCCGCTCTTGATTTTCTCGCCCTCAATCTCGCAGACGTTCACAATCATGCGGTTCACTAATTGCACGTTCGCCATTTCGAGCGAGAAGAAGGCCATAGGAATGTTTTGGTCTACGGCGATGTTCTTCGCCATGCTCAGCGCGAAGGCGGTCTTACCCATTGCGGGGCGTGCGGCGAGGATTACGAGGTCGGAGTTTTGCCAGCCAGAGGTTATCTTGTCCAACTCGTGGAAGCCGCTGGCGATGCCACTCAGGCCGTCGCCGTGCGAGGCCGCCTTTTGCAGCATGTCGTAGGCTTCCTTGATGACGGGGTCGATTTGCGTGTAGTCCTTTTTAAGGTTCTTCTGCGAAATCTCGAACAGTCCGCCCTCGGCTTCCTGCATGAGCTTGTCGATGTCCTGCGTCACGTCGAACGCCTTTTCTTCAATGTCGCTCGTGTAGGAGATGAGGGCGCGTGCCGTGGCTTTCTGCGCGATGATGTTGGCGTGATACTCGATGTGGGCCGACGAAAGCACCATGCCGCTCAGCGCGGTGATGTAAGGCGCGCCGCCGGCTTCCTCAATCTTGCCCATGCGCTGCAGCTTATCCGTGACGGTAAGGATATCCATGGGCTGGTTCTCGATGTTGAGGCTTTGGATTGCTTCGTAAATGATTTGGTGGCGCGGGTCGTAGAAGCTTTGCGGCTGCAAAATCTCATTGACGCGGAAATAGGCGTCGCGCTCAATGAGCAGGGCGCCGATAACGGCCTTTTCGAGGTCCACGGCCTGCGGTTGCAGGCGGCCTTCCGTTTCGGGAGCGGGCTTGCTGCGCCGTGTGCTTTTGCTGGAATTATATGGAGGCATATATTATTATATGTGTATTCTTTGAAAAAAATAAATTTTTCTTCCTTTAACCGGATGAGACAAAAACAATCAAAACCGCTTGTCCTGTATGGGCCTTACGGCTCGCCTTATCGGATAAACCCCGAGTCTGAAAGTCTTTCGACTTTCGTCTCGTGCTTTCTCCGCTAAGGCTGCGGTCGGTTCCCGCCCGCCCACACAGGACAAGCAAAAAACAGAAAAAAGTAAAGCATTTCGTCCTTACTATTTACAGTAAAAAGTAATCGTCCACTTTTTTCTGTTTTTTGCTTGCGTCGTTTGAAGCGGTCGGGCATCGACCGCAGCCGCAGGGATTAATGGCGAGCGAAAGCTCTGCTTTCATGCTCGGCGTTAAGCCTGGCGGCGTGCCCTTGGACTTCAAACGATGCAAGCGGTTTTTATGGTTTTTGTCAAAACTTATAACATATTCAACCCATAGGTTATTTATTCCCCCGCCTGCCTTTCGTAGCAGCCCATATCGGGCGCTTCGTCGGCGAGGCGGTTTTTGCCCAGGCGGTCTTCGGGATAGGTGAGCGCGGAAAGTTCAGCGTTGGCCTTGTTGAGCGCGCGCGAGGAGGACGAAAGGTTGAATTTGTAAATCAGCCGGGCATCGTCGAAAGCAGGCTCGAAACCGGCGGCGCGGTCGGCAGAGGTGCGTCCGTCCATGAGCCGCTCGTCTGCGTAAGGCGGCGTATTGAGTAGGCAGTTGAAGAAGCGGTACTCGAAAGCGTCCTCCGTGTAAGCCGAGTGGTTGCCCATAATATCGTCGTCCTTATTGCCCGTCACGATGCAGTTGATAAAGTCGAGGCGTTCGAGCGGCGTGCGTTGCTCTCCGAGATAGTTGGAGAAGTCGAGCGCCACACCGTAGCCGCCCGTAAAGGGGTAGAAGCGGGCGATGGTGCAGTGGGCAAACGTGTTGTCGCCGCCGTGCAGTTCCACGCAGTTGCCGCCGGCGTTCGTGATTTGGCAGTTGCCCACGTAGATGTTCGCCATCGTGGCGGTGAAGCAGTTGTTTGTGGCGTTGTGCAGGATAGAGTTTTCCATCACGAGCTTCTCGCGCGTCAGGTCGTCGCCCGCTTCGAGCGTCAGTCCCGTCTTGGAACTGTGCAGGTCGAGGTAGTTGATGTAATTGCCGTAGCTTTGCGCTTTCAGCGTCACGCCGCCCCATTGTCCCGGCACGCGGTCATAGGGCTGCCCCTCAAACATATTCTCGAAGCGGTCGCCGCGCATCACTACGGGCTTGTCCAGCGTGCCGAGCACGAGCAGCGTGCCGTAGACGATGAGCCGCGCCTCGCCGTGAAAGTAAAGCCTTGCGCCGGCAGGCAGCGTGAGCGTCGCGCCCTCTGCCACTACGAGGCTGTCCTTGATGTGGTAGGGGCGGGCGGCATCGAGCGTGCGGTCGTCCGTAATCGGCGTGCTCGGCAGATTGATGACCGACTGCCCCGTGGCGGTGAGCTTCACCTTTTGCGCCGCGCCGCCGCCCGTCTGGAACACGAGGTAGTCCTCATGGCGCACCGGCTCGTCCGTGTCGAGTTGCGGCGTGTTGGCAAAAAGGTAAATCATGATGCTGTCCTTACCCATCACTTCAAAGTCCGTTGCGCTGCCGCCCGCGAGCGGCGTGCCGTCTACATTCACCTTGAAGGCCGAGCCTGCGCCGCCTTCGAGGTAGACGCTCGGCAGGGCAATGGTCTTATCGGTGGGGTTGTAGGCAGTGAGGCGCACCGTTCCCGTAGGCATTCCGCTCACGATGGTGTCAAACGCCACGGAGTCTGCCGAGAAATAAAGGCGGTCGTCGGGCGATGTGGACACGTCCTCGTCCGAAAGGCACGAGGCGAGGGAGCAGAGCAGCAGGGACAATAATATAATAATGGGTAGTGGGCGCATAGAGCGTTGTAAAAGCCGGGGCGCATCGCCTGCGCCCTTTCTCGGTACGCAGGCAACGCGCTTCCGTTGCATTTTTATTTATTAGGAATATTTACAAGAATGTCGAGCAGATGATCCCAAACCATTTGCACGGTGGGGATAAGCAGACGCTCGTCGGGCGAATGTACGCCGCGCAGCGTGGGCCCGAAGCTCACCATGTCGAGGTGGGGATATTTCTCGCTGAACAGGCCGCACTCCAAGCCGGCATGTATGGCGAGGATTTTCGGCTCCTTGCCAAACAGGCGCTTGTAGCTTTCCTCGGCAATCTTCACGATGACGCTGTTGGGGTTCATCTTCCAGCCGGGATAGCCCTCGTTGGTCTCCACCTCTGCGCCGCCGAGGCGGAAGGCCGCGCGGATTACTTCGGCCATGTACTCGCACGCGCTGCCCACGCTGCTGCGCTGGCTTGTGGTTACCTCCACGATGCCGTCGAGTTTGTGTATGCTCGCAAGGTTTGAAGACGTTTCAACCAGCCAGTCTAAGTCTTGGCTCATCGCGAACACGCCGTTGTGCACGGCTTGCAGCGAGAGCAGCATGGCCTGCGCCGTCTTGCGGTCGATGGCCTTGGCAGCGGCGGGCTGGCTTTCGAGGTAAAACTCCATTTCCTTTTCCGTTACGGAATATTCCTCCGCAACCTGCGCCGCCAGCACGTTGAGGTCGATGCGCATCTGCTCTTTCTCGGCAAACGGCACTGCGCACACGGCGTAGCCCTCGCGGGGAATGGCGTTGTGCAGGCCGCCGCTCTGAATGTCTACGAGGCGCAGGTCGGTCTTTTCAAGCTCCGCCATGAGATAGCGCACGAGCAGTTTGTTGGCGTTGGCGCGTTTTTTGTTGATGTCGTCGCCCGAGTGTCCGCC
>SFPF01000155.1 GCA_004552155.1 Bacteroidales bacterium
CGATGCCATGCACATCAGCCCCGCTACCTGCACGCCTGCCAATTCTTTCCATTCGCCGGCAGCAAGCATCGCCTCGCATGCTTCGGGCGTGAAGCCGTATTTGCTTTCTTCTTGCGCGATGTGCAGTTCCAGCAGACAGGGAATGACACGCCCGCAGCGCAAGGCCTGACGGTTGATTTCCTGCAAAAGGCGCAGGCTGTCTACTGCGTGGACGAGGCTGACGTAAGGCGCAATGTATTTCACCTTGTTTTGTTGCAGATGTCCGATAAAATGCCATTCGATGTCTTGGGGCAAGGCTGCGTGCTTGGCTTGCAGCTCTTGCACGCGGCTTTCGCCAAAGATGCGCTGCCCGCAATCGTAGGCTTCTTGCAGGGCTTCAACGGGATGGAACTTCGACACTGCCACAAGGCGCACGCTCTGCGGCAGGCGGGCGAGCACGTCCGCAAGTTGGCTTTTAATAGTGCTCATGGTCTTTGTATTAAAAAAGGGTATGCCCGCAGACATACCCTTTCGCTAAAATGTATTTGTGTGGGCAAAGATGGATTCGAACCACCGAAGGCGTAAGCCAGCAGATTTACAGTCTGCCCCATTTGGCCACTCTGGTATTTGCCCTTGTTGCGGCGGGCGTATGCGTTACGCCCTTCTTTTATGCCGCAAAGTTATGAATTATTTCTGTAACTGCCAAGCGTAGTCTACCATTTTTATAGCAGTAACTGCGAATTCGCAACCTTTGTTGCCGAGTTTTCCGCCTGCGCGCTCTTCGGCCTGCTCTTGCGTGTTGGTCGTAATGAGACCGAAAATCACGGGAATGCTACCGTTGGCATTGAGGTCGGCCAGGCCGCGCGTCACGCCTTCGCAGATATAATCGAAATGGGGCGTATCGCCGCGCACCACGCAGCCGATGGCAATCACGGCGTTCACGTGCCCATGTTTCGCCAACTGCGCCGCGCCGTAAATCAGTTCGAAACTGCCAGGCACGCGCTTGATGGTGATTTTAGGAAGTCCCACGCCGTGCTCTTGGAGCGTTTGCACCGCGCCTTCGAGCAACTTGTCCGTGATGTGGTTGTTCCATTCGCTCACCACGATGCCGATTCGCATATCCGTGGCGTCGGGAATGGGCGTTACCTGTGCGTCGAGGTAGGAAAAGTTTTGAGTAGACATTTTACTTAGTCAGTCGCTCAATATATTTGTCGATGACAGCACCGAGCACCTGACCGTTATACTCTTCGTTTGCGCAAAGAGGCGATTCGGGATAGTCGGCCTTGATTTGCTGATAGAGGGCGAGGGCGTCCTCGTTCTTCTTCTGATATTCGAGGATTTGCGCTGCCTGGAACGTATATTCTGCGCAGAGTGCAGGCACGTCGGTCTTCTTGGCTGCTTTCTTGAAGGTATCGACAGCCTTGTCGAGCTGCTTGTCGGCAGCGTAGCAGTTGGCAAGAGCGGCTACGGCCTGTGCGGAAATCGTGTTATCGCCTTTCGTGCTGAACTTTTCGAGCGAGGCAATGGCTTCCTTAATCTTGCCCATTTGGAAATAGCAGATACCTGCCTCGTAGTTGGCCACGTTACCGGCATCGGTAGAACCGTAAGTTTCGGCAATCTTCGTAAGGCCGGGGGTCTGTGCATCGCCTTTGAGCGCGTTCTCAAAGTCCTGCTTCATCACGTATTTCTGCATCACGTTGCCGAGCAGTTCCTGTGCTTTCTCTTCGCGGGGCTTGGCATAGCCGTAAATGTAGGCGAACGTGCCGCCCACAATTACCACAACGGCCACGATGCCGATGATGAGTTGTTTCTTGTACTTGCTGATAAATGCCTCGGACTGTGCAATCTTGTCGTTCACGTCCAATGCGTTTTGCTTTTTGTTTTGGCTCATAATGATATTTATGCTCTAATTTTTATTTGTCTGTCGGTTGCGCCGCACCATTATTATATATATAATATTGTATGCTGGGGCAGCGTTTTTGCACACTGCTTCAATTAAGGCGGTGCAAATTTAATGTTTTTCGTAGGATAATTAAAGCAAAAGCCCTTTTTTTTATAGGAAACGCTATTTTCGACCGCGCTGGCTTTGCCTATCTGCCCTCGGCGTGGTAACTTTGTGCAGTTTTTCGTAAGATAGTTTATTATTGATGATTCTTCAAAGCATCTCTGTCCTTAATTATAAAAACCTCGAGCAGGCGGAACTTACCTTTTCGCCCAACGTGAACTGCATCGTAGGCGCTAACGGCGTGGGCAAAACCAATTTGCTCGATGCCATCGGCTACCTCTCGCTGTGCCGCAGCGCGCAGGGCGGGAGCGACAGCCTCAACATTCGCCACGGCGCGGACTTCTTCATGATTTCGGGGCAATATGTATCGGAACTCGGCGAAGCGCGGAGCGTGACGTGCAGTTTGCAGCGCGGCTGCCGCAAGCGGGTGAAGGTCGATGGTAAGGACCTGAAGAAGATATCGGAACATGTGGGCAACATACCGCTGGTGCTTATCTCACCCTCTGACTCTGAACTTATTTCGGGCGGCAGCGAGGAGCGGCGA
>SFPF01000032.1 GCA_004552155.1 Bacteroidales bacterium
CCACGGTGCCGGGCAGCAGGGCGTTGAGCATGCGCTGGCTCTGGTCGGCGGGGGAGGTGCGCAGGTCGGTGGCCTGGCGCAGGCGGGGATTATCGGCAGCCTCGCGGAGCAGGCGGGCGTAAAGGGTGGTATCGAGTTTCATGACGTATTTGCTTTTTGGATCCACAAATTTTTTTTAGTTGCCCACGAATCTCACGATAAATATTTGCCCACGAGGTGTTTTTTTTGCCCACGAATTTCACGAATTGACACGAAGCTTTTCCAATGAAATAAATAGCGACCTGTACGGTCGCACGAATTTTCACTAATTCAATGATTGCATTAGAGATTTTCGGCTGTATTCAGCGTTATTCGTGTGATTCGTGCGACCGTACAGGTCGCCATTATTACGGAGAACAATGAATTCGTGTAGATTTGTGAGATTCGTGGGCAAAAAAAGAGATTAGTTGGCAAAAAAATCTCGTGGGCATCATCAACCTATCATTGCACGAAATTTCCCTCGCCCGTCAGTTCCTTCTGGATATATTCGAGGGCGGCAATCTTGGCCTTGGTCTCCTCGACCGTGAGCATGCGCGTGTTGTTGGAGTTGAACTCCGAGAGGGTGTTGCGGTCAGTCTCGCCTTCCTTGAAATACTTGTCGTAGTTCAATCCGCGGTTGTCGGCCGGCACGCGGTAGAAATCGCCGAGGTCTTCCGCCTTGGCGCATTCCTCGTTGGTGAGCAACGTCTCGTAGAGCTTCTCGCCGTGGCGGATGCCGATCACCTTGATGTCTTCCTTCCTGCCGCCGAACAGCTCGCACACCGCCTCGGCCTGCGTCTGTATGGTGCAGGCGGGGGCTTTCTGCACGAGGATATCTCCGTTCTGCCCGTGCTCGAAGGCGAAGAGCACGAGGTCGACGGCCTCCTCGAGCGACATGATGAAGCGGGTCATCGTGGGCTCGGTCAGGGTGATGGGGTTGCCGTTGCGGATCTGGTCGATCCACAGGGGAATCACCGAACCGCGGCTGCACATCACGTTGCCGTAGCGCGTGCAGCAGATTTTCGTGCCGCCGGAATAGCGGCTCTTGGCCACGGCGATTTTCTCCTCGATGGCCTTGGTGATGCCCATGGCGTTGATGGGATAGGCGGCCTTGTCGGTGGAGAGGCAGATGACGGCCTTCACGCCGGCCTCGATGGCGGCGGTCAGCACGTTGTCGGTGCCTATCACGTTGGTCTTCACGGCCTCCATCGGGAAAAACTCGCAGGAGGGCACCTGCTTCAGCGCGGCGGCGTGGAAGATGTAGTCCACGCCGGGCATGGCGCTCTTGCACGACTGCAGGCTGCGCACGTCGCCGATGTAGAATTTTATCTTGTGCGCCACGTCGGGGTATTTCACCTGGTACTCGTGGCGCATGTCGTCCTGCTTTTTCTCATCGCGCGAGAAAATGCGGATCTCGCCGATGTCGGTGCGCAGGAAACGGTTGAGGACGGCGTTGCCAAACGAACCGGTGCCGCCAGTGATCATCAAGGTCTTATCTTTGAAAATGCTCATATTATTTATATATATTGTTACAGGTTATTGCCTTCAATTATGTCGTGCCGCCATCTGCCGTAGTCTTCGCTGGCTGCTGCATCGACCGCTACGGACTCGTAACCGCCGGCATGATGCTGCACTCTATGGTGAACGGCATAGGCCGACCATGCCTCCTCGCTCACGACGGCAAGCACCACGGGGAAGGGCATATCGGTCAACTCCATCGCTGTGACATAACTGCCGGGCAGAGCGCGGTGTAAGGCGCAGGCCGAACGCTCCAGGCTCACCCTGCTACCACCAACGCTGTAAGCGTAGATGCGGCCGGCACTCTCACGCTCACGGCGCAAAATATCGGCACGGCTCTCGCGCAATAGTGCGTCAAGGCCCTGCCAGAAGGGAATGGGAGGCATTTTTTTGGAAAGAATATGGGAGAAATAAAAAAAATCAATGACCGAACCAGCGGTCGTAGTCGTCGAGATGCCGCAGCAGCAGTTGCTTGCTCTTCTTAGGTTCGGGTTCTTCGCGCCATGATGCGGTAAGGCGGTGCGCCTGGTCGTAATAGCGGCTATCGTCGGTACAGCCGTAGAGGGTAACCGCCAGGAGGGCTCGCGTTTGGGCTGCGCTGACTGCGGGCAAGATAGCCCCCAAGGCAGATAACGTTTTTTCAAATTCCGGGCTACCTGATATCTTATAGGCCATGAGCAGCATGGCACTGGCTTTGCAGCGCAGCACCTCGCTATCGAACGTTATGCCGGCATACAGATTGATGGCCTCGCGGGCATCGCCACAGCCTTCCTCATCGGCCGCACCATCGGCATAGCGTCTGCCAAGGGCAGCGTGCAAGCGGTCGGCGAGGTCGCCGTTAAGATGCGTATAGGCGCGACCCGCGCCGCTCAGGCCAATGATTTCATATTGCCCAGGTTCAACGGAGAGCAGAGGCACCCACATGCACCCCATCACACGCACCATAACATCGCGCTTCCCTGCTCCCGGACGGCGTGCCACGACAGCCTCTGCGCCAGCGAAAGGGCCAACGGTGACGCGCACACGGTCGCCCTCGCAAAGACTATCGGAAGCGGGCGAATAAATGGGGAGCACGCCGCAATAGGAACGTGCCACCCACC
The DNA here is from genome assembly GCA_004552155.1 of Bacteroidales bacterium. GTDB lineage: Bacteria > Bacteroidota > Bacteroidia > Bacteroidales > Bacteroidaceae > Alloprevotella. The sequence goes on from SFPF01000032.1 coordinate 2,637, forward strand.
GCAGGTTCTGCATTTCCGAGTCACTCAAATAGGGGAAATGACTGCCTGCCCCCTCGCCTACCCTGCTCATGAAATTGTAGCGCGGCAGTGTCTTCTTCAAATCGTAAATTCCTCGCTCAGAGCCACGCACAAACACGTAATTGTAAAGCAGGGGACGGTCGGTCTTAAATAGCTTGCCATTGCGGCGCACGACTTCTACGTATGTGGGGGCAAAAAATTCGTATACGGACTCTGCATTCCGCTCACGCCGCTCCATCTCGCGCCGAAGCTGCGAGGAAGGGTCGCCGCTATACATGCCGCCCAATCCTAAGGGCAGGCGAAGTATGTACCAGCGCACAGTGTCTACATCGCGATAGTTGGTCGGCAGGACGATGGGATAAGCAGGCATGACTGAGGGAAAAACTACGAAAACGGGCGTTCTTATGCCTTGTCAGGATTTATTTATAAAATACTGACATTCAAACAAATATGTCTTTTCTGCAAGAATATTTATAAAAAATATTCGAGGAGGAACTTTTGGATGATGCGCTCCCAATGGGAATTAATGTTAAAAAAAACAAGTTCCAATACAGTATGATTTCTTTGTCAGAAACCACACATATGGTCTAAAAATCTTCTAATTTGTCCAATTCAACCAACGCATGAGCGAAAGTATTTCATAAAAATAAGACTGCTTTTTTTGGGAGTGCTATATCAAATCGCTATCTTTGCGCTATGAAAGTGTGGTTTCTGACAAAGAAACCACACTTTATTTTATGTCTTCGTCCTTCGATTAGTAGCACCGCCCAGCGATGCTAATATGCTGCGATTGAGGCGGTCGATAGCCGAGGCTTCAAACGAGGCGAGATAGATGCGCGTGGTGCGCTCCGACGTGTGGCCCAATGCCTCGCTTATCTCCGAAACGGGCGCACCGGCTTTACGGGCGGCGGTGGCCCAGCCGTGGCGCGCCGTGTGGAACGTGAGTGGTTTGGACAGATGCAGAAGTTCGGAGAGGCGGTGCAGGCGGCGATTATAATAATTGAGTGCCACGCAGTACTGGCGGTACGCCTCCATTGGGTCGCTGCTGCGGAGAATGGGGAAAACGTAAGGCGAGGTTTTTTGGGAATAACGCGCCATGAGGCGTGCCGCCAGCGGTTCCACGCGCACGGCGAGCGATTGCCCGGTTTTGCGGCGCGTGTAGTAGATGCACCCGTCGCGTACATCGGCACGCCGCAGAAAGGCGAGATCGACGAACGACATGCCGCGCGTGCAAAAACTGAACAGATAAAGGTCGCGGGCAAATGCCAAACCGCGCCGACGGCCGAGGTCGGCATCGAGGAGCGTGCAGAGCACATCGGCCGATACTGCCCGCTTGCGCGTACGTTCCACGCCGGTATACACCCTGCGGAAGGGGTCGCCCGACACAGTCAGCCCGCGCTGCACCGCTTTATTGTAGGCCGCACGCAGCGTGCGCAGGTAAAACGACACGGAGTTGTGCGTCAGTCCCTGCCCCGTAAGGTTTGCCTCGTATGCCGCCGCCCACTCTGCCGTGACCGCATCGAGCGGCAGGCGGTGCCCCTCGGTAAAGAGATTGAGGCGGCGCAAGGCGCGGCGGTAATTCCGGGCCGTGCCATATCGGTTTTCGCCCACAAATTGTGCAATAAGCTGTTCCATAAATTCTTGCATGCCCACAGAGGGGCGAAAATCAGTTTGTTGTTCCATAGTGTTTGATAATTTAAAGATGAAATATGTGGATTATGTGTCACACAAATTTATCAAACGCTACGGGTAGTTGAATGATATGATAAGTGCCTGGAAGGCACTACAAAAACGTAGCTTTTTGGTCACCGGGGACGAAGTCCTCGGATAGGCGGGACAGGCACATCATCATTGCATAGTCTATTATCCACGATTTTTTTGCCCACGAATCTCACGAATCTACACGAACCATTTCAATGGATAAAATGGCGACCTGTACGGTCGCACGAATCACACGAATATCGTCGCACACAGCCGAAAGTATTGAATTCGTGAAAATTCGTGCGACCGTACAGGTCGCCATTAAAACGCAAAGCACCAGATTCGTGTAGATTCGTGAGATTCGTGGGCAAAAAAAAAATTAGTGGACTAAAAAGTAAGGCAAAACGGCTTTTATCGTTCAAAGCGCAGTGCGGGCCAAATTAAAACACTACATTTGCAATACGATTTATACATTATCTTATAACCTACCCACAAAATCATGTCACAAACCGCGCCCCGTATCGGACTTACAGAAAAGCAAGTAGAAGAAAGCCGTGCCAAGCACGGCGCAAACGTACTGACACCGCCCGAGAAAACACCCCTGTGGAAACTCTTCCTCGAAAAGTTTCAAGACCCCATAATCCGCATCTTACTCCTCGCCCTACTGGCCTCGGTGGGCATCTCCTGCTTCGAGTACAGCCAAGGAGAGGCGGGACTGGACGCATTTTTCGAACCTGCCGGCATCCTCTTCGCCATTATCCTCGCCACGGGCATCGCCTTCTGGTTTGAGGTCCGCGCCAACCGGGCGTTCGACATTCTCAACCAAGTGAGCGACGAAGACCCCGTGCAGGTGGTGCGCGGCGAGAACGGCACCATCACCGAAGTGCCGAAGCGCGACATCGTGGTGGGCGACATCGTGATTCTCAACACGGGCAACGAAATCCCTGCCGACGGCGAACTCATCGAAGCCATTTCCCTGCAAATCAACGAATCGACGCTCACGGGCGAGCCTTTGGTGAAAAAGTCCGTGCGCGAAGAAGATTTCGATAAAGATGCCACCTACCCCACCAACCATGTCCTGCGCGGCACGACGGTGGTGGACGGGCACGGCGTGATGCGCGTCACCGCCGTGGGCGACCAAACGGAAAACGGGCGCGTATTCGTGGCGGCGCAAATCGACAACTCTGTAAAAACGCCGCTCAACCACCAGCTCGACCGGCTCAGCGCAGTCATCACGAAGGTGAGCTACGCCATGGCCGCACTCATCGTGGCGGGTCGCGTGCTCCTTTATTTTATAAATATGAATACCACCGGCGGCTTCGAGTGGCTGCCGTTCCTCTCTGAGATGTTGCAGACGGTGATGATTGCCGTTACGCTGATTGTCGTCTCCGTGCCCGAGGGCCTGCCCATGAGCGTCACGCTCTCGCTCGCCATGAGCATGCGGCGCATGCTGAAAGCCCAGAGCCTCGTGCGCAAGATGCATGCCTGCGAGACAATGGGCGCAACCACCGTAATCTGCACCGACAAGACGGGCACGCTCACGCAAAATCAGATGCGTGTCTACGAAACGCGCTTCTTCCCCTTCCCCGACGACACCACCGTTGACTTCAAAAGCACCTACGGACAATTCATCGCAGAGGGCATCGCCGTCAACTCCACGGCCTTCCTCGACCTCAACGACAGTCAGCCGCGCGTGATGGGCAACCCCACCGAGGGCGCCCTGCTGCTGTGGCTCCACAGCCTCGGGCTGGACTATGAAGCCCTGCGCGGCAATGCCGCCGTGGAGGAACAGCTCACCTTCTCCACCGAGCGCAAGTATATGGGCACCGTGGTGCGCTCCGCCCTGCTGCCCGGCAAACGCATCCTGTACTTAAAGGGTGCGCCCGAAATCGTGTTCGGCCTCTGCTGCCGCGCTGCGGCGGGCATCACGCAGGAGCAGCTTTCCACCATGCTCCTCGGCTATCAGCAGAAAGCCATGCGCACGCTCGGCTTCGCCTATCAAATTTTGGACGACACGAGCGAAACCTTTAGAGACGGCCGCTGCACGGCGCGCAACCTCACGTTCCTCGGTTTCGCCGCCATTTCCGACCCCGTCCGCCCCGACGTGCCCGATGCCGTGAAAGCCTGCATCGACGCGGGCATCAGCGTCAAGATTGTAACCGGCGACACGCCGGGCACCGCCCGCGAAATCGGGCGGCAAATCGGCCTTTGGCAACCGGGTGACGATGCTCGGTGCGAAATCACGGGTCCCGAGTTCGCCGCCCTCACCGACGCAGAACTCGAAGAGCGCATCCTCGACCTTAAAATCATCTCCCGCGCCCGTCCCATGGACAAAAAGCGATTGGTAGAAACCTTGCAGAAGAAAGGCCAGGTGGTGGCCGTCACGGGCGACGGCACCAACGATGCGCCCGCCCTTAAAGCCGCCCACGTGGGCCTCTCGATGGGCGACGGCACGGGCGTGGCCAAGGAAGCGTCCGACATCACCATTATGGACAGTTCTTTCGCCAGCATAGCCAACGCCGTGATGTGGGGTCGCTCGCTCTACAAAAATATCCAGCGGTTTATCCTGTTCCAGATGACCATCAACGTGAGCGCCTGCCTCGTGGTGCTGCTCGGCGCGTTCACAGGCAAGCAGTCGCCGCTCACGGTGACGCAGATGCTGTGGGTGAACATCATTATGGACACCTTCGCCGCCATGGCGCTTGCCTCCCTGCCGCCCTCGCGAGAGGTAATGAACGAGCAGCCGCGCCGTCGCGACGACTTTATCATCACCCGCGCCATGTGGAAACGCCTGCTCGGCACGGGGCTGCTGTTCACGGCAATCCTGATGGCTTTGGCAGAATATTTCAGATATTTCGATGTCACCGCCCTCACCTCCTTCTTCTCTGCCACGCATGACGGCAGCGGACTGCTCACGCGCTATGAAGAAAGTCTCTTCTTCACGCTCTTCGTACTGCTCCAACTGTGGAACATGTTCAACGCCCGCGCCTTCGCCACGCACCATTCCGCCCTCTCGCACATAGCCTCCGCCCGCGGTTTCCTGCTGATTGCCGCGCTCATTCTCGCTGGTCAAATCGTTATCGTCACCTTCGGCGGCAGCATGTTCGGCGTCATGCCCCTTTGCATCGCCGACTGGCTCTTGCTCCTGCTCATCACCTCGCCCGTGCTGCTCGTACCTGAGATGTGGCGGAGGTGGAAGAAGTAGGGGCGTTTTGCAAAACGCCCGCCATGGCGATACCACACCACTCCGCAATAGAGAGCTGCATTTAGACTGGAAACCTGCTGATGTGCAAAGTGCGAAAAGCGGCTTTCAAAGTGCAATTTCTGCACTTTCGCTGGCATCAAAGTGCAAATATTGCACTTTGGAGGAGATTGCCGTGCTGAGAATAATACAGCAAAAACCTTCAGCGGGACAAGCGTTTATTGCAAATTAAGTATCTTGCACATCTTCCATACATTATCAACAACTTAGACTTTGTACGTCATCTACAATTAAGTAGTAATAAGTATTGATAAGTATGTTTAGGTACAATTTTTTCTATATTGTTCACCCGTTACACACGTGTAACAAAAAAGCCGTAAAAAAAAGAAATAATAAGCACATAGAAAACATGAGCCTATAAAAAGCAAATAGCGTGTAACTCACCAGAGCTACACGCTATTTGATAGTGCTTTATTATGTCTTTACTTATCGGACTCATTTAACCTCCTCGAAAATAAGCCATATTGATAATCAACAAATTAGCATTTCTTGGTACAAATATGAACGCATTTTAATCAAGCAAAAACACTGCTGTCCCGTTAAAGTGGGCAATTCGTTCTTTGAAACAGTTGAAACATAGTCTATTAGAAGAAGCCTTTCATGTGCGACGATTTGAATCTGTAATTTTGCAGCCCATAAAATTCCCCGACGCCAGTGGGATGCACACAAGGCT
>SFPF01000033.1 GCA_004552155.1 Bacteroidales bacterium
CGGAGCACTTCCATACGGGCTATCTCGCTGAAGTCGAAATCGAAGGCCGACTTCTCGAAGTAGGGGGTGCCATCGACATAAAGCCCTACGGATGGAGAATTGATTTTCGAGCCGATACCACGGATGAAAACCGGCGATGTCAGCTTCGAACCATAGTCAGGCATGAACAGATTCGGGACGAAGCTGCTGAGCTCCTTGATGTTGAGCGCATTCCGGTTCTTGATGGCCGTACCGGTCAAGGTCGATGCCGCAACGGGAGCTACCTTTAAGTCCTGGTGTTGCTTGAATGCCTGGATGACCACCTCGTTCATCTGTACATTCCGCATGAAGAACGTATCTACCTGGGCGACTTGTTGACTCCAAGCCACCTGCATGCCCAATACCGATAATATAATGAATAGATAGGTTTGTCTTAACATTTCTCAAGTCTAATTTTCCTATGCAAAATAACATGTATTTCCCGACATAATCAATCCTAATAAATGAGGATTTTCAAGTAAATAATTGGCTTCTCATGGATTTTGCCTACTTTTGTGGAAAATTTATCCTTAGAAGTTGTTTAAAATTTATTGAAAAATAAGGTTCATCCGACAAATGCATAGGTCTTATCGTGTAGAGAAAGGATTTTGAGTTCAAAGAACTTCTCGTCTCTATATCCATATGCTTGTCTCTTCATTGTTTTGATTTTGTTGTTTATCCCTTCCAGTTTCCCTGTAGAGATATGATGGTCGTACCAGGAAAGTATGCCGCTGCGATGTGCCATCAATGTCATGGCAAATTTCTGCAGCAATGGCACCTTTGAGTCCTGTGCCTGCTCTACCCAGTTCATGAGTACTTGCTGCGCCTGTTCTTTCGTCACCTGCATCCATATCTCTCGGAGTGACTCCTTGAGATAGTATCCCTTCATGAGCGGCGCGTTCATCTCAAGCGCATTCTCCAGCCTGTTCCTATGGCATGAGTCATATATATCCGCTCTGCGCTCGCTTGCGCGAAAATTCGTGAGATTAGTGCGACCGACGGTCGCTATTCTACCCGTTGAAAGAGATTAGTGTAAATTAGTGAAATTCGTGGACAAAAAAATCGTGGACTAAAACCCACCTTAATCGTGTTTGGGTATAAAAATCATTTCGGCAGCGTCAGCGTTAGCCGGTACACATCCTCGTCGCTCTCCGTAACGAGCGAATAGTCCTTGCCGTAAATCAGGTCGAGGCGCTTGCGCACATTGTCCAGCCCTATGCCGCCCTTTTCTTCCTGCGTGGCAGCCCCCACGCTGTTGGTGAAGCGGAAGATGAGGTTGCGGTCGTCGGCTTCCAACTTAAAATGCACGAACGAGGGCTTGCTGAAACTGATGCCGTGCTTAAAGGCATTTTCGAGGAACGTGACGAGAATGAGCGGTGGAATGACAACCTCGGGCAAGGGGTCGGGCAGTTCCACGTCGATGCGCACGTTGTCCGTATAGCGCAGTCGCATCAGGTCGAGATAGTGATGCACACTCTCCAATTCCAACCGCAGCGGCACGGTGCGCCCCGTGCTTTCGTACAAGGCATAGCGCATCATCTTAGAGAGTTTCAGCAAGGAAGTCTTCGCGGCCTCGGGTTCGATGTCCACGAGCGCAAAGATATTGTTGAGCGTGTTCATAAAAAAGTGCGGATTGATTTGAAATCGTAGGTACGTGAGTTGCTGCTCGAGAATCTCCTTTTCCAATTCCGCCACGCGCCTGCGCTCCCTTTGCGTTCCGATGTACAGTTTCACGGCGAGGTTAATGCCCATCAGCAATATCATATAGATAAAGGTGAAGATTTCGCGCGGTCCGAAGAGCATGGGCCTTATGCGTTGCTGGTGTTCCTTAGGGTGGGGGCGGTGCGCTTCGTGCTGAGCGTCGGTGCGAGCCTGCCATTGGTCGCGCTCTGCAAAGTGGCGCGGCGATGTTTGTGCTATGGGCGGCCGCGCCTCCTTGTCTCCCCGCAGTTCCGGCCTGCGCTCGGGCTGTTCGTGGTGTGGGGGATTGTGGAAAATAATCGGGCCGATGTAGCGCGAATGTAGCAGTTCGCCGCTCACAACCAGCGCGAGGGCCACAACGGCATAGAGCAGCGGCCGCTTCTTATGCACCAGCAGCGGCGCCACGAAGAAGTTGTGGATGATGAAGAACAAGAAAAGCGCGCCGAGGTCAATCCAGAAGCGCAGCACCTCGTCGAACCTGAAGCGTTCGGAGAGCAGAAACAGCGGCATGACGTAGATGCAGAGCCATAGTGCCAGGTATATCAGCGTTTCCTGTGCCGCCGGTCTCTTGAGCCAGCCCGTGCGTAGAAGTTTCATGTGTGAAAAGATTAAGGTGCGCTGCAAAGGTCGGATTTTCTTGCCTTATACAATCCCTTTTACCCCAAAATAATTCGTTTATTAGTAGACGAGTTTACAAGTAAACGAGTAGACGAGACGAGTTTCTCATGTAAAATAATAAATTAGCAAGACATCTCTGTCTTGTTTACTAAAAATAATTTGTTTTTCCCACGCATATATTTTCCCCTAATCCCTAAGTTTGTGCAGTCATAAACAAAATAACTCCCGAGAAGCAAATGCTTGTCGGGAGTTTTTTGTAGCGCGACCAGGGATTGAACCAGGGACCTCATGATTATGAATCATGCGCTCTAACCAGCTGAGCTATCGCGCCGCATAATATGGCGTTTCTGCCGTTTTGCGGTGCAAAATTATACTTTTGTTTTTAATTGGCAAAGGCCTTGCCCGCTTTTTTGCCGAGAAAATAGGTTTTTTGAAAGAAAAAAGATGATTTTAGGCGCAGCCGGGCGCGTTTTGGTTTTCTGAAGGAAGGACCTGCGATGCAAATGGCTTCGCGCAGGGGCAAGCCTCTGTCCTGAAAATAGGTTGAACATTTTTATATTATTTCTGAATAAAGTTTTCCATTTCCTTTTATAGTTGACCGTTTCCTAAAAAGGTCGACTATCGCCTGGTTGCCTTTGTACATACTTCTCCCTGCCTATCCGCTCCGCAGTTTGAGGCGGATAATTTTTTGCTATCCGCAAGAAAAAGTTTCCTAAGCCCGTGATAGTTTTCACTATCTGCGCAGAGAAAGTTTGTTACAAAGTTTGTAACGCTTGTTACAAAGTTTCTAACACATATTACAAAGTATGTAATACATGTTACAAACTTTGTAACAAAAACTATCTTATATGAGTGGAAAAATTATCTTCCTGATAGTGAAAACTATCTTGCGGATAGTGATGCTCAAAACGGGCTTCCCAGCGAGGGCGCAGAAAAAGATGTTTGTAGGAAAGTCGGACAACTTGCCGGTAAATGGTCTGTTGAAAACGAACGTTTGTGCTTGAAAGACACAAACGTTCGTATACATTCAACGTTCGTGCCTGGAAGGCACTACAGAGCGTAGCGATAGTAACCGGGTACGAAGTGCCCGGATGGTCAATGCGAGAATGAGGTGCCTGGAAGGCACTACGCCTACGCTCTGTAGTGCCTTCCAGGCACTTAACGCATAATTTCAGGCTCGCCTTGCACAAACGTTGGGTTAAATGCAAAGTTTAGGGTCTTGTAATAGCAGAAAGGAGATATTTTGCCGTACCTTTGCATCATGTCTTAAGCCGAGATGCCGCCTGCCGCCTCTTGGGGAGATTTTCTGTGTTTCTAAGTGTACAATATTTATATATACAACTATGCCAAAGTTTGAACTGTTGTGGACGCGTGCCAAAGAGTTTTTCAAGTTCTCCGTAGAGAACGAAGAAGAGATTATCAAGGAAATAAGTGAGGGCGTGAGCTTCCGGGGCTCCACGCTGTGGGTGCTGATTTTCGCCATATTCATCGCCTCGCTCGGCTTGAACGTCAACTCCACGGCGGTGATTATCGGCGCGATGCTCGTGTCGCCGCTCATGGGACCCATAATTGGTATGGGGCTGGCCGTGGGCATCGGCGACCTCGAGTTGCTTAAACGTTCTGGCCGCAACTTCGGCGTGGCTACGCTCATCAGCGTGCTGACCGCGATGGTCTACTTCCTCATCACGCCGCTGAGCGACGCGCAGTCGGAACTCCTGGCTCGCACCACGCCGACTATCTACGACGTGCTCATTGCCACCTGCGGCGGCGCGGCAGGCTTTATCGCCCTCTGCACGAAAGGCAAGAGCAACGTCATTCCCGGCGTGGCCATCGCCACGGCCCTTATGCCGCCCCTCTGCACGGCGGGCTACGGATTGGCCACGGGGCATATACTCTACTTCCTCGGCGCGTTTTATCTCTTCTTCATCAACACTGTGTTCATCAGCCTCTCCACCTATGTGGGCACGCGCCTGCTGCATTTCCACCGCAAGCGACTCGGCACGCAGACCTTGGAGCGAAAGACGCGGCGTGTGGTGCTCTCGCTGGCGCTGCTCACGGTGCTTCCCTCGCTCTTTATGACCGTGGGCATCGTGCGGAAGAGTATTTTTGAAAACAACGTGAACCGTTTTGTGAAAAAGGAACTTTCGCAAACGGGCACGCAGATTATTTCAAATGAGGTGAACAAAGACAGCCTCCTGCTTAGCGTGGTGGCCGTGGGGCGCGAGATACCGGCGGCGCGAATAGCAGAGGCGAAGCGGCGCATGGAGGACTATGGGCTCAACTGCTCAACAAACTCACGGCCTCGCGTTCGGGCATGAGCGAGGAGCGCAAGCAACTGGCGGCGGAAACGGCGCGCGCCAACGAACTGCACCAGCGGCTGGACGCTTACACGCGCTATGAAAACCTTTCGGGAGAAATGGGACAGGAACTCACGGCCCTCTTTCCGCAGATAGAGTCGCTGAGCCTTGCCAACGTGGTGGAGGCGCGCACCGATACAATCGCCTCAAAGCGTTTCGTTGTGGCTTTGGTGAGTATGAAGAAAAAAGCAAAAGCCCTGCCTGCAGAGCAGCAAACCCGCCTCACCGATTTCCTCAAAGCCCGTGTTAAGGCAGACAGCCTTGTGGTGGTGTGGAGGTAGGAGATACTATTCTCCAATCTCTTCATATATTAGTAGACGAGTAAACGAGTAGACGAGTATACGAGACAAGTTTCTCATGTAAAATATAATTAGCAAGACATATCTGTCTTGTTTACTTGTTTACTCGTTTACTTGTTTACTAAATTGTTCGCTTAATCTAATCATCTCATCTCTAAGCTGCGCAGCCAGTATAAAATCGAAGCGGGCGGCGGCGGCTTTCATCTCTTTTTGCAAACGTTCGATACGCTGTTGCGGAGTTTCCGCAGCAGCGTTTTTCTTGTTTTTGCCGTAAGCGGCCTCCGCCTCTGCGGCTGCCGTGTACTTGGTGCCCGAGGGCAAGGCGTAGGGATTTACCGATACGGCCGCCCCGTGCTGCGCCTGCGTCTGCATGCCGGCAGCGGAGGGTTTGCGTAGAGACGTGAGGTCGGACGCGCTGTCGAGCGACTTCTTAATTTGCTGCGGCGTGATGCCGTGTTCGGCGTTATAGGCCAGTTGTTTCATGCGGCGGCTGCATGGACGGCGTTATTTGTTTGGCGTAGAAGATAACGCGGCCGTTCACGTTGCGCGCGGCGCGGCCAGCCGTCTGCGTGAGCGAGCGGGCAGAGCGCAGGAAACCCTCCTTGTCAGCATCGAGCACCGCCACAAGCGCCACTTCGGGCAAATCCAAACCCTCGCGCAGCAGGTTCACGCCCACGAGCACGCTGTAAATGCCCCGGCGCAGGTCTTCCATAATCTGCACGCGCTCTAAAGTGTCCACGTCGCTGTGGATATAAGCCGTGGAGATGCCGTTTTTCAAAAGATAGTCCGTGAGTTCTTCCGCCATGCGCTTGGTCAGGGTCGTGACCAAGACGCGCTCGTCGGCCTCGCAGGCTTTTGCGATTTCTTCCATCAAGTCATCGACCGGGTGGTCGGTGGGGCGCACCTCTATGGGCGGGTCGAGCAGCCCAGTGGGGCGGATCACTTGTTCCACAACCACGCCCTCGCTTTCTTGCAGTTCGTAGTCGGCTGGCGTGGCACTGATGTAAATCACCTGCTTGGCCATTTCGTGGAACTCGTCGAAGGTGAGCGGGCGGTTGTCCAAGGCGGCGGGCAAGCGGAAACCATAGTTCACGAGCGACTCTTTGCGCGAGCGGTCGCCGCCGTACATGGCGCGTATCTGCGGCACGCTGACGTGGCTCTCGTCGATGACGATCAGAAAGTCCTCGGGGAAGAAGTCCAAGAGGCAATAAGGGCGCGTGCCCGGCGAGCGTCCGTCGAAGTAGCGCGAGTAGTTCTCAATGCCGCTGCAGTGCCCCAGCTCGCGTATCATTTCGATGTCATACTCCACGCGCTCTTTCAGCCGTTTTGCTTCGAGCGTCTTGCCGCAGGCCTCGAAGTCGGCGATTTGCGCCACGAGGTCGTCCTGAATTTGCCGTATGGCAAGTTCCTGTGTATCTTTCGAGGTAAGGAAAAGATTGGCGGGATAAATCTTATATTCCTCAAAAACATCGATGCGCGCGCCGCTCTCGGCATCTATCTCCTCAATGCCGTCGATTTCGTCGCCCCAGTAAGTGACGCGGATAATGTCGTCGGCATAGGCAAGGTAGATATCCACGCTGTCGCCCTTGACGCGGAAGTTGCCCGCCGAGGGCGCCACGTCGTTGCGTGAATAGAGGCTGGCTACAAGGCGGCGCAGGAGTTCGTTGAGGCTCAGTTGCCGCCCAATTTTCAGTTCGATGACGTTTTCGTAGAAAGCAGAGGGATTTCCCATGCCGTAAATGCACGAGACGGACGAAACTACCACCACGTCCTTGCGACCAGAGAGCAGCGCGGAGGTAGCGGCGAGGCGCAGTTTGTCGATGTCCTCGTTGATGGCAAGGTCTTTCTCGATATAAGTATCTGTGGAAGCGATATAGGCTTCGGGCTGATAGTAATCGTAGTAAGAAACGTAATACTCCACCGCATTCTCGGGGAAAAAGCCTTTGAACTCGCTGTAAAGCTGTGCCGCGAGCGTCTTGTTGTGGCTAAGCACGAGCGTGGGCTTGTTCAGCTGCGCGATGACGTTGGCAATGGTAAACGTCTTTCCCGAGCCGGTAACGCCCTGCAACACTTGAGCAGGTGCGCCGGACGACGCACCTGCTACAAGTTGCTGTATGGCTTCGGGCTGGTCGCCCGTAGGCTGATAAGCGGAATGGAGGATAAAGCGGTTCATTGCATGAATGCGCAAACGCGCAAACGCGTTTACTTGTCTGCCCGTTTACTAATAATTTTACTCTTTCACAATGTCCAGCATCAGTTCGTCGAGCTGCTTCTGGTCCACGAAGGAAGGCGCGTCGAGCATCACGTCGCGGCCGGAGTTGTTCTTCGGGAAGGCGATGCAGTCGCGAATGCTGTCGAGGCCGGCGAAGAGCGAAACCCAGCGGTCGAGGCCGTAAGCCAAGCCGCCGTGGGGCGGTGCGCCATACTTGAAGGCGTTCATCAGGAAGCCAAACTGCTCCTTGGCGCGCTCCGGCGTGAAACCTAATGTCTTGAATATCTTTGCTTGCAGTTCGGCGTCGTGGATACGGATGCTGCCGCCGCCCACTTCCACGCCGTTGCACACCATGTCGTAGGCATCGGCAAGGACGGAGGCGGGGTCGGTGTCGAGTTTCGGTATGTCGCAGGGCTTCGGCGAAGTGAACGGGTGGTGCATCGCCATGAGGCGGCCTTCTTCTTCGCTCCACTCGAACATCGGGAAGTCGACCACCCAAAGCAGGGCAAACTTATTCTTATCGCGCAGGCCGAGGCGGCTGCCCATTTCGAGGCGCAGCTCGCAGAGTTGCTTGCGTGCCTTCATGGCGTCGGGGCCCGAAATCATCAGGATAAGGTCGCCGGGCTTCGCGCCGGTGAACTCTTTGAGGCGCTGCATCACCTCGGGTGCGTAGAACTTGTCTACCGAACTCTTCACATTGCCCTGCTCATCGACGCGGGCGTAAACAAGACCCTTCGCGCCGATTTGCGGCGACTTCACAAAGTTGGTAAGTTCGTCCAACTGCTTGCGCGTATAGGAAGCGCAGCCTTCGGCCACAATCGCGCCGATATAGGCCGCCTCGTTGAACACGCCAAACTCGCCCGTGCCTTTCAGCACGTCCATCACCTCGACAAACTCCATGCCGAAGCGCATATCGGGCTTGTCGCTGCCGAAGCGGCGCATCGCCTCGTGCCAAGGCAGGCGCAGGAAGGGCGCATCGCCGAGGTCGTAGCCGCGCACCTCTTTGAAGAGATACTTGGCCATTTCCTCAAAGGTGTTGATAATATCGTCCTGCTCCACAAAGCTCATTTCGCAGTCAATCTGCGTGAACTCCGGCTGGCGGTCGGCGCGGAGGTCTTCGCTGCCACCATGAGCAGCTGCTTGAGCGTCTGCGGGCTTTGCGGCAGGGCGTAGAACTGGCCGGGGTTCATGCGCGAGGGAACGATGAAATCGCGCGCGCCCTCCGGCGTAGAGCCCACGAGCACGGGCGTTTCGATTTCGAGGAAACCTTTCTCGTCGAGGAAATGGCGCACGGCGAGGCAGAACTTATGGCGCAGTTCCAGGTTGCGGCGCACCACTTCGCGGCGCAGGTCGAGATAGCGGTACTTCATGCGCAGTTCGTCGCCGCCGTCGGTGTTCTCCTCGATGGTGAAAGGCGGCACGTCCGAGGCGTTGAGCACGGTGAGCGCGGTCACGGTGATTTCAATGTCGCCCGTCGGCATCTTGTCGTTCTTAGAGTAGCGTTCGCCCACGGTGCCGACCACTTGGACCACGTATTCGCGCCCGAGTTTATTGGCCTGAGCGCACAGGTCGGCGTTGGTTTCTTCGTTAAACACGAGTTGCGTGATGCCGTAGCGGTCGCGCAGGTCGACAAATGTCATGCCGCCCATCTTGCGCACGCGCTGCACCCAGCCGGCAAGCGTCACGCTTTCGCCGACATTATTTATACGGAGTTCTCCGCAAGTTTTTGTTCTGTACATATATAATATATTTAATTGTCAAATAATAAGCCCGCGCCGCTACTCGCCGTTCTTTTGGAACAAATCGGCGAAAAACTCCATGCTCTCGGGGTGCTCCGTGGCGAAGGTGTCGATGTGGCGCATGCGCTTTTCTTCCAAAATCTCGTTCACGGCAATCAGGATGCCCGTCTCCTCCACGTTGCCGAACTCATGGTTCACGGCCGTGCCGAACACGCGCATCGTGGGGCTGAGGCCCATGTAGGCGTTCACCAGCGGCGGAATGTTGAAGCCGAGGCGGCGCACGGCCGTGTTGAGAATGCGGTAGTCGCTCTTGAAGTCATCTTCCACGAAAATGGCCCGCAATTCCTCCTCCGGCGTGTCGAGGGTAAGCGGAGTGATAGGCGTAACGAGCGCGTCTTTGTCGCCGAAATGCTTTTTGAGGAAATAGAGGATCATGTCGCGGGCGGGGCGGTTGAACGACGGATACATCGTCATCTTGCCAAAGAAGTATTTCAGCCCCGGAATGACCACCGTGAGCGCGCCGAGGCCGTCCCAAAGGTTGTCGAGCGCGAAGAGCCCCTTGCTCAAAAGGCGCGTGCTCTGGTATTCGAGCGTCACGAACGAGCGTCCCAACTCCACCGTATCGCGAAGGTATGTTTCGATAAACTCCTGAGAGAAATGGAACATGTGCGTCGTGGCGAGCATAGGCTGCCCCTCGGCGTTGAACTTTATCTCCCTGCCCGGCAGGAAGCGGTAGCCGCCCAAGATTTGGCGGTCATCGGGACTCCAAACAATCAACTGGTAGTAAGGCGTTTCGCCGCCGTCGAACTCGTCGATGTCGCAGTCCTTTCCCGTTCCGCCGCCGGCTGCGCGGAAAGCTATTTCGCGCAAGCGGCCCACCTCGCGCATGGCGTTGGGCGCTTCTTCGGCTTTGAACACATAGATTTCGTTGCCTGCCTTGTTTGTGGCGCGTAGCCGCCGCTCCGGCGTAAGTTCTGCCGCCAGCAAGTCGCGGTCTACGGGAGGTATTATAGGGAGCATATTAGGGGCTTTTTTTACAGTTCTGTTTACTCGTCAACTCGACTACTATAATTTATAAACAATGTCTTCCACATACGCCGCCCATTCCTGTGGCTTGCGGCTTTTGTCGAAAGTAGAGTAGGGGATAGGTTTGCCAATGGTCACGTCAAACGTCTTGCCGCGGTTCTTGTAAAGTTCGTCCACGAGATAGAGCATGGCGATGTTGAATTTCAGTCCCAACCGCTTGCCTACGTTCGCGATGCGGTAGAAGAAATCCGAGTTGCGCCCGTCGAAGCGGATGGGCACGATGTCGCGCTGCGTCTCCACGCTCTTCGTGATGAATGTCTTTTGCGCCGATGCGGCGCGAGCAAAGCCCGGCGGGGAACATGATGATGTGGCTGGGACTTCCGAACGCCGCCTCCACCAGCCGCGGGAAGTCGCGGCTTTGCTTGCCCGTCTTGTTGATAGGCACGAAGAACGGCGCGAGGCCGTGGAGGTTCATCAGAAGGTCGTTTACGAGATATTTGATGCGCCCGTCGTAGCGGTGTCCCAGCAAATGGCCGAGCGCCACGCCGTCGGGCCCGCCGAGCGGGTGGTTGGAGACAAAGGTGAAGAGGCGGCCGTCGCTGTCGTCGGGCAGGTTTTCGAGCCCTTTCACGTTGAGCTTCGTGCCGAGATATTCCATGCAGTCGTCCAGCCACGGCATGCCCTGCTTGTCGCCCTCGCCGAGAATGAACTCGTTCACCTCGTCCTGATGGATGATGCGCTTGAGCCACGACAGCACGAAGCGCGGCACGAACCGCGCCTTAGCGCCCGCCTTGCCGCGCACTATTTCATCGATATCTATCGTGAAGACTTTGCTGTCCATTCTACCTATTAGTCAAAACTTTTGCAAAAGTACTAATAAATTTCCTACAACTTTCTTATAAGAAAAAAAGATTTTAATAAATTTGCTTGTAATCTAACGCTCATTCCTCCCGATGCACACCCTTACAATCGTTACCATAGAGTTCGCCGCCACGGCTCACCTGATGATGAGCCTCGTGATGTTCCGCTTTGCGCGGCGCAGTGTCAACTATCTGTCGCAGGCATGGATTATGCTCCTTATCTGCCTGATGTATTGCGGCGCGCTCTTCTTCGTCTTCACCCGCGAAATCCCCTCGCTGGGCTTTCTCCACCCCGCTTTGCTCATCTACCTGCTCGCCTGCTCCTACCTGCAAAGCATCTATCCCTTGGGGCTGTGCATGCCCGGCTACCTGCAATGGGGCAGAATGTGGAAATATGCTGCGCCGGCGTTGGCACTCATATTTATATATATAGTGGGTGCGCTACTCGGCAGCGGCTTTGCGCGCGTGTACGAACTGAGCGATGTGGGGCAATACCTCCTCAGCGGCGATATCCTGCTGCGTTTCGCCGCCTTGGGACTTTCGGGCTACTACATTGCCAACATATTTTTCTTGCCCCATCGTCTGATGCGTCGGTTCGAGTTGCCGCGCGACCTCATTGCCTACGGCGCGGCGTTGGGTATCGTGAGTCTCTACTTCGTTATCCTGACGCTCAATTTCAATCTCATCGGGCTTACTATATATATCCTCTTCTTCACCGTCGTCAACATGTTTCTCTTCTTCAGAATCATGCGCCCCGTGCTCGACTCCATGTCTTATCCCGTTATCCGCGAGATAGAAACGCCGCCCTCGGAAGCAGAGCTCACCATTTCCGAGACCGACGACTTCAACCGCGCCAACCTCGTGCGCTTCGAGGCGTTGGAATATCTCATGCAGAAAGAGAAACCCTTTACCGACGTGCTTTTTACGCGCGACAAGCTTTGCCGCCTCTCCGGTTTCAACCGCCACCTCGTGCTGCAATGCTTGCGCTCGCAGGGCTACAACGATGTCCACGAGTACATCAGCCGTTACCGCGTGGCAGAGCTGCGCAAGATGATTGATGAGGGCGCGATTACAGACCTCCGTCAGGTGGACCGCGTGGGCTTCCGCACGCTCAAGACGGCGGTAGGCTGCTTCGAGCGTTACGAAAATCTTTCTTTGTCCGATTATTTGCGGTGAAATAATTTGCTTTCGTTTGAATTAGCAAAGGCCTTGCCTGCTGTTTTGCTGATAAAAAAGGTTTTTTGAAGAAAAAGGCATGATGAGATATTCTATAACTCGTTTGTAGTTGGGATTCGCAAGTTGGGCATATAGCATGTTTTGCAAACATAGTGCAATTTTCGTACAAGCGAGCGCAATTAAGTATACATGAATTGCCGAGCCGCCAAAGGTGCATGTAAAAGAACAAATATTCAAACCGCCGTCCGCCCGCCGCAATATTTTCCGCTTTGCTTATAGGATAAGGCGAAAAAGTTGTAATTTTGCAGTGTTTAGTGCTGCTTCGATTTTTTGCGGCGTATCCCGATAATCTCTCCCTCACGGCCAATGACTATCATAAAGAAGTTAGATAGCTTTATTCTGAAAAAGTTCCTGCTTGTCTTTTTCGGCGCATTCTTTATCTGCCTCTTCGTCTTTATGATGCAGTTCACGTGGCGTTATGTGGACGAACTGATTGGCAAGGGCTTGTCTTTTGAAATTCTTGCGCAGTTCTTCTGGTACATGGGGCAGACGCTCGTGCCGCAGGCCCTGCCGCTGGCCATTCTCCTTTCCTCGCTCATCACGTTTGGCAATATGGGCGAAAGTCTCGAGCTGCTCGCCATGAAGGCCGCCGGCGTGCCCCTGCTGCGCATCATGCGCCCTATTATGTTGTTCGCGGTGCTGATGACCGGCGTGGCGTTTTATTTTCAAAACAACTTTTCTCCCAAGGCGCAGATTAACCTGCGCACGCTGCTCATCAGCATGAAGCAGCAGTCGCCCGCCGTGGAAATCCCCGAGGGCACTTTTTACAGTGGCGTGACCAACGTGAACCTTTACGTTGAAGAGAAGGACACCGAAACGGGCATGCTCTACGGCGTGATTATCTACAAGACCGACCAAGGTTTCGAGAAGGCGCAAATCGTGCTGGCCGACTCGGGGCGCATGGAGATGACGCGCGACAAGCTGCACCTCAAGCTCTCGCTCTGGAGCGGCGAGCAATTCCAAAACCTGCAATCGGGCGGTGCTGCGCCGACGCGCGGTGCCAACTCGCCCTACGACCGCGAAACGTTCCAGCACAAGGAACTGCTCATAGACTTCGACAGCAATTTCAATATGCTCGACAAGGACTTGCTCTCGGGTATGCCCTCTGCCAAGAACATGGCGCAGATCGAGCACAGCGTAGACTCTATTTCACACGAACTGGACAGCCTCGGCAAGGAGCATTATAAAATGGCCTGCATGCAATATTATAAAAGGCCGGAGCTTGACGCAAAGAAACTCGAAACGATAAGCAACTCCTCACGCCAAGTACCCTTCGACTCATTGGTGGCGCAGTTGCCCGACGCGAAAAGGCAGCAAGTGATGCGCATGGCGCAAAACAACGTGGTGTCCTTCCGCGCCGACCTTGAATGGAAAAGCCAGGTGCTGGCAAATGGCGAGAAAGACATACGCCGCCACTGGATTGAGTGGCATCAGAAAATGGCATTGTCGCTCGCCTGCCTCATCTTCTTCTTTGTGGGCGCACCGCTCGGCGCAATCATACGCAAAGGCGGTTTGGGCTTGCCGACGGTCATCTCTGTCGCAATCTTTATCATTTATTACATCATCAACACCTCGGGCATGAAGATGGCGCGCGACGGCGAATGGAACATGGTCTACGGCATGTGGATTAGCACCGTTGCCCTCGTGCCTTTCGGCGTGTTCTTCACCTATAAGGCCAACAAAGACTCCGTGGTGTTCAACTCCGAACTCTATAAGTCGTTCTTCGTAAAACTCCTCGGACTGCGCTCCTCGCGCCATTTGTTCCGCAAGGAGGTCATCATCGACGACCCGCACTACGACCTATTGCCCGCGCGGCTTGAAAAACTAAAAGCAGAGTGCCAGGCCTATATGCAGGAGAACAAACTCCTCCTTGCGCCCAATTATATTGACATCTTCTTTCGTTCGCGTCCCGACGAGCGTGTGGCGGCTATTTCTGCCGAAATGGAAGAGATTGTCGAGGACCTTTCCAATAGCAAGTCCTACAAAGAGTTGCAGCAACTTAACCGCCTGCCCATTATCTTCGAGCACGCCCACACCTCGCCCTTCCGTAATGGCAAACTCAACGTGGCGGCGGGCATCTTGCTGCCGATAGGCTTGCTGTTCTACCTGCGCATTTGGCGTTTCCGCCTGCGCCTGCAGCGAGATTTGCAGACGGTGGTAAAAGTGTGCGACCGCTTGCAAGGCCTCATTGCAGGCAATGCCGCAGCCGAGGAGGTCGACGACTCCGCAGCCGACGACAGCAAGGGGCGCAATAGGCTCCGCCTCCGCCTCGGCCGCAAGGCGCGGCGCATCGTGCTCATTGCGTTTGCCCTGATAGCTGTTGCGGCGGCCATTTACATCTTGGTGCGCGAGCGGTCGGCAAGTGCCAGCTACTACTACCCCGAACTCTCCGCGCCCGAAGACACGGCGGCAAAGCCAGAACAGTTCGCCCCGCCCGAAAGCCCCGACGGCAGAAAAGCGGCTATACCGCGGCGCGGAAAGCCGATCATAAAACCCGTGGATCTTCCATTGCGTTGAAAAAAAATAGATCATACATTATTATATATATATGGAACAATTCCGTCTCGCCTCTATCGATGAGGCAATAGAAGATTTTAAAGCCGGCAAATTCGTCATCGTGGTTGACGATGAAGACCGCGAAAACGAGGGCGACCTTATTATGGCCGCCGAACTCGCCACCCCCGAGACCGTGAACTTCATGCTGCGCTGCGGGCGCGGCGTGCTTTGCGCTCCCATCACCAACGAGCGTTGCCGCCAGCTCGAACTCGAGCATCAGGTGCAAACCAATACCAGTATGCTCGGCACGCCCTTTACCGTAACCATCGACCTGCTCGAAGGCTGCACCACGGGCGTAAGCTGCCACGACCGCGCCGCCACTATCCGCGCCCTTGCCGACCCCGCCCGCAAGCCTGAGGACTTCGGACGCCCCGGACACATCAATCCGCTCTACGCGCAGGATAGGGGAGTGCTGGCCCGCGCCGGACACACCGAAGCAGCGCCTGCCTCATCGAAATCCTCAACGACGACGGCACCATGGCGCGTATGCCGCAGCTGCAGGAGTTTGCCAAGCGCGAGGGGCTTAACATCATCACAATCAAAGACCTCATTGCCTACCGCCTTAAAAACGAGTGCCTCGTAGAGAAAGGCGAGGAGGTGGACATGCCCACCGAGTACGGCCATTTCCGCCTTATCCCCTTCCGCCAAAAGAACAACCGCCTCGAGCACATTGCCCTCATCAAGGGCGAATGGGAAGAGGACGAGGCAATCCCAGTGCGCGTGCATTCCTCCTGCATGACCGGCGACATCTTCGGTTCCAAGCGCTGCGACTGCGGCGAGCAGCTGCACCGGGCCATGAAGATGGTCGATGAAGCCGGCAAGGGCGTTATCCTCTACCTCAACCAAGAAGGGCGCGGCATCGGCCTGATGGCGAAGATTGCCGCTTATAAGTTGCAGGAGCAGGGCTACGACACGGTAGACGCCAACGTGCACCTCGGTTACGACCCCGACGAGCGTGATTATGGCGTGGGGGCGCAAATCCTCGGTCTGCTCGGCGTGCATAAGATGAAGCTCATCACAAACAATCCCGTCAAGCGTGTGGGGCTGGAAGCCTACGGTCTTGAAATTACCGAGAACATTCCCATCGAAATCACCCCCAACCCCTACGACCGCCGCTATCTCGAAACCAAGAAGAAGCGCATGGGACATAATCTGCACCTATAATTTTCTCGTTTACTTGTTTACTCGTTTACTCGTTTACTAATAATCCAACATGATATCAAAACAATGGAAAACAACTTTTACAACCAAGTAGAAGAGCGTGCACAAAGCAGCGCATTGTCTTTTCCCGCCCTTATGTCAAAGGTCTATCTGTGGATGACGCTGGCACTGGTCGTTACGGGCATGACGGCGTACTACGTGGCCAGCAGCCCCGCAATCCTTTATGCCATCGTCTCTAACCAGATTGCCTTCTGGGGCCTGTTCATCGGTGAACTCGTGCTCGTGTTCGTGCTCAGCTCAAGGATTATGAGCCTGTCGTTTGTCACGGCGAGTCTAATGTTCGTGATATATTCTATCATGAACGGCGTGTTCTTCTCCTTCATCTTACTCGCCTACACTGAGCAGTCCATTGCCACGACCTTCCTGATTACCGCCGGCACCTTCGGCGCGATGAGCCTCTTCGGCTTCGTCACGAAGCGCGACCTCTCGACGATGGGGCGCATCTTATTCATGCTCCTCATAGGGCTGTTAATCGCCACTGTGGTCAACATCTTCATGAAAGCCGAAGGCTTGACGCTCATCCTTAATTACGCCGGCGTGGTAATCTTCGTGGGGCTTACGGCCTACGACACGCAGTCCATCAAGCAGATGCTCCAAGAACATGGAGATAAGGAAGGCGCAGAGAAAATTGCCCTCCTCGGCAGCCTCTCGCTCTACCTCGATTTCATTAACCTCTTCATCTATTTGCTGAGATTTTTTGGCGAAAGCCGCAAATAATAAATTTGAAATATAATGGAACTTTCAGCAACCGTAAACCGCCTTGCGCAGTCGGCCACTCTGGCCATGTCGCAAAAGAGCGCAGAACTTAAAGCCCAGGGCGTGGATGTGATAAACCTTTCCGTCGGAGAACCCGACTTCAACACGCCCGACCATATCAAGGAGGCTGCGCATAAAGCCATCGACGAGAACTTCTCACGCTATTCTCCCGTGCCCGGCTATGCCGCTATCCGTGAAGCCATTTGCCAAAAGCTGCTCCGCGAAAACGGCTTGGCATACGATGCCGCGCAAATCACCGTGTCGAACGGCGCGAAGCAGGCCGTGTGCAACGCAGTCATGGCACTGTCTTCCGAGGGCGACGAAGTAATCATCCCCGCGCCCTATTGGGTGAGCTATCCGCAAATGGTGCTGCTCGCAGGTGCCAAGCCCGTGTTCGTGGAAGCCACCATTGAGCAGGATTTCAAGATAACGCCCGCACAGCTCGAGGCGGCCATCACCGAGCGCACCCGCGCCCTCATTCTCTGCTCGCCCAGCAATCCCACGGGCAGCGTTTACAGCGCGGACGAACTGGCAACCCTCGCCGAGGTGCTCCGCCGGCACGAGCAGGTTACGGTAATCAGCGACGAAATTTACGAGCACATCAACTACGTCGGTGCGCACGCTTCCATCGCCGCCCTGCCCGACATGAAGGAGCGCACGGTGGTGATTAACGGCGTGTCGAAGGCGTATGCCATGACAGGATGGCGCATCGGTTTCTCTGCCGCACCCTTGGCATTGGCAAAGGCGATGAACAAACTGCAGGGGCAGTACACCAGCGGTCCTTGCTCCGTGAGCCAAATGGCTGCTGTGGCTGCATTCAGCGGACCGCAGGAGTGCGTGGAAGAGATGCGCCAGGCTTTCTTGCGCCGCAAGAACCTCATCGTGGACCTCACGCGCCAAATCCCCGGTCTCGAAGTGAACGACCCCCACGGCGCGTTCTATCTCTTCCCCAAATGCAGCAGTTATTTTGGCAAGACCGACGGCAAGCACGTTATCAACTCATCTTCCGACCTCGCCCTGTATCTTCTTGAAGAGGGTCACGTGGCAACGGTGGGCGGCGATGCTTTCGGCTCGCCCGAGTGCTTCCGCATGAGTTACGCTACAAGCGATGAGAACATCGTTGAAGCCATTCGCCGCATCAAGGAAACCCTCTCGCGGCTCAAATAACGTAGATATTTTTGCCTTAATCGGCATATAAATAAAAATCTGCCGCACAGGGAATTGTTTCTGTGCGGCAGATTTCTGCCCTGAACCTTATTTGTCATGGAAAACACGAATGAAAATATCACTGCCGCCGCAACCGATGAGATGATTGTCGGCCTGATTGCCAAAAAGTTAGGTTTGCGTGAGCGGCAGGTGGCAGGTACGGTGAACCTGCTCAAAGGCGGTGCCACCATTCCCTTTATCAGCCGCTACCGCAAAGAGACGACGGGCGGACTGAACGAGGTGCAGATTGCCGAAATCAACGATAGTTGCGAAAAACTCGAAGAACTGGCGCACCGCAGGGAATACATCCTCAACACGATTGAAGAGCAGGGCAAACTCACGCCCGAACTGCGCCAGCGCATTGCCGCCTGCTGGGACGCAGACCTGCTCGAAGATCTCTATCTGCCCTACAAGCCGAAGCGCAAAACCCGCGCCGAGGCGGCCCGAAAGAAGGGTTTGCAGCCTTTGGCGGATAGCCTTCTGAAACGTCCGTACGAAAATCCCGAGCGCACGGCGCGGCAATTTCTCAATGACGAGGTGCCCGATGTGGAGGCCGCGCTCAGCGGCGCGCGCGACATCATTGCCGAGCACGTGAACGAGGACGAGCAGGCGCGTCAGTCGG
This sequence comes from Bacteroidales bacterium, assembly GCA_004552155.1. Classification (GTDB taxonomy): domain Bacteria; phylum Bacteroidota; class Bacteroidia; order Bacteroidales; family Bacteroidaceae; genus Alloprevotella. The sequence goes on from SFPF01000033.1 coordinate 18,428, forward strand.
TGCGCCGCTCTTATCAGCTTACGGCCGTGGTGCGCTCCAAAGTAGTTAAAGGCAAGGAAGAGGAAGGCGCTAAATTCCGCGACTATTTCGATTGGCAGGAACCGCTGCGCCGTTGCTCGTCCCACCGTATGCTTGCCATGCTGCGTGGCGAGGCGGAGGGCTTTCTTAAAGTAAGCATTCTTCCTGCCGATGACGACGATTGCCGCTCGCGTGTGGCACGCCGTTTCGTGCGTCCCGGCTCCGCCGCAGCCCAACAGTTAGAGTTGGCGGTAGCAGATGCCTACAAGCGGCTGCTTCGCCCTTCGATTGAAACGGAGTTTGCAGCCTTGGGCAAGCAGAAAGCCGACGAAGAGGCTATACGCGTGTTTGCCGAAAACCTGCGCCAACTCCTGCTCGCCGCCCCGCTCGGCGAAAAGCGCATTATGGGCATCGACCCCGGCTACCGCACGGGGTGCAAGGTCGTTTGCCTCGATAGCCACGGCATGCTGCTCCACAACGAAACCATCTATCCCCACCCGCCGCGCGGCGAGTATGCCCGCTCCTCGATAAAGGTGCGTACGCTTTGCGAGCAATATAAAATAGAGGCCATTGCCATCGGCAACGGCACGGCGGGGCGCGAGACTGAAGAACTGGTGCGCGACCTGCATTTGAAAGATGTGGCGGTGTTCCTCGTGAGCGAGGACGGCGCATCGGTCTATTCCGCCTCCAAGACGGCGCGGGAGGAATTTCCCGATTACGATGTCACGGTGCGCGGCGCGGTGTCTATCGGCCGCCGCTTGGCCGACCCTCTGGCGGAACTCGTGAAGATAGACCCCAAAGCCATTGGCGTGGGGCAATATCAGCACGATGTGGATCAGGGCGCGCTCAAAAAGACGCTCGACCGCACCGTGGAACTTTGCGTGAATACCGTCGGCGTGAACCTCAACACTGCCGGCACGCATCTGCTTACCTACGTGGCGGGGCTTGGGCCGGTTTTGGCAAAAAATATTGTGGACTACCGAACGCAGCACGGCGCGTTTGCCAACCGCCGCCAGCTGCTCGACGTGCCGCGCCTCGGCCAGAAAGCCTTTGAGCAGTGTGCCGGTTTCTTGCGCATCGCGGGCGGCGACAACCCGCTCGACAATACGGCCGTGCACCCCGAGCGATACAAACTCGTATCTGCCATGGCGGCGGACGCAGGCTGCACCGTGCAGCAGTTTATAGGCAGTGCCGAGGCACGCGGCAAGGTAGACTTGCAGCGATATTGCTCTGCCGATGTGGGATTGCCCACGCTCAACGACATTATGGCCGAACTGGACAAGCCTGGGCGCGACCCGCGCGGCACGGCCAAGGAATTTGCCTTTGCCGAAAGCGTACATTCTATCGAAGACCTTGAAGAAGGCATGGTGCTGCCCGGCGTGGTGACGAATATCACCAACTTCGGCTGTTTCGTAGACCTTGGCATCAAGGTGAAAGGCTTGGTCCACGTGTCGCAAATTGCCGACCGCTACGTCAAAGACCCCGCGCAAGTGGTCAAGCTACGCCAGCTGGTGAATGTGCGCGTGCTCGAAATCGACGAAGAGCGCGGCCGCGTGGCTTTGAGCATGAAAGGCGTAGCACAAGGCGCGGCTTGCTGATTTACATAAATAATATATAATATGCCTGCAACGCCCGAGAATTTGCGCCGCTATGACGACGGCACGCCGAGTGTGCTCAGACAGCCCACGCACTATCAGGAATTGTTCTTCTACCGTAAGAGCGATGTGCTCGTGCAGCTTACGAAAGTATTCTGCAAGCGTTTCCTGCCGCGTTATGGCGACCGCACGGTAGACCAGATGGTGCAGTCGGCGCGTTCCGTGAAGCAGAACATTGCCGAAGGACTTACGGATGGGCAGACCAGTTTTGAAGTTGAGATAAGGTTGCTCGGCATTGCCCAAGGCTCCAATCGCGAATTGCTCGAAGATTATCAGGATTACCTGAAAGAGCATGGGCTTCCCGAATGGGCTGCCAGCCCTGATGCCGCCGCCAAAGAGCGGTTCAATAAACTGCGTGCCTTTTGCAAGCAATACAGCGACGACAAGGACTATCGCCCGTTTTATCTTCGCTGGACGGACGAAGAGATTTGCAACACCGCCATTTGCCTGTGTCACATGGTGGATAGGGCAATGACTACTTTTATACAGAAGCGCGACAAGGAATTTGTCACGGAGGGCGGCATTAAAGAGCGCATGACTGCTGCCCGCCTCGATATGCGCGGCACTCAGAAGCAAATCATCGCCCGCCTCGAAGCAGAAAACGCCCAACTCAAAGCCGAGCTTGCCAGCCTTCGCCGCGAGCTCGATGCCCTTAGAAACCATTAGCCCGGATAGCCCGGATTAATCCGGATAATCCGGATATTCCGGAACTTCCGGAAAAAAATAAATTCCCCATGCCCGACGAATATTTCATGAAGAAAGCCCTCGATGAGGCAAAGGCGGCGTTTGGCCGCGACGAAGTGCCTGTGGGCGCGGTGGTGGTCTGCAAAGACCGCATCATTGCCCGCGCACACAATCTTGTGGAAACCCTCACCGACGTGACGGCGCACGCCGAAATGCAGGCTGTCACCGCCGCCGCCAACCACTTGGGCGGCAAATACCTCAACGAATGTACGCTCTACGTCACCGTGGAGCCTTGCACCATGTGTGCCGGCGCACTCGGCTGGGCGCAGCTTGGCAGGCTCGTTTACGGCGCGTCTGACCCCAAGCGTGGGTTCAGCGTCTACGCCCCAGATGCTCTGCACCCCAAGACCGAGGTCACGGCAGGCGTGATGGAAGAAGAGTGTTCCGCGCTGATGAAAGATTTTTTCAAGAAAAAGAGATAGCGCGTCATGGCACTGCACAATGAGTTTGGCATACTCGGCGAGCGGGAGGCTTGCACCTATCTCTCCAAGCGCAATTACCGCATCTTGGAGCGCAACTGGCACAGCGGGCATCTCGAAGTGGACATCATTGCCGAATGGTTTGGCGAAATTGTCTTCGTGGAAGTCAAGACGCGGCGCAACGAGCAGTTCGCGCCGGCTGAATTTGCCGTGGATATTCGCAAGCAGGAGCACCTTGTGAAAGCCGCTCTGGCATATCTTTCGGAAAACAGGCTTGATGCGCCTTACCGCTTCGACATCATAACGGTAGTAGGCATACAGCCGCCTTTCAAGATAACCCACCTGCGCGATGCCTACACCCCTGAAACCGTGCGCCACAACCGCCGCCCGCAATATAAAGATTTTTCTCGTTTAATATGAATATAGAAACAATGCGCGCCCTCCTGCTGGGCTTCACCGATGTGACGGAGGACGAACCGTTTGGCCCCGATTACCTTGTGTATAGGATTGCCGGCAAGATATTCGCTGCGCTTAGCCTTGAGCGCACGGAACTGGTGTGTATGAAATGCGAGCCGGAATATGCCGCCGAACTGCGCGAGCATTACGATGGTATCCGTCCCGCCTGGCATTGGAACAAGCAGCATTGGAACGATGTTTATTTCGATAGCGATGTAACCGATGATTTGATAGAGCAACTTGCCCGCCACGCCTACGGCGAAACCGTTAAGTCGCTGCCGCAGAAACTGCTTTATGGCTTGCGCCTGCCCTCGCCGCGCTGGCAGCACCGGCATTTTGCGCAACTCGATTCTACGATGGCTTTTCTCAAAGAAGAGGGCGGTGAGGAACAAGTCGCCGAGTTTGCACTTGTCACGGCCGACTATCAAACGGCAGGGCACGGGCAAAAGGGCACGGTGTGGGAAAGTGCGGCGCAGGCAAACCTCCTGCTCGGTATCGGCCTGCATCCCTCGTTTCTCACCCCCGACAAGCAGTTCCTGCTCTCGGCGGGCACGGCTTTGTCGGTGGCTGACACGGTGCAGAAATATTGCAAGTGCGAGGTCTGCGTCAAGTGGCCGAACGATATATATATAAATGATAATAAAGTATGCGGCATGTTGCTGGAGCATACCCTTTGCGGCCGTGCAATCAGCCGCAGCATCATAGGCATCGGCTTGAACATCAATCAAAAGGCGTTTGAAGGCGATGCGCCAAATCCCGTTTCTTTCATCCAGGTGCGCGGCAAGGAGACTGACCGCGCCGCCGTGCTGCGCCATTTCCTGCAACGCTTTGAGCATTATTACAGCCTGCTTCAGAACAACAAGGGCGAGCAGGTGCTTGAAGAATACGTCAGGAGGATGTACCGCCGAGAGGGCAATCATCGGTATGCCGACGCACATGGCAATTTCTTGGCGCGTTTAGAAACGGTCGCGCCCGACGGCACGCTCCATTTGCGCGACCTCGACGGCAATTTGCGGCAATATTTATTTAAGGAAGTAAGTTATCTGCTGTGATAGTGTGCGTTCCACAATAAGAAATCGTAACTTTGCAATGTAAATCAATATTTTCAAATCATGCCAAAATTCAAAAGAATACTCCTGAAACTAAGCGGCGAAAGCCTCGCCGGGGCACAAGGGCACGGCATCGACGTGCAAAGACTCAACCAATACGCTGAGCAAATCAAGGACGCGCTGGCCACAGGCGTACAGATAGGCATCGTCATCGGCGGCGGCAATATCTTTCGCGGACTGAGCGGTGCCGGCAAAGGCTTCGACCGCGTGAAGGGTGACCAAATGGGAATGTGCGCCACGGTGATCAACTCCCTCGCCCTTAGCAGTGCTCTCGGAGCGCAGGGCGTGAAGAGCCGCGTGCTGACGGCCATTCGCATGGAGCCGATCGGCGAATTCTATTCCAAATGGAAAGCCATCGAAGCCATGGAGCGCGGCACACGGGCTCGTCGCTGCGCGGTATTGAAATAGAGGCCGACGTGATGCTCAAAGGCACGCGCGTGGACGGCGTCTATACCGCCGACCCCGAGAAAGACCCCACGGCTACGAAGTTCGACGAAATCACTTACGACGAGGTGCTTAGCCGGGGCTTGAAGGTGATGGACATCACGGCAACGGCCATGTGCAAAGAGAACGGTCTGCCCATTTACGTCTTCAACATGGACGTTTACGGCAACCTCAAGAAAGTGCTCGACGGCGAGAACATCGGCACATACGTACACGCATAATAATATTATTATCTCATTATAACTATGGAACTCGTAGAACAACTCATCACACGTGCCAAGGCAAACCGCCAGCGCATCGTGCTTCCCGAGGGAACGGAAGAGCGTACCCTCAAAGCTGCCAACCAAATCCTCACCGATGAGGTGGCAGACCTTATCCTGCTCGGCAATCCCGTGGAAATCGCCGCTATGGCGCAGAAGTTCGGACTGGGAAATATCGGCAAGGCACAGATTATCGACCCCGAAAACCACCCGAAGCAAGAGGCCTACGCGCAGCTGCTTTGCGAACTGCGCAAAAAGAAGGGCATGACCATTGAAGAGGCGCGCGAACTGGTGAAGAATCCGCTTTATCTCGGCTGCCTCATCATCAAGAGCGGCGATGCCGACGGCCAGCTTGCCGGCGCACGCAACACGACGGGCGACGTGCTCCGTCCCGCTCTGCAAATCATCAAAACCTCTCCGGGCATCACCTGCGTGAGCGGTGCCATGCTGCTGCTCACCCACGCCCCCGAGTGCGGACAGAATGGTGTGCTCGTGATGGGAGACGTGGCAGTAACGCCCATGCCCGATGCCAACCAGTTGGCACAGATTGCCATTTGCACCGCCCGCACCGCAAAGGCCGTTGCCGGCATCGACGAGCCCCGCGTAGCCATGCTGAGCTTCTCCACAAAGGGCAGCGCCAAGCATGAAGTTGTAGACAAGGTGGTTGAGGCCTTCGATGCTGCTCTCGTGCCCTCCGTTGGCGCGTCCAAGGCACCGGGCAGCGCTATTGCCGGCAAGGCTAACGTGCTTGTTGTGCCCAACCTCGAAGTGGGCAACATCGGTTACAAACTCGTGCAGCGTCTCGGCCATGCCACGGCAGTTGGTCCTATCCTCCAAGGCATTGCCCGCCCCGTGAACGACCTTTCGCGCGGCTGCTCCGTAGACGATGTCTACAAGATGATAGCCATTACGGCCAATCAGGCCATTGCAGCAAAGGAATTGGAAAACAAGTAATCTGTTGAAATATAGCGCAAACGGCGCGGACAACGATGTGTTGCCCGCGCCGTTTGTTATTGTTTCAAACCGTTTGGTTTCGTGTTGCCGATGCTTATTCGCGGCTAAACAGTCCGTGCTCCTTAGCCATTTTGCGCATATTGTTGATAGCGTAGTGCATACGGCCGAGTGCGGTGTTGATGCTGATGCCTTTGAGGTCGGCTATTTCCTTAAAGCTTAGGTCTTGGTAGTAGCGCATCTTCACCACCTCTTTCTGAGATTCCGGCAGATGCTCAATCAGTCGGCGCACGTCTTCAAGCGTTTGCTCGCTCACGATTTCGCTTTCCTTGCAGGCATCCGATACTTGAATGGAGTCGAAAATGCTCATTCCTGCCATTTCGTCCGTCATAAAGTTTTCAGCCTGCCCGTCGCGGAAGTGGTCGATGAGCAGATTATGGGCGATGCGCGTGAGCCAGGCGTAAAATTTGCCGTCGGCGCGATAGTTGCCATTGCGCAAGGTGACAATTGCCTTGACAAACGTCTCCTGAAAGAGGTCGTCTGCTGTATCTTCCTTGTGGACTATGTAAAGGATGTAGTTGTAAAGCCTATTCTTATAACGTTCCAACAAAACATCGAAGGCATTGTCCTGCCCCGAAACATAAAGACTGACCAACTGGTCGTCGGTCAATAAGGTGTAATCATTCATGACGCAAACCTTTCTTCTTTAATTATATATAATATCTATTTAAGAAGTAAAGTGTGTCGATAGGCTTTTCTGTTTTTGTTGGTTACTGCCGCAAAGGTAAAAAGTTGTTACGGAATAACCAAACCTTTTCCTCAAAAATCAGTAATTTTGTGCGCAGAAACTAAGCATTCAACCCTTATCGCACACTATGATCAAAGAATATTTCCCGATTTTCGAACCGCTAAGCGGCGGATCTCTTCAAGCGCAACTGGCGGAACTCGAAGCCCAGGTGGCGCGCTTTATGTCTGACAACAGGCTCTCGCCCTGCCATTTGCTGATGACGCGCGTCTATTTGAGCGATGCCGCCAACAACCAACCAGAAGTTGAGCAACATCGGCTGACGCTTGAGGTGCTGAACTCGGGTTTTGTGTCTTATGTGGAGCAGCCCCCGCTTTCGGGGTGCAAGGTGGCATTGCAGCAATGGTGGATTGGCGATGATGCTTTGCAGAAAATCGGAACGCCTGATAAGATGATTGCCCGACTCGGCGAAATTGCTTTCTATTTCCAGAGCGTGCGTTTTGCCGGTTGGGTGGGAGAGGACAATGCCCCCGACGCCCAGATGCGCACCGCCTTTTTGCAGCATCAGGCATGGCTGGATACGTATGGCCTGAACGTGGCAGACCATTGCCACCGCACTTGGATCTTCGTGCGAGACGTTGACCGCGAATACGCTGCCGTTGTGAAGAGCCGCAACGAGTATTTCAGCGAAATAGGACTTACCAAGAATACGCATTTTATTGCCTCGACGGGCATCGGGGGAGCGAGCTTCGAAACCTCTGCCGCCGTTGCGGCAGACTTCTTTTCCGTTTCCGGCGTTCCTGAAACGGGTGTAAAATATTTGCAAGCTCTCGATCATCTGAACCATACGCATGAATACGGCGTGGCATTCGAGCGCGGCACCGCGCTCCACCTTCCCCTTGGCCGTCACTTGCTGATTTCGGGCACTGCCAGCATTGATCGTTTCGGCCAATGCGTTTATCGTGGCGATGCCGTGCGCCAAACGGAGCGGCTTGTGCAGAACATTGAGGCTCTGCTGCGCGATGGCGGCGCATCGCTTGCCGACATGCAATACATGGTCTGCTACCTGCGTGACCTTGCCGACTATCCAGCCGTCAAGGCCTGCTTGCAAAAACTACTTCCCGGCGTGCCCTGCCTCATGACCCTCGCCCGAGTGTGCCGTCCCGAGTGGCTGGTTGAAATCGAAGGCATCGCCGTGCGCCGTTAAGCCATCCCCCTTTCTTCGTTTTTTATTTTTTTTATCCGGCAAACGCTTTGCCGGAGCGTCGCCCTATACGCTTTTTTTACCCTGAAAAACCCAGCATACCCGTCACAAACGCCGTATTATTTTGAATATTAATCCGTTAGTGGTGTATAGTTTGCTTTTGCAACCCTACACCAGTGATGGGTTCAGTCGTCATCTGCAGGGCGTAAAATGCACATCATAGTCACGAGGTACCCTCATTTCTGCCCAATTATCCCTAAGATAATTTTCACTATCAGCAAGATAGTTTACATTATCAGCAAGATAGTTTACATTATCAGCAAGATAGTTTACATTATCAGCAAGATAATTTTTATTACAAACTTTGTAACACATGTTAGAAAGTTTGTAACACATATTACAAAGTTTGTAATACATGTTACAAAGTTTGTAACAAACTTTTTCTGCGCAGATATTGAAAAATATCAAGCAGGAAGGAAAAATTAGCTGGGGCTTAGTGAAAATTTTTTGCCTGATAGTTTGGGAAGGTGGGGAGGAGAATGTAAAACGTTTGTGACGGGTTGCTGAAAGGTTTGACCCGCAAACCGTTCAGCTTTATCCTGTTGATATATAGTGCAATAGGCGGAATAATGAAGGGCTGAATGGTTTTTCTGGGAAATAATTTACGTATATAGAGTTGTGTTCAGCAACGCTATTATTGTTTCAGCCAGGTGCAATGTGCTTTACAAGGGTTGCATTTAGCTCGTAATTCTAATTTACAATACAGCTCACGCGCGCGCACGCGTGTGTATATATATAATATGTATACTTTACCCTTCGCCGCTCCTTTGGGTGATGTATCAATATGCCTGCCGAGCATTATTTGAAGCTTTCTATCAAGTGCCGTCTTTCTTAATATTGACCTTATCCTGCGCCTATGAGGTTTTTGCTACGTTGTTATCCTTAAAAAATCTTAATGCATTAAACTTTGCCCCTATAAGTACATTATCAAATATAAAAAAACGATTAAATTTGCCTATTGCATAGGTATATCCCTAACCTTAGATTGAAAGAAAAACAAAATAACTAATGATTTAATGCGTATGAAAAACCGTTTTTGCAGAATGGGACAAGCATTGCTTGGCGCAATGTGTCTGCTTTCAACTTGCGGCATTACGTACTCCTGTAAGGATGACTTCGACTTAGACGAGAAGTCGACCGAGTTCCTGGGAGGAAGTATTTACGAAGAGTTGAAGAGCAGAGGGTTTAATACGGAAGTACGGTTGATTGACGACCTCGGTTATACCGACATTATGTCAAAGACCGGTAGTAAAACCCTCTTTGCGGCAACCGATGCTGCATTTAATGACTTCTTTGCTACAACAGACTGGAAGGATGCTTATGGCAATCCGGTAAGGAGCTATGACCAGCTGTCCACCAGCCAAAAGCGTTTGCTCTACAATGGGTCGATGCTCGACAACGCATACGTTCTTGAAATGATGACCACCATGCAGGGTCCCGTCAAGAACCTTTGCCTTCGTCAGCTTTCTGCTGCCGCAGCTACCGACTCCATTCGTTTCTGGAAAAACAGCGAACTCTTCAATAACTTGAACCAGGCTATTGTGGGTGACGACGGCGTAGAGGTGAAAGATATCCGTTTTTGGGACCGTCACCGCAACAATTCCGCGCAGCTGGGTATGTATATGGCGCTCGACAAAACGCAGCCCATGCTCACGCACTTCCTCGAAGGACAGATGCGCGAGAAGAACATCACGCGCGAGGATATGGCTTTCGTGCTCAACTTGCCCAAGACCGACAGCTGGTACAATGGATCGACCGAAAACCGCAGCTATGTGTACAACCGCCGCGTCGTAGAACAGGACATCACCTGTCTCAATGGTTATATCCATGTGCTCGACGGCGTGTTACAGACACCGCCCAATATGGCTGAGGTGATTCGCCAGACACCCAACACGCAGCTTTTCAGTTCCCTGCTCGAACGTTTCAGTGCACCCTATTACGATGAAACGCTCACGAAGAACTATAAGGCACTCAATAACATTGCGGCCGACTCTGTTTGGCAGAAGCGTTATATTTCCGAGCGTTCGCAAGGTGGTGCCGGCATTTATTCTACGCCCGACAAGAATCCCGAACCCATCAGCCAGGACTACGCGCGTCTGAGCTTCGACCCGGGTTGGAACGAATACTCCACAAGCCTCTCCTCTAAGGAACAGGATATGGGTGCCATGTTCGTGCCTAACGACGAGGCTATGATTGATTACTTCGTGCGCGGCGGCGGTAAGACCCTTATCGAGAGATACGGCAACCTGGAAAACAATGCCGCCAACCTGAAAGAGAACCTTGCGCAGATACCTCTTAATATCGTGAAGTTCTTTATCAACAACTTGATGAAAGACTCTTTCAACGAGAGCGTACCCAGCAAATACCTCACGATTATGAACGATGCCGCCGACCCCATGTTCGACGCGTCGTCGTATAACACGGTTGCAAAGTATCGCGAACTCTTTGAAACGGTGAAGCTGGCCAACAACGGTGTGGTGTATGTGATGAAGAAAGTGTTTGGTCCCGCCACCTATGCCTCTGTTTCCGGTCCCGTGCTGTTCTCCACCAATGCCCGCGTGGTGAACACGGTGCTCCATGCCGACGACATCGCTGTAAACAGCACCAACACGGGCGCAGCCCCCTTGCGTAAATTCTACAGCACTTACCTCCTGGCCATGCAGTCAAATTTCTCCTTGTTCGTGCCTACCGACGACGGTTTGAAGAACAAGGGTTATGTTGACCCCGTGGCTTATAGCAAGGGTGCCAATTCCCAGCGTCTTTTCTGGACATTGGAATATCAGCCCATCACGACCAATGGTTCGCAGCAGATTGCCATTCTCGGCAAGAACTTCACCTACACTGAGGCGAGCGACTTGACTCCGCCTTTTCCGTCAAGTCCTCCCGCAACGCCGCATCCGCAGAAGGCATTGTTGTTTATTGCGCCTATGATGCCAGCCACGTGACTGC
>SFPF01000156.1 GCA_004552155.1 Bacteroidales bacterium
CGTGTTCCTCACGGGCATCACGAAGTTCTCGCAGATGAGCATCTTCAGCGAGTTGAACAACCTGACCAACATCAGCATGGACTCGGAGTATGCCGGCATCTGCGGCATCACCGAGGAAGAACTGACCGGCCAGTTATCCGACTACGTCGATTCCATTGCCGATAACCAGGGCAAGACGCACGACGAGGTGCTGCAACAGTTGAAGCAGAACTACGATGGCTACCATTTCTCATGGCCCTCGCCCGACATTTTCAATCCTTTCAGCCTCCTGACGGCATTTGCCAAGCGTAAAATCGGCAGCTATTGGTTCGCCAGCGGCACGCCTACCTATCTGATAGAGATGATGCGCAAGTTCGGCGTAGCCCCCTCCCAGATAGGCCGCACCCGGGCGATGGCCTCCGCCTTCGACGCGCCCACCGAGCGCATGACCTCCCTTACGCCCCTGCTTTACCAGAGCGGCTACACCACCATCAAGGACTACAACCCGATAAGCGACCTCTATACCCTCGATATACCGAACAAGGAAATCCGTATCGGCCTGATGGAAAGCCTCCTGCCCAACTATGTGCAGAGCGCGGCCAACGAAGGTCTCACGGCAATTGCCGACATGTATATGGCCTTGCTCGAAGGCGACCTCGACGGAATGCTCCGCCAGTTGCAGCAGTTCCTGCTCACCGTACCCTATTGCGAGAACACGAACTACGAGGGCCACTACCAGCAGATGCTCTACGTAATCTTCTCCCTGCTCGGCCGCTATGTCGACGTGGAGGTGCGCACTGCCACGGGGCGCGTAGACATGGTGATGCAGGCCTTCGGCAAGCTCTATCTGTTCGAGCTGAAGCTCAACCGCTCCGCCGCAGCCGCCATGCAGCAGATCAAACTGAACGACTATCCCGCCCGCTTCTCGCAGTGCGGCCTGCCCATCGTGAAGGTCGGCATCAACTTCGACACAACCACCCGCACCGTTTCCGATTGGGTGATAGAATAAAGCCGCCGAGTAAGTACGTTTTTAATAATGCCGAGCCTGCTCGGCAATATGAGCAAGTTCTATTGCGCCCGCTTGCACGAATTTTGGGAAAATATTTTGCCCACGAATTTCACGAATCAGCACGAATTTTTCGCCTTACAATTTAATGGCGACCTGGTCGGTCGCACTAATTTCCACGAATCCAATGATGGGGGCAGCGGCATGTCGTTTTTGACGACAACGGGGATGACATTGGACAATAAAAGGCGAGGACAATGTGCCTGAAAGGCACTACAGAGCATAGCGATCTGCCTGGAAGGCAGTACAGAGCGTAGCGATGGTAACCGGGGACGAAGTCCTCGGATAGTCGTGACAGAGTCGATGTGCCTGGAAGGCACTACGCCACAGGACATGCCTCAATCAGCCCCTCATTGCATTAGTGCAAATTCGTGCGACCGACTCGGTCGCCATTTTAATCCATTGCAACTATTCGTGTCCATTCGTGCAATTCGTGGGCTAAAAATAATTCGTTGCCTATTGCACCCGCAAAAGACAACTTCGAAGTTGTCTTAAGTTGTTCCTGTTGTCGTCTTAATTACAAACGCGTTAATTGGTTTAGGTGTTAAGTGCCTGGAAGGCACTACAGAGCGAAGCGATGGTAACCGGGTACGCAGTGCCCGGATAGGCGAGCCGAAGACGATGTGCCTGGCAGGCACTACGCCACAGGACATGTAAATAAAGAACTCCTTGCATTAGTGATAATTCGTGCGACCGACCCGGTCGCCATTTTTCTTAGCGCATAGCCTTCGTGTCAATTCGTGCAATTCGTGGGCAAAAAAATATTTTCCCAATAATTCGTGGGCAAAAATATATACGCAATTTTTTCCCCCGAAAAACCCGTCAACCCAGCACTCATTCCATTAATTCCCTGATACACAGTTATTAAATCAGTGTATAGTTGCCCCGCCCCAACTATACACAACCCAACACAGCCCTACACAGTTGCAGCCCCGGACCTCTTAACCACCGCATACCTTGCCCCGTGGCTCACCCTTCTCTTCTTAATGCCGAGCGCTCGGAGTTCCTTACCCAGTTTCGTGATAGAAATCCCCTGCAGCGCCTTCGGCGACTCCCGCTTTAGAATTTCGAAAATCTCGTTAGGCGACAGCCACTCCAGCTGTTCGCCCTCTGCGGCGAACGACTTGGCGAAAGCCTCCGCCAGCGGCGAGTGGCGATAGAAAGCAGCATTGTGCGCCTCGATTTCCGCCTCCTCCTCTTTTGAGAAAAACGTAGGCTCCCCCGTTTCGATTTCCGCCACCGCCTGCGCATACAACTGCTCGTAGTCGATAGGCGCGTTGCCGATAGGCCGCTCCACTACCTGGCAGAAAAAGCGGCGCGAGCCCGTGGGGTCGGCCAGCAGTTCCGAGTAATTCGACGTACCGATAAACGCCGCCACGCGGCGCACCTCCGAAAGCCCCCGGCTCCGGGGACGGCGCATCTTCACGTCCGTCAGCTGCATGAGGTTCTTCAATACCCCCATCTGC
>SFPF01000157.1 GCA_004552155.1 Bacteroidales bacterium
GCAGATGGGGGTATTGAAGAACCTCATGCAGCTGACGGACGTGAAGATGCGCCGTCCCCGGAGCCGGGGGCTTTCGGAGGTGCGCCGCGTGGCGGCGTTCATCGGCACGTCGAATTACTCGGAACTGCTGGCTGACCCCACGGGCTCGCGCCGCTTCTTCTGCCAAATCGTGGAGCGGCCTATCGGCAACGCGCCGATTGACTACGCGCAGCTTTATGCGCAGGCGGTGGCGGAAATCGAAGCGGGGGAACCGACGTTTTTCTCAAAAGAGGAGGAGGCGGAGATCGAGGCGCACAACAGGGCGTTCTACCGCGATTCGCCTCTGGCCGACGCTTTCCACAAGTCGTTCGCCGCAGGGGGCGGGCAGCAGGAGTGGCTGTCGGCCAACGAGATTTTTGAAATCCTCAAACGGGAGTCGCCGAAGGCGTTGCAGGGCGTGACGATTGCGCGGCTCGGCAAACAGCTCCGGCTGCTGGGCGTGGCGAAAAGGCACACGGAGCGGGGCAACCTGTACGGCGTGTACCGGCGCGAGTGATGAAGGGTCGTGAAGGGTTGGGCCGTAAAACCGTTCAGCCGCAACAAGCTAAGTGATAGCGAATTGCGGCACAGAATGAATAGTTGAAAGGTTTTTCGGGGATTTTTTTGCGTATAGGACGTGTGTCGGGCCTATACGCTGGACAAAGATAAAAACCATGAAAAACATCTTGCTTCGTTTGAAGCCCAAGGGCACGCCGCCGGTCTTAACGCCGAGCCTGCGACCCTTTCGGCTCGCGCTCGCCCTTAATCCCTGCGGCTGCGGTCGGTGCCCGCCCGCTTCAAACGCCGCAAGGAAAAAACAAGGAAAAACCCGTGAGACCTTGACAACATCAATAATGTAATGAGGTGTGTCTCATTGAAAACGGGTTTTTCCAGGTTTTTTCCTTGTTCTGTGTGGGGCGGGCGGGAACCGACCGCAGCCTTAGCGGAGAAAGCACGAGACGAAATCTCTGCTTTCAGGCTCGTGCTTTATTCGATAAGGCGAGCGTTAGCCCACACAGAACAAGCGATTTTTAATGGTTTTTATCAGATTGCCTGTATTTTCTGTATTTCCTGCCTTTCGGCGAACATGGGCGGGCGTTCTGCAGAACGCCCCTACTCGTTCCAAGTGGTGTATGGGCGTTGCCTTAATTGGGAATTATAATATTTGCGGTCGCCCGTCACCTCTTCTCCGATAAAGGGCAGGCGGAGATAGGGCTCGTCTTCGGCGGACAATTCTATTTCTGCCACCGTGAGGCCGGCGTTTTCTCCGAAAAACTCGTCTACCTCATAGACATGCTTGCCGGCGGGCACTATCCAGCGAATCTTGTCGATAATGCCCGGCTCGCACAGCCGCAAGAGTGAGAGTCCTTCCTCTTTGGTGATTTCTTTTTCAAATTCATAGCGCGATAGCCCACCCTGCCGCCCACGGGCAGAACAGATATATCCCTGCACAATATGGCTATGCGCGACGGATAATGACTTATATTCGCCGCGAACAAGGAACTTGCGCTCTATTTCAAGTGGCATTTTAGAAAACAATCAGGATTTGCCTACACCAGCAGCCAATAAGCGAGGAGCACGATGACCATAAGGATGATAAGGCCGATGAAGATGCCGTTGATTTCTTCTTCATTTCTCTTTTCTGATTCATAGTATTGAAAGGGAGTTTTGAGGTTAGTTGAATAATCTATAGAATTTGACAAAAACCATAAAAACCGCTTGCCCCGTTTGAAGCCCAAGGGCACGCCGCCGGCCTTAACGCCGAGCCTGCGAGCCTAATCGGCTCACGCTCGCCCTTAATCCCTGCGGCTGCGGTCGGTTCCCGCCCGCTTCAAACACCGCAAGCAAAAAACAGAAAAAAGTGGACGATTGCTTTTTACTGTAATAAATAGTAAAGACGAAATGCTTTTCTTTTTCCTGTTTTTTGCTTGTCCTGTGTGGGCGGGCGGGAACCGACCGCAGCCTTAGCTGATTAAGCAACAGACAAAAGTCGACAGACTTTTAGGCTGGGGCTTAATCGGATAAGGCGAGCCGTTAGGCCCACACAGGACAAGCGGTTTTGACTGTTTTTGTTGCAACATTAGGGCAACGCCTATCACTGCTGCGCCTCGGCCTCGGAGAACTCCATGAGATAGGCTTTAATGAAGCCGTCGAGCTTTCCGTCCATCACGCCGTTCACGTCGCTGGTCTGGAAATTGGTGCGGTGGTCTTTGACGCGGCGGTCGTCGAACACATAGCTGCGGATTTGGCTGCCCCACTCGATTTTCTTCTTTCCCGCCTCAATCTTGGCCTGTTCGGCCTTGCGCTTCTGCAAGGCGCGGTCGTAGAGTTGGGAGCGGAGGAGGCGCATGGCGTTCTCGCGGTTTTCGAGCTGCTTGCGGCTTTCGGTGTTCTCGATGAGGATTTCCTCTTCCTCGCCCGTATCGGGGTCGACGTACTGATAGCGCAGGCGCACGCCCGTTTCCACCTTATTGACGTTCTGGCCGCCCGCGCCGCCGGAGCGGAAGAGGTCCCAGCTAATCTTGGAGGGGTCTACGTAGACTTCAATCGTGTCGTCGACAAGCGGGGTGACGAATACGGAGGCAAAGGACGTCATGCGCTTGCCTTGGGCGTTGTAGGGCGAAACGCGCACGAGGCGGTGCACGCCGTTCTCGCACTTGAGGTAGCCAAAGGCATAATCGCCTTCAATCTCCATCGTCACGGTCTTAATGCCGGCCTCGTCGCCGTCCTGCAAGTGGGAGATGGTGGTTTTATAGCCGTGGGCCTCGGCATAGCGCAGATACATGCGCATCAGCATGGACGCCCAGTCCTGGCTCTCCGTGCCGCCCGCGCCGGAGTTGATTTTCAGCACGCACGACATGGCATCGCCTTCTTGGCGAAGCATGTTTTTTAGTTCGAGATTTTCGATGGCATCGGTTGCCTTGGCGTAGGCCTCATCCACTTCTTCCTCAGTCACCATACCGTCTTTGCAGAAATCGAAAGCAAGTTCCAGTTCATCGGTCAGGAGTTTCACTTCTTTATATCCGACAATCCATTTCTCTATGCCTTTCACCTTTTTCATCTGTTCCTCGGCGCGCTTGGCATCGTCAGCAAACTGGAAAAGTTCAATGGATGTATTCTGGCCGACTCCGTTGGTCTTGGTAAGACCTTTACGGCTCTGGCAGTTATAAAATACTATTAATCCCGCAACAAAATTGTTCTCGTCCTCTGCCCGAAAAAGCTGGGGAACAACTGGAACACTTACCGAGACAATTATGTCAACAATCACCACTGACAAGATGTTCTTCTATAAATCTTTGATTCTTTTTGGCTGCCGACAGATATTTCCTGTTACCCATTACAGCGGCGCAATGGGTAGACCTTTTGAATAAAATGCATTGTCTCTTCTGCAGCATAGACATTAGGATAGGGACCAAAATAATATCCCCCATCTTTTTTTATTTTACTAACGATCTTAATTTGAGGATCCCGCTCATTTGTTATTTTTATGTAGGGATAACCAGTTCCCTTTTTTAATTTAATGTTGAAATAAGGTTGATGTTTTTGAATCAGCGTTATTTCAAGTAAGAACGACTCCTTATTAGTCGAAGTCACAATGGTTTCAAAGTCTGCAACTTCCGAAACCATTTTAGCTACTTTACCGGTATGACTACTCTTAAAGTAAGAGCGCACTCGATTCTTTAAATTTTTAGCTTTACCAACATAAATTATCTGATCATTAATGTTTTTCATCAGGTAGCAACCTGGCTTGTCAGGTAACAATGCTAGTTTATGTTCTAAATGTTCACTGGCCATCGCAAAATCCCTCCGAAAAATTATCTAACAATATATTATATCTGAAAAATCATCATTAAGGCAAAGAAAGTGTTTAGAAATAATTGTACATTTAGTAAAATTTATGCTAGCATTTTGTCAAATATAAAAAAGGAGCTAAAAAAATGGGATTAGTTACTAG
>SFPF01000034.1 GCA_004552155.1 Bacteroidales bacterium
AGGTCCCAAGGGTTGGGCTGTTCGCCCATTAAAGTGGCACGCGAGCTGGGTTCAGAACGTCGTGAGACAGTTCGGTCTCTATCTATCGTGGGCGTTGGAAATTTGCGTGGCTCTGACACTAGTACGAGAGGACCGTGTTGGACAGACCTCTGGTTTACCGGTTGTGCCGCCAGGCGCACCGCCGGGTATCTAAGTCTGGATCGGATAAGCGCTGAAAGCATCTAAGTGCGAAGCCGGCCTCAAGATGAGATTTCCTTATGAGGGTCGTCAAAGACGATGACGTAGATAGGAGGCAGGTGTAAAGACGGTGACGTCAAAGCCGAGCCTTACTAATAGCCCGAAACTTGCGCGCCAGAAAGAGGGGCGCGTGCTGGAAGTGTGAAGCTTGTTGAAAAAGCGAGAGAGAAGCTGTACAGATATGTCAACGTTATTATGGTGGCTATAGCGTCGGGGTTCCACCTCTTCCCATTCCGAACAGAGAAGTTAAGCCCGTCCGCGCCGATGGTACTGCAGACCCGCGGGAGAGTAGGTCGCCGCCAGCTTTTTATAGTTTGCCGCGCGCCGAGGAGAAATTCTCGGCGCGCATTTTTTGATTTCTTCCCTGCGTTGCTTTTTCTAAAAAGAATTGTCAATATTTCTTTAACTCCCTACTTTGCCGTATCTTTGCATAATATAGGCTTCGGCTCGGCATAAGACTTTAAGCAAGCTTAGTCTTCTGCGCTCACCTCGCACTATCTTTGCAAATTAATATATCAAATAAGAAAAGTAGCTTTTGGCATACCATTAGGAAATGGAACAAGAGAATAGTTTTAGATATCTTCCCAAGATAAATTCTCCGAAGGATTTAAAGAGGTTGGCTGTAACGGAGCTGCCCGCTGTTTGCGATGAATTGCGGCGCGACATTATTAAGGAACTGGCCAATAATCCCGGGCATTTTGCATCAAGTCTCGGCACGGTGGAACTGACCGTGGCGCTCCATTATGTTTTTGATACTCCTGAAGACCGCATTGTGTGGGACGTGGGCCATCAGGCCTATGGCCATAAGATTTTGACGGGAAGGCGCGACGCCTTTTCCACGAACCGCAAGTTCCACGGCCTTTGCCCTTTCCCCACGCCTAAGGAGAGCGCATACGACACATTTGCCTGCGGCCACGCTTCCAACTCTATTTCTGCAGCGCTCGGCATGGCGTTGGTGGCCCTTAAAGAAGGGTCGCAGCGTAAGGTGGTGGCCGTAATCGGTGACGGCGCGATGAGTGGCGGGCTGGCGTTTGAGGGACTGAACAATGCCTCCGAAATCCCCAACAATCTGCTGATTATTCTCAATGACAACAATATGAGCATCGACCGCCCCGTCGGTGGTATGAACGACTATCTGATGCATCTGCACACGAGCGGCGCGTACAATAGATTCCGCTTTGCCGTTTCGCGCAAGTTGTCCGACTGGGGACTGCTCAACGAGAGCCGCCGCCGCTCCATTCTCCGCTTCAACAATTCCCTCAAATCCCTTTTGA
Organism: Bacteroidales bacterium; assembly: GCA_004552155.1. Lineage (GTDB taxonomy): Bacteria > Bacteroidota > Bacteroidia > Bacteroidales > Bacteroidaceae > Alloprevotella. The sequence continues at coordinate 1,512 of SFPF01000034.1, forward strand.
CCAATCAGCAAAATATCTTTGAGGGTATGAATATCCGCTATTTCGGTCCTGCCAACGGGCACGACGTGATTGAACTGGTGCGCGTGCTCCGCGAAATTATGGAGATGAAAGGTCCTAAGCTCTTGCATCTGCATACCGTGAAAGGCAAGGGCTTCAAACCGGCCGAGGAAGAAGCCACTATTTGGCATGCGCCCGGTAAGTTCGACAAAGAGAGCGGACTTCGTGCGGCTGAAAATACCAAACCCAAGGTGCGCTTCCAAGATGTTTTCGGTGAAACGCTGCTGGAACTTTGCCGCCAGAACAGTAAGATTATCGGCGTTACGCCGGCCATGCCCACGGGTTGCTCCATGAATATTTTAATGCGCGAGATGCCCGACCGTGCTTTCGACGTTGGCATTGCCGAGGGTCATGCCGTTACCTTCTCTGCCGGTATGGCTAAGGAGGGGGCCATTCCTTTCTGTAACATATATTCTGCCTTTGCGCAGCGTGCTTACGACAATGTGATCCACGATGCCGCCTTGCTCGATTTGCCCGTTGTGCTGTGCCTCGACCGTGCCGGTTTGGTCGGCGAGGACGGACCTACGCATCACGGCGCTTTCGACCTCGCCGCCCTGCGTCCCATTCCCAACCTCACCATCGCTTCGCCCTACGACGAGCACGAATTACGCCGCCTGATGTACACGGCACAGTTGCCCGGCAAGGGTACGTTCGTGATTCGTTACCCGCGCGGCAGCGGCCGTTTGGGCGATGAGTGGCAGTGCCCGTTGGAGGAAGTGCAGGTAGGCACGGGCCGTAAGCTGAAGGACGGCGCAGACCTTGCCGTGCTTACTTTGGGTCCGTTGGGCACAGAGGCCGCCAAGGCCATAGAAGAAGTGGAGCAAAAGACCGGGCGCAGCATTGCGCACTACGATATGCGCTTCCTCAAACCGCTCGACGAAGATCTGCTTACCGAAGTGGTGCAGAAGTTCTAGTGCGGTGCTCGAATGGGTGGCTGACCGCAACGCCGATTGCCGCGTGGTGCGCCTCGGGTTGCCCGATGAGTTCGTTGAGCATGGCTCGGTGCCAGAGTTGCGTGCCTTAGTGGGGCTTGATGCCGCCGGCATCGCCCGGACAATATTAAATATAGATTTATGAAAATCATTATAGCCGGTGCCGGCGCAGTCGGCACACATTTGGCCAAACTGCTTTCGCGTGAGCGGCACGACATTACGCTGATGGACGAAAATCCCGAGAAGCTCGAGGATATTTCTGCCAACTACGACATTCTCACCGTTGCCGCTAACCCTTCTTCTATTTCCGCCCTGCGCGAGGCTGAGGTGGGCAAGGCCGATTTGTTTATCGGCGTTACGCCCGACGAGGCGCACAACATGACGAGCTGTATGCTTGCCAGCAAATTAGGGGCGAAGAAAACCGTGGCGCGCGTCGACAATGCCGAATACACCCTGCCGCAGCACTGCGAGTTTTTCAAGACGGTGGGCATCGACTCCATTATTTATCCAGAAATGCTGGCCGCGCAGGAGATTTTGCACAATCTCCACCGCAGTTGGGTGCGCCAGTGGTGGGAAGTGCAGGGTGGTGCGCTCGTGCTGTTCAGCGTCAAGGTACGCCTCGGTGCGGAGATCTTAAATATTCCGCTCAAGCAACTTTGCGGTCCCGACGTGCCCTATCATATTGTGGCGATAAAGCGCGGCGACGATACGCTCATTCCCCACGGCGACGACGAGCTCTATGCCAACGACGTGGTGTTCTTCATGACCACGCCTTCCTTTGCCGACACAATCCGCACGCTGGCCGGCAAAGAGGACTATCCCGACGTGACCAACCTCTTCATCATGGGCGGCAGCAGCACGGCGGTACACCTTGCCGCCAACATGCCCGACACGCTCTATGCCAAGATTATAGAGGCCGATGTGCGCCGTGCAGAGCGTTTGAACGAGATTATTCAAAACAGCCACACCTTGGTCATTCACGGCGACGGGCGCAACGTGTCTCTGCTCATCGAGGAGGGCATTCACAAGGCGCAGGCCTTTGCCGCCCTTACCGACAATTCGGAGACCAATATCCTTGCCTGCCTCGCCGCCAAGCGCCTCGGTGTGCGCAAGACGGTGGCCATGGTGGAAAACACGGATTACATCGGCATGGCTGAAAGCCTCGACATCGGCACAATAATTAATAAGAAGACCTTTGCCGCAGGACATATTTACCAGATGATGCTCAAGGCCGACGTCACCTCGATCAAGAGCCTCACGGTGGCGAATGCCGACGTGGCGGAGTTTGTGGTCGGCGAAGACTCGCGTATCGCCCGCAAGCCGGTCAAGGACCTCGACCTGCCGCCCACGGTGACGCTCGGCGGACTGGTGCGCGACGGCAAGGGCTTGCTTATCAATGGTATGACGCAGAAAAATACTTTATTTGATGCGTTAGTTGAATTGAGTATAAAACCACGGATTATTTTTTGCCCACGAATTTCACGAATTTACACGAATTGTTTACAATGAATAAAATGGCGACCTGTACGGTTGCACTAATCTCACGAATCATATGAGTGAATTACTTGAAAGTGTGCACAGCCAAAATATTGAATTAGTGAAAATTCGTGCGACCGTACAGGTCGCCATTATTACGCAGTGCTATGAATTCGTGTAAATTCGTGAAATTCGTGGGCAAATAAAATATTTCTTGGGCAAAAAAATAATCCGTGGACAAAATACAGTAAATTAAACCAATAGATTTAGTTTGATTTTCTATGAAAAATCTCTTTCCCCTCATTTCGTGCCTCCTCTTGCTGTCGCTCTCGGCCTGCAAGCCTACCGACACGCGCAAGGTAATCAAAGCCGTTGCCGAGCAGTCGGTGGACACGACGGGCTACAAGTCGCGTACCATTGTAACGGAGGACTTTGTTTCCGTTGAAGCCACGTGCTTTGCCGACATCACTTATCATCAAATCCCCTTAGACAGCACTGCCCGCGTGGTGCTGCAAGCCCCCGAGAATATTTTGGACGATTGTTCCGGCAGCGTGGTCGACGGAACGTTGCGCCTGTCGCTCAACCATAGCGACACGCACCCCGAAGAGGCGGTGGCAGTGGTGCACATCTATGCCCCGGCGGTTTGCGACTTCTCGCTCGTTGGCGGCAAATGCCTGCGCTTGGGCAAGGTGCGCATGGCCTGTCCGATGAGCATCGTGCTCGACGGCGTGGGCAGCATAGTGGCTGATTCCATCGCAGCACCCGAGTTGAAAGCCGTGCTCAACGGGGCGGGGCATATTGACCTGCGCGGCGTCAATGCCGATGCCGTTTCCGCCACGCTTGGCGGCGCGGGCATCGTTGCCCTCGAAGGCGAGGCCCGCCGCGCTGCTGCCGTGGCAAAATCCTGCAAAAGGCAAAATAGGCCTCAAGGGTAGGGGCGTTATGCAACCCGCTCCTACTCACCCGTTGAAAAATTCTACAAACGCATTATATAATAATATGAACACAAAACGCTTGCTTATGTCACTCACCACAGCGGCTGCCTTCTCCGCCGCCGCAGCCCAGACGGCTGCCGACGGCTTTAAGTACACCGACGAGCAGTTTGCCGACATCCAGATGTTGCGCTATCGCGTTGAGGGCTTTGAAAAACTCACGCTCAAAGAAAAAACTTTTATCTATTATCTCCAAGAAGCAGCCTTGCAGGGCCGCGATATCCTTTTCGACCAAAACGGCCGTTACAACCTCCGCATTCGCCGACTGCTCGAAAAGGTTTATACCGACTACAAGGGCGACCGCGCTTCGGCCGATTGGCAAGGTTTCGTTACGTATCTCAAACGCTTCTGGTTCTCCTCCGGACCGCACCACCACTACGGTTGCGAGAAGTTCGAGCCGGGCTTCTCCGAGCAATGGCTGCGCAACGCTTTGGTAGACATTAATTATGAAGAAGCTACCTGCGTGCCCCGCACCGCCTGCGGCAAGTCGTGGGAAGAACTCCTGCCCGTGATTTTCGACCCCGCCGTGATGCCCATGCGCGTCAATCAGAAGGACGGCGACGACCTCGTGCTCACTTCAGCCGCCAACTACTATGCCCCCGGCATCACGCAGGCAGAGGCCGAGCGCTTCTACACGCAGCGCAAGCCCGCCGACGACCCGCAGCCCATCATGATGGGTATGAACAGCCGCCTTGTGCGCAATGAGTTCGGCGACCTCGCCGAGCGCGTTTGGCGCGTGGGCGGACTCTACGGCACGGCTCTGGAACGCATCGTGGACAATCTCGAAAAGGCACGCCCCTTCGCCTGCACCCCGGAGCAGCAAACGGTGATTGACCGTCTCGTGGAATACTACCGCACGGGCGACCTCCGCACTTTCGACAACTATTCTATCCATTGGCTCAAAGACACCGAGAGCCTCGTGGACTTCTGCAACGGCTTCACCGAGAGTTACGGCGACCCCTTGGGCATGAAAGCCTCTTGGGAGAGCATTGTGAACTTCAAAGACCTCGCCGCTACGGGGCGCACCGAGAAACTCTCAGCCAACGCCCAGTGGTTTGAGGACAACAGCCCCGTTGACCCGCGCTTTAAGAAATCGGAGTGCAAGGGCATTTCTGCCAAGGTTATCACCGCCGCCATTCTTGCCGGCGACCTCTATCCCTCCACTGCCATCGGCATCAATCTGCCCAACAGCGACTGGGTGCGCCGCGAGTACGGTTCCAAGAGCGTCACCATCGGCAACCTCACCGATGCCTACAACAAGGCGGCCCACGGCAACGGCATGGACAAGGAGTTCGTCATCGACGAGGCCACGCGCAAACTCATTGCGGACCTCCACGAATGTCTCGGCCACGGTTCGGGCAAACTGCTCCCCGGCACCGACCCCGACACGCTCAAAGCCTACGGCTCTACCATCGAGGAAGCCCGCGCCGACCTCTTCGGCCTCTACTACGTGGCAGATGCCAAACTCGTGGAACTCGGTCTTACGCCCAACCTCGAAGCCTATAAGTCGCAGTATTACACCTATATGATGAACGGTCTGCTCACGCAGCTCGTGCGCATCAAGCCCGGCAACAACATCGAGGAAGCCCACATGCGCAACCGCGCCATCATTGCCCGCTGGGCCTATGAGCACGGCAAGGCCGACCGCGTGGTGGAACTGGTGAAGAAAAACAAGAAGACCTTTGTGCGCATCAACGACTATGCCGCCCTGCGCACCCTCTTCGGCAAACTCCTCGCCGAGGTGCAGCGCATCAAGAGCGAGGGCGACTACGAGGCTGCCCGCGCCTTGGTGGAGAACTATGGCGTAAAGGTAGACCCGACGCTCCACAAGGAAATACTTGCGCGCTACGAGAAGCTCCATCTTTCGCCTTACAAGGGTTTCATCAACCCCGTCTACACCGCCGTGCGCGATGCCGCCGGCAACATCACCGACGTACGCCTCGACTACACCGAGCCTTACGACCAGCAAATGCTCCGTTACAGCCGCAACTACAACACGCTGCCCGACGTGAACGAGTAGGTGGCATTCTGCAGAACGCCCGTCGTGTGAGCCACAATCATATACTTCCGCCCATTCCGCCGCATGGTAATCCTCATTGCCATGCGGCGAATTTTTATCCCCCGTTCAATTTTCCCTAATTGCGCAGACAATTTTTCCTCTCTGCGCAATTATTTCTTGCTTTCTGTGCAGAAATTTTTTGTTACAAACTTTGTAACATGTATTACAAACCTTGTAATATGTATTACAAACTTTCTAACATGTGTTACAAACTTTGTAACAAAAACTTTCTTGTATGATAGTAAAAAATATCTGCTTGCAAAGGAACAATTTCAGGCAGGCAGTAAAAATTAATTTGTTTCCCATTTCTGATTCATTTCTGGTTCATTTCTGCTTTGTAACCGTATTTTAATAGTGAAAACAAGTTAGTACATATATAAGTTGTAACTTTGCAGTCGCTAAGCAATATTTGACGAATTAACTAATAATTTAATTATACAGGATGATGAAACGTATTTTTTACCATTCCATTCTCTCCCTTTTCTTGCTGGTTATGTTTTGCATAACCGGGGGGGTAATTTGGCGAAGGCGCAAGATTTAAAATCGGTAACGCTTGATTTTGAAGGATCAGGTACTTTCCCGTACAACGCAGATTGGACAATTACCAATTTGAGCGTTTATTCGAGTTTGAACCATACTACAAGCGGTAGTAACTCGGCAAATACGAGCGGCAAGGAATCTGCGGTTGCAGAATATAATAACAAACTTGAGAATATCTCCAAGATTGTTTATTATATTTCTAAAATATCAAAAAATACAAGCACTTCTTCTTATTTTTTAGTTGAAACATCAACAAATGGTTCAGATTGGGTTGACCAGGGTCATTCTCCAACTTTCGACAAGATTACACAAAATGAATGGACCGAAGTTATCGTAGACCTGTCAACTCCTGTGACAGGTTACGTGAGAGTTAGTTATACAGGTTCAACGGCTGTACGTTTGATTGACGATATTACAGTTTATTACGGCTCCACAGAGTCCACCGGCTCCACAGACCCCGAACTTTCTTATTCTTCCTCTTCTTTTACCATTGCCGCCAACGGTACGCCTACGAAGCAGCCTACGCTTAACAACCCCTACGACCTAACCATCAAATATTCTTCCAGCGACGAGTCTGTCGCCACCGTGACGGGCGAGGGCGTTATTGCCTTGGCTGGCGGCACGGGTACTGCCAAGATTACGGCAACATCGCAGGCAGATGTCACGTATAAGGAAGGCACTGCCACTTATACGCTGACCGTTTTCGGCGCACCTAAAATCACGCCCGAGAGCGGCGAATACGCTAAATCCGTAGATGTTGCCATCTCCGCAACCGATGCTGCTGCTTTGTGGTATACTACCGATGGCTCTGAACCGACGATAGACAATGCTGCGGCAACAAAGGTAACTGCGTTCCCCGTAAATCTGAATTTTGGATCAGGAGAGCATACCGTCAAGGCTATTACGGCTTATGACGAAGAAGGTACGATTTTGTCTAATGTCGAAACGCGTACCTATAATGTTTTGGATGTGGATTACTTCACTGTTGTAAAAGAAAGTCCATTTTCTGATGCAACATCAGGTAAATTAGATGATGTTATTTCGTATACTACGAAGCAAGAAAACAGTACAACGCTGCCTGCGCTTAATAATGGCAACATTAGATTATATCAATCCAATACTGGCGGTCACGGCGGATCTATTACTTTCACTGCGAAAGAGGGCTATGAAATTAAAAGCGTTACGATAGGTACGGCACAGGCAACCTCTTATTCTTATACATTGGATGGAAGCGCTGAACACTCAGCAAATACACCCTTGGCCGTGAACGCGAAGGCTACGCTTGGCGGCTTGAGTAATCAGTCTGTAACTTTTTATTGCGAGGGTGCTTCAAAAACTAATCGTTTTGATGTGAACTATATTTCTGTTACTTACGTTCAAAAGGCTGGGGCGGTTGCGACTCCGAGTATTACATTCTCTGAAACGGAAACATGGGGTGCGCCTATCGATGTTACTATAACCGCAACGGGTGCTTCTTACATTTGGTATACAACAGACGGAACAGACCCAACAGCGGATGGCGCTACACCTATTAAAAAGGAAGGCGAATCCACTTCGTTTAAACTTTCAGAAACGGGCGAATATACCATTAAGGCCATTGCTCTCAATGATAATGGCGATTATTCCCAACTGGCAACGGCTACTTGCGTTATCAACAAACCTACCCCAGGTTTGGCAAAGATGAAGTACAAGAAGGTGACTTCTAATGATGATATTGTGGATGGTGGTGTGTATATAATAGTGTGCGAAACGAAGAATGTGGCTTTGGAAAGTATAGATACAAGTGGTACTAAAGGTGTTAAGACTGATGTAGAATTGGTAGACAATACATATAGTGGTGCGGTTAATGAGAGTTCTACTCCTTATGAAATACAGTTAAATAAGATTGATGAGAACAAATATTCTATTTATTTTATAGGTCAGGAGAAGTATTTATCTGTCGTCACAAAAGATGATAGTAGGATTACACTAAATCCAGGTGTAAATAACGATTTTGCTCGTTGGAGCATTTCATGTACGGACGGGAATGCAATAATTGGTTGTATTGGGTCCACGGGTTACAACATACAATACAATCCATCTGGGTCTATGTTTCGTATGTATAGTAGTGCTCAAACTCCCATTCAGCTTTACAAAAAGACCTTCGACCTTTCTGTAAACGCCAATACGGCAGGTTATGCCACGGCATACACCGTTTTTCCGTACGTGATGCCCGCAAGCGCAAACGGCTATATCGTGACTGAGACGGCAGAGGGCGAGACGATTAAGGCAAAGCAGAAATATCCTGCCGGCGCAGAAGTGCCCGCCAATGCCCCGCTGCTGATTAAGAACGCCGAAGCCGGCGTAACGCTCAACCCCGTTGTGCTGGGCAAAACCGTTGAGGCTTATCCTTACGCCGAAGAAAACCTGCTGCACGGCACGCGCCTCGAAAGCGACGGCGTGACGACGGATGTAGACGGCACGGACAACTATTACTACTATAAACTTTCCTATAAACTCGATGCCGAGAAAAATCCAGTGGCAGGCAGTTACGGCTTCTATCGCGGCGCGGCCGATGGCGGCGCATTCGAAATTAAGAACACCCTGACGGCTTATCTCGCCCTGCCTAGGAGCAGCGGCCTGGTGAACAACCTGCGCATCAGCATCGACAACGAAGACGGACCTGCGACGAGCATCCAAACCAACCGCCTCCCCGCAGACAATATGCTGCAGAGCGTCTACACCCTCTCGGGCGTGCGCGTCAATGCAGCGGGTAACCGCCTGCCTAAAGGCATCTATATCGTGAACGGAAAGAAAGTAGTCATCAAATAAACAGAACAACAGAAAACGATGAACAAGAAACTATATATCAGCCCCGAACTTAATGTATATCTTTTAGAATCCGAAGGCTTGCTTGCCACCAGCGGTTCGGAAATCGACTCTAAACTTGGCGTTAAGGGAGACTATACAGATGCCCCCGCTTGCACCAATAAGAAGCAATGGGATGAACTCTCGGGAATGCAAAAAGGCATTTGGGAGTAAAGTCACCCTCCTTATCGGACAAATAAACAGACCCCCGACCGTGCATGAGCACGGCCGGGGGTCAAATTTATAATGGGTTGCGCCCCTACTTACGGTAGCCCCACTGGTCGAGGGCAAAGCCCCAGTTCTTTTCCACGAGTTCCACGGTGCGCGGGTCGTAGTTGTACTTGTTCTTCTTATAGCCCTTCTTCGAGGCGACGTATTGGCTGATGGCCTGTTCCGCCTCGTTCCAGCCCGGGAGTTGCAGCGTCTGGTAGATTTGCTGCGTCATGCCGAGCGCGTCCGCCTCAAAGTCCTCAAACTTCACCTCAATCAGGTTGCCCTCGGGAATGAGGTGCTTGTCGGCCTCGTACTTATGGTAAAGCTTGGCGTAAACTTTGAGGATATTCTGCTCCAACTCTTCCTTAGAGATGTCCTGCAGGCGGAGCGGCTCGATAGTGTTGGTGAAGAACGAGCGCGTGCTCTCAAACACCGTGTAGGGGTTGCGCATCAAGTAGATGAACTTAGCGTTGGGGAACATCTTCACCAATTCTGCCACGCGGCCCGTGTGGGGCGGGTTCTTGGAAAGGAACTGCGTGCCGCCCGTGTTCCAAAGCGAGATTTTGATGAGTTTCGTGAACGTTTCCTCCCACACTTTCAGTTCTGCAGGGTCGATGTTCTCAAACAGCATGTACTTGTCGCAGTATTCCAACTGGTGCTTCGGGTAGAACCAAAAGTTGTAGTACGTGTAGGGCATCATGTTGGAGAGGGCGAACTCCTCCTCCTGCGGCAGGTCGACCGCGAGGTCCATATTGTCGGTCGGGCGCTTGTCGGGCATGAGCCACGACATGTTTTTCTTAAAGAACGATTGCCCGAACATCATGAGGTGGGGGAAGACCGTCTGATAGGTGGTGCAATAGCCGAAATGCTTGTCGCAAGAGAGCACGTTGTGTACGAAAGTCGTGCCCGAGCGCCAATGTCCGAGGATAAACACCGGCGCATGTTCCAGCGGCTGGTCGGCGAGGAGTTTCTTGTAGCGGCTGTCCTGAATGGGCGCGAGCGTTGAGAGCAGGCGGCACACGCCCTTGGTGAGGCGGAATTTGCCTTTGCGCGAGTTGTCTACTGTGCGCCCCTCCGTGAGGTGCTTGAACGTTTGCCAGTCAGCGCCGACGAGCGTGTTGATCGGGAGTTTGTTGAATTCTAAAAGACCCATATAAAATATACGTGTTGTTTCGGATTAAGAAATAAACTATCTTGGCAGCAAAGTTACGATTTTTTTGGGAGACTCATACTTTTTGCGCCCACGAGTCGGGGCGTATTGCATACGCCCGCCGTGTGCGCCGAAAAGGGAAAATTCAAGAAGACAACCATTTTCCGGGCGTTTTGCAAAACGCCCCTACTTTCTTTCGATGAATTTACGATATAGATTTCCTCCCCTCCCATTTTGCCGCAAGGGTAGGGGCGTTTTGCAAAACGCCCGCCGTGTGGGCCGCATGGGAAAATTCAAGAAGACACCCATTTTCCGGGCGTTTTGCAAAACGCCCCTACTTCCTTTCAATGAATTTACGATATAGATTTCCTCCCCTCCCATTTCTTACTTTTTTTGTTGAAGCCATAAGTCTAATCATTCGTAAAATCCGGCACGGGCACGGGGCGGCTGCCGTTCACGGCAGATTGCTCGGAGAGCTCTGCGATGCACGACCATTCTGCGGCGTCGTACACGTCGATGTCCAGCGGCAGGCCGTAGCGCAGGCAGTGGATAAGGCGGGCGTCCATGGCGTAGTTCATCTCGTTGGGCACGTTGAGGCGGCGACCTTCAAGCCAGCGCAGGGCGGCATCGCTCGTATAGTGCTCCTCCATCGCGGCGAGCGCATCGCTGCCCGTGAGCAGCGGGCGGCCGTCCAGTTGAATGGTGGGCGTGGGGTATTTGCTCACAAATCCCTTAGTGCCGCACACCGTTTGCAGGCGGCTGTAAGGGCGAGGCGTGGTAACGTCCAGCTGCAGCAGGATAGACACGCCGCCCACGGTGCGCAACAGCGTGCTGTTCACGCGGCTTTGCAGCCCGTCCTCCCCTGCACCGTGCGAGGTGAGCGACACGAGATAGTCCAGTCTGTCCTCGCGGTGCAGGCGCAGCAGTTGCCCGATAGGCCCCATGCCGTGCGTAGGGTAGGGGTTGCCGCGGTGGCGGGCGCAGCTGCGCTCCATCCAGTTGCGCACCGTGTCCGTCTTGCTTTGCGCCGTAAGCCCGAAGCTGTCGCGCAGGTCGTGGATATAGGCTCCCTCGCAGTGCGTAATCGTGCCGAGCAAGCCGGCGTTGCGCATTTGCAGCGTGGCGAGGGCGAAGGAATCGTAGCAGCAGTTTTCCGTCATAAAGCAATGGCGACGCGTGCGCTCCGCCGTCTCCACCAAGAGGCGGCATTCCTCCACCGTAGTGGCGGCCGGCACTTCCACCGCCGCGTGCTTGCCCCGAAGCATGGCTTCAACGGCCATCGTGCAGTGCGAAGCCCAGTCCGTACATATATATATAAGGTCTAATTCCCTCAGTCGGCACATTTCCTGCCAGCCGTCCTTGCCGGCAAACGTCCTGGCTCGGTCGCGGTCGCTGCGTGCCAGGTGTTCGTTGGCTTCGGCAAGCGCGTCCTCATTGATGTCGGCAATGCAGGTAATGGCGGCTCCGCTGATAAAGGCGTAGCGGTCGAGCGTGCGCATGCCGCGCTGCCCCAGCCCCACCAGCCCGATGCGCACCAGCGGCACCGGCTCGCAGCGCAAACCGATGACATGGCGTTTGGAAGGCGTTGGGATAAAAGGCGTATTTTCCATAGTTGCTTACTTGATAATGCAAATTTGGGCAAAATGCTTCATATTCCATAATAAATTGGCGGAAAAACATCGGTTAAGACTGCTCTTATCCTTATTGCACTGCCAAGAATCAGGCAGAAAACCCTTCCGCGTCAGATTTTAGGATTGTAAAATTGAAGAGATAGACAAACGAATAAGTAGGGGCGTTATGCAAAACGCCCGCCCATTGTGCAAAAAGGTACAACCAATGCCGGTAACCATTTTCCGGGCTTCTGTATGGGCAAATGTGTTGGAGGAAGGGCAAGAAACCTCCCAAATAACTACCCAGATAGGTCAAGAAAACGGAAAAGAGGGGCAAGAAAAGGGCAAGAAAAGGGCAAAAAAAGGGCAAAAACTATCAGGCAGTAAATTAAAAATTGCTGCCTGATAGTGCGTGGTTGAAATAAGGTGGGTTCTATAAATTCCCACCGTAAAAATTTAAAATAACGTGAGTTCGATGAATTTATTTAGAACAAAGTAAGCTGATTATCAGTAGCTCTAACGATATTGATTGTAGGTTTCTTTGGGAAGAAGCAGTAAGCAGCCACTGCTGAAAGTAGGTTTACAGTGAAGTTGTGCAAACTTCGGTGTCTTGAGTGCTCTATCTGCGCGATGTTCTTCAATTCATCATTTACAGTTTCGATGATTGCCCTCTTGCGCAGGAGAACCTTGTCCGAGACGCTCATCATAGCACCTTTCATGTTGCTCTTGAGTTTTGTGATGAGCTGTATGCCATCAACGAAGAGTTTCTGGAAGAGATTCTTGCTGATGTATCCCTTGTCAGCGACGAGCTTGTCAAAGATCTGCTCAATGAAGCGCTTATCCTCCAGAGGCTTCCTGTCATCTACATCCCCTGGTGTCACCATGAAATTCAGCAGCTCTCCCTTT
>SFPF01000158.1 GCA_004552155.1 Bacteroidales bacterium
CCATTCGTGCAGGTCGGAACTTACCCGACAAGGAATTTCGCTACCTTAGGACCGTTATAGTTACGGCCGCCGTTTACCGGGGCTTCAATTCAACGCTTCTCTCGCGATGACGTCTCCTCTTAACCTTCCGGCACCGGGCAGGTGTCAGGCTGTATACCTCATCTTTCGATTTCGCACAGCCATGTGTTTTTGTTAAACAGTTGCCTGGACCTATTCTCTGCGCCTCCATCGCTGGAGGACCCTTTATCCCGAGGTTACAGGGTCAATTTGCCTAGTTCCTTAACCGTGACTCACTCGAGCGCCTTAGTATACTCAACCCGACCACGTGTGTCCGTTTCGGTACGGGTACCTTATGGATTATGTTTAGCGGATTTTCTCGGGAGCTTGCTTACGCCCGCTGTCGCCTCTCGCAAGCGATCGGCGTACTGTCAGGTTCGGCTCTCGCGGTGGATTTGCCTGCCGCGATCCACGCCTACACCCTTCAACCGGCTATTCCGTCAGCCGGCGGGGCTGTCACTTCTCCGTCTCCACGTCACTCCATAGGGCAGTGACGGAATGTTAACCGTCTCTTCCATCGGCCTCGCCGTTCGGCTGAGCCTTAGGTCCCGACTTACCCTGATCCGATTAGCGTTGATCAGGAAACCTTGGTCTTTCGGCGGGAGGGTTTCTCGCCCTCCTTATCGTTACTCATACCTACATTTGCTTTTCCATGCGCTCCAACAAGGGTCATCCCCCATCTTCGACGCGGCATGGAATGCTCCCCTACCATCCTATTCGGATCCACGGCTTCGGCACGGGATTTATGCCCGATTATTATCCACGCCGGATCGCTCGACTAGTGAGCTGTTACGCACTCTTTAAATGAATGGCTGCTTCCAAGCCAACATCCTAGCTGTCACTGCGACCCGACCTCGTTAGCTCAACTCAACCCCGATTTCGGGGCCTTGGCCGGTGGTCTGGATTCTTCTCCTCTCGGACGCGGACCTTAGCACCCGCGCCCTCACTCCATCGAACTATATATCGCGCATTCGGAGTTTATCTGGACTTGATAGGCGGTGAAGCCCTCGCATCCAATCAGTCGCTCTACCTCACGATATACTCTCGACAGGCTGCACCTAAATGCATTTCGGGGAGTACGAGCTATCTCCGGGTTTGATTGGCCTTTCACCCCTACCCTCAGCTCATTGGAACACTTTTCAACGTATACCCATTCGGACCTCCAGTTGGTGTTACCCAACCTTCATCCTGGCCAAGGGTAGATCACCCGGTTTCGCGTCTGCCCCCCATGACTAAACGCCCTGTTCGGACTCGCCTTCGCTTCGGCTCCGCTGATAACTCAGCTTAACCTCGCCAGGGAGGGCAACTCGTAGGTTCATTATGCAAAAGGCACGCCGTCACATCCTAACGATGCTCCGACCGCTTGTAGGCAGACGGGTTCAGGGTCTATTTCACTCCTCTGCTCGAGGTGCTTTTCACCTTTCCCTCACGGTACTGGTTCGCTATCGGTCTCCCGGGAGTATTTAGCCTTACGGGATGGGCCCCGCAGATTCACGCAGGATTTCTCGTGCCCCGCGCTACTCAGGATTCCACTGCGCTTCGGCAACCATCCGTGTAAGGGGCTGTCACCCGCTACGGCCGCCCTTTCCAGGGGCGTTCCACTTGGTTGCTTTCTTGCGATGTCGTGGTCCTACAACCCCGTGACGGCCTCGACCGCCACGGTTTGGGCTCCTCCGCTTTCGCTCGCCACTACTCGCGGAATCATTCTTATTTTCTCCTCCTATGGGTACTTAGATGTTTCAGTTCCCCACGTTCGCCCCGACTAAGTCGGTGACGGGCCTCCAGCCCGCCGGGTTGCCCCATTCGGACATCCACGGATCAAGGGATATTTGCTCCTCCCCGTGGCTTTTCGCAGCTTATCGCGTCCTTCGTCGCCTCCGAGAGCCAAGGCATCCACCGTCTGCCCTTGCTTACTTTCTGCTCGCCGCACAATTAAGTGCGGGTTGATATATCTCAAGCTCGCTCTGCTCGTTTTTTTCTCGTTTATCTACTCTTGATGTCCAACATGTCAAAGATCTCTTTTCTGTGGAGAATAACGGATTCGAACCGTTGACCCTCTGCTTGCAAAGCAGATGCTCTAGCCAGCTGAGCTAATCCCCCGGGAACATAATACACCAAGCGTACAAGAAATGTACCATCTCTACTACCTCGGTCCACAAGACGGAACCCACGCTCCAGAAAGGAGGTGTTCCAGCCGCACCTTCCGGTACGGCTACCTTGTTACGACTTAGCCCCAGTCACCAGTTTTACCCTAGGCCGATCCTCACGGTTACGGACTTCAGGTACCCCCGGCTCCCATGGCTTGACGGGCGGTGTGTACAAGGCCCGGGAACGTATTCACCGCGCCATGGCTGATGCGCGATTACTAGCGAATCCAGCTTCACGGAG
>SFPF01000035.1 GCA_004552155.1 Bacteroidales bacterium
TGGGTGGCATTGGAGTGTGCTGTGATTTGAGCCACATAGGTTTCGAGTGGCGAGATATTGTTAATAACCGAGATAGGAATCATACACTGCGGCAGTGCTGCGGGCGGCGGAGATCAACGCCGACGTCATCCTGCTGGCCAAGAATGTGGACGGCGTGTACAGTGCCGACCCGGTGAAGGACCCTACTGCAGTTAAGTACGACACCATCAGCTACGACGATGTTCTGGCCCAGCATCTGATGGTCATGGATACCACGGCCACCTCTCTGTCCATGGACAACCACATCCCCGTGCTGCTGTTTGCCCTGAAGGACCCTCAGAACATCATCCGCGCCCTGTGCGGTGAGAACGTGGGTACCATTGTGAAGGAATAAGACTGCGCGTTTGCGCCTCCCCATAACAGAATGAATGTGAAAGGAAGGACCCCATTATGTTGAAGGACGAGTACAAAGTTTACGAGGAAAAGATGAAGAAGAGCATCGACTCCGTGGCCGCGGACTTCGCCTCCGTGCGCGCGGGCCGTGCCAACGCCGCCGTGCTGGACCGTATCATGGTCGACTACTACGGCAGCCCCACCCCCATCCAGCAGATCGCGGCCATTTCCTCTCCCGATCCCCGGGCCCTGGTCATCTCTCCCTGGGACAGCAAGGCCCTGAAATCCATTGAAAAGGCCATCCAGAACTCCGATTTGGGTATCAATCCCCAGACCGACGGCCGCAAGCCGTTCACGGTGGTCATTCCGCCGCCCAACGTGACGGGCGTGCTCCACATGGGGCACATGCTCAACGAAACCATACAGGATATCCTCGTGCGCCATGCCCGTATGGAGGGTAAGAATGCCTGCTGGGTGCCGGGTACGGACCACGCGTCGATTGCCACGGAGGCAAAGGTGGTGAACCGCCTTGCAGAAAAGGGCATCAAGAAGAGCGACCTCACCCGCGAGGAATTCCTGAAGCACGCGTGGGACTGGACGCACGAATACGGCGGCATCATTCTCAAGCAGTTGCGCCGCGTGGGTGCTTCGTGCGACTGGGACCGCACGGCCTTCACGATGGACGAAAAGCGTTCGGAAAGCGTGATTAAGGTGTTTGTGGACCTCTACCGCAAAGGCCTGATCTATCGCGGCGTGCGCATGGTGAACTGGGATCCGAAAGCAAAGACCGCCCTCTCCGACGAGGAGGTGATTTATAAAGAAGAGCACACGAAGCTCTATTACATGAAGTATTACCTCGCCGAGGACGACGGCACGGGCCAGACCGGCGCCGAGGGCGAAATCATACATAGCGACGAGCGCGGACGCTACGCCGTGGTGGCCACTACCCGCCCCGAAACGATTATGGGCGACGTGGCGATGTGCATCAACCCCGAAGACCCGAAAAATCAGTGGCTGAAAGGCAAGAAAGTCATCGTGCCGCTCGTGGGCCGCGTGATTCCCGTGATTGAGGACACGTACGTAGACATCGAGTTCGGCACGGGCTGTCTGAAAGTAACGCCCGCGCACGACGTAAACGACTATATGCTCGGCGAGAAGTACAATCTGCCCGCCATCGACATCTTCAACGACGACGCCACGCTCTCCGAAGCCGCCGGCATGTACGTCGGCCAAGATCGCTTCGACGTGCGCCGCCAGATAGCCATCGACCTCGCCGAGGCAGGGCTTATGGAGAAGGTGGAGGACTACGACAACAAAATCGGTTGCTCCGAGCGCACGGGTGTGCCTATCGAGCCGAAACTCTCTATGCAGTGGTTCCTGAAGATGCAGCACTTTGCCGACCTCGCCCTGCCGCCCGTGATGAACGACGAAATCAAGTTCTATCCCGCAAAATACAAGAACACCTATCGCCATTGGCTGGAAAACATCAAGGATTGGTGCATCTCGCGCCAACTTTGGTGGGGACACCGTATCCCGGCTTACTATCTGCCGCAGGGCGGCTTCGTGGTGGCCGAGACGATTGAGGAGGCCGTGGCACTGGCACGCGAACAGAGCGGCAACGCCGCGCTTACCGCTGCCGACCTGCGCCAGGACGAGGACGCGCTCGACACATGGTTCTCTTCGTGGCTCTGGCCGATTTCACTCTTCGACGGCATCAACAATCCCGGTAACCCTGAACTGGAATACTATTACCCCACGAGCGACCTCGTGACCGACATCATCTTCTTCTGGGTGGCGCGCATGATTATGGCGGGCTACGAATACACGGGCAAGATGCCGTTTAAGAACGTTTACTTCACGGGTATTGTGCGCGACAAACTCGGCCGCAAGATGTCGAAGCAGCTCGGCAACTCGCCCGATCCCCTCGCCCTTATCGACAAGTACGGCGCAGACGGCGTGCGCATGGGCATGATGCTCTCGGCACCCGCGGGCAACGACATTCTCTTCGACGATGCCTTGTGCGAGCAGGGACGCAACTTCTGCAACAAGATTTGGAATGCCTTCCGCCTCGTGAAAGGCTGGCAGACCGACGCTGCTGCCGAGCAGCCCGAGACGGCGCGCGAGGCCGTGGCGTGGTTTGACGCACAGCTGCGCGTGAGTGCGGCGCACATCGAGGAACAGTTCGCCGGCTACCGCCTGAGCGAAGCTTTGAAAGAGGTGTACCGCCTCTTCTGGGACGAGTTCTCCGCCTGCTTCCTCGAAATCGTGAAGCCCGCCTACGGACAGCCCATCGACCAGAAGACTTACGACGCTGTGATCGGTTTCTTCGACCACCTGCTGCATCTGCTCCACCCCTTCATGCCGTTTATCACGGAGGAACTGTGGCAGCACATCGCAGAGCGTAAGGACGGCGAGAGCATCACGGTGAGTCCCTCCACGATTGGCAAGCCCGAGGACGGTGATGCCGAAACGATTGCCGACTTTGAAATGGTGAAGAGCATCATCACCAACGTGCGCGGCGTGCGCAACAGCAAGAACATCGCGCAGAAAGAAAGCCTCACGCTCGAAATCGTGGGCAGCAATCCCGTGGCACGCTACGACAGCATCATCAAGAAACTCGCCAACGTGAGCGAAATCTGCGTGACGCCGGCCAAGAGCGACGGCGCTGCCAGCTTTATGGTGGGCACCACGGAACTGGCCGTTCCTGTGGGCAACCTCATCGACGTGGCTGCCGAAATCGAAAAGATCGAAGCCGAGCTCACGCGCCTCGAAGGTTTCTTGAAGGGCATTGAGAAAAAACTCGGCAACGCGCGTTTCGTAAGCAACGCCCCCGAAGCCGTCGTGGCCCTCGAACGCAAGAAGCAAAGCGATGCGCAAAGCAAAATCGCCACGCTCCGCGAAACGCTCGCAGGATTGAAGAAATAGAAACGCTGTCATATTTTATAAAATATGTCTCACCCCACCACCCAGCAGCAATTTGAACAGGTAATGGCAAACTGCCGCGAACTGTTTTGCAAGAAGCTGCACGACTATGGAACGGCGTGGCGCATCATGCGCCCCGAGTCGCTCACCGACCAGATATTCATCAAGGCCGACCGCATTCGCTCCATTCAGATGAAGGGCAAGGCAATGGTCGACGAAGGCATCGTGCCCGAGTTTGTGGCAATCGTGAACTACGCCATCACAGCTCGAGCACGGCACGGCGCAGGAAGCCGACTTCAACGAGGAGCAGGCACAGGCGGCTTACGACAAATATGCCAAGGAATGTCTCGAACTGATGCTGCGCAAGAACCACGACTACGACGAGGCGTGGCGCGGCATGAGGGTCAGCTCTTACGTGGATCTCATTCTTATGAAAATACTGCGCACCAAGCAGATAGAAGACCTCGAAGGGCAGACACTCGTGTCGGAAGGCGTGGCAGCCAACTATATGGATATGCTCAACTATGCCGTGTTCGGACTGATTAAGCTGACCATTGAAGAATAAAGCAGCACATATAATAATATATTGGGTGGCAACGCTCTGCCGCCTGCTGCTCGCCGGCACGTTCGTCTTCTCGGGGTTCGTGAAAATCGTAGACCCGCAGGGCATGTGCCACAAGCTCGAAGCCTATGCGCTGGCAATCGGGCAGACGTTTACAGACAGCGACCTCACGGTGCGCTTCGCAGCCGGCTGCATTGGCGTGTTCGAGTTCGTGCTGGGCATCTACATTCTGCTCGGCATACGCCGCAAACTCACCACGCGCATCACGTTCCTCTTCATGGCGGCGATGACGGCGCTGACAGTTTGGATATATCTGAAAAATCCCGTGCCCGACTGCGGCTGCTTCGGCGAGGCGGTGGTGCTGACCAACGGGCAGACGCTGGCAAAGAACATCGTGCTGCTCCTGTGTAGCCTCTTCCTGACGCGCTACCCGCTCTATCTGCATCGCCTCATTTCGGAGCGCAACCAATGGGTCATCTCAATTTACGCCTGGGTATACGCAGCGGGCGTGTGCTACGCCTCGTTTCGCAACTTGCCCGTCTTGGAATTTACGCCCTACACAGTGGGGGCGACCGACGACGGCGGCATCTCGCCCCTGGCAAACTTCTACCTCAATACGCCGCAGGGCGACGACTGCACCTTTGAGGTGCTGGCCGATACTTCCTGGCAATTCCTCCTCATCGCACCCAACTGCGCCACGGCCGACGACGGCTGCTGCGACCGCATCAACAGCCTCTACGATTACTGCGTGGACAAAGGCTACGCGTTCAGAATGGCCACAGCTTCCGCGCCGCAGGACATTTACGACTGGATTGACCGCACAGGAGCCGCCTACCCTATCCTGCTCGCCGACGAAACGGAACTCAAATCGGCCGTCCGCGCCAATCCCGGGCTTATGCTGCTGCACGACGGGCGCATCGCCGCGCCCACCTCGTCTACCTCGCCGCTGACCAGGATGCTACTCTGGTTCATCGTGCCGCTCATCATCATCATCTTCCTCGACGGCCTGTGGGTAGGCAGCAAATACTACAAACGGTATAAACTGCGAAAAAGGATATTTTCAAAACAACAAAACCCAAAACAATAAACTTCTAACCATTAAAAAAGTTATGAGAAAAAAAATCGTAGCAGGTAACTGGAAAATGAACAAGAACCTGCAAGAAGGCATCGCCCTCGCAACCGAGTTGAACGACATCCTCAAAGCTGACAAGCCCAACTGCGACGTCGTGATCTGCACTCCGTTTATCCACCTCGCCTCCGTGGCCGGCATTATCGACCAGAGCGTTATCGGCCTCGGCGCAGAGAACTGCGCAGACAAGGCAAGCGGCGCTTACACCGGCGAAGTATCTGCCGAAATGGTGAAGAGCACGGGCGCAGGCTACGTAATCCTCGGCCACAGCGAACGCCGCGCTTACTATGGCGAAACGGCTGAAATTCTCAAAGAAAAAATCAACCTCGCCCTCGCTAACGGCTTGAAGGTGATTTTCTGCATCGGCGAAGTGCTCGAAGAGCGCGAAAGCGGCAAGCAGAACGAAGTGGTTGAAGCACAGCTCGCCGGCTCTCTCTTCGACCTCACCGCCGAACAGTTTGCTAACATTATCCTCGCTTACGAACCCGTTTGGGCAATCGGTACGGGCAAGACCGCTACCGCTGAGCAGGCAGAAGAAATGCACGCCTTCATTCGCGGCGTCATCGCCGGCAAGTTCGGTGCAGAAGCAGCCGAGAACGTAAGCATTCTCTACGGCGGCAGCTGCAAGCCCAGCAACGCTAAGGAAATCTTCTCTAAGGAGAACGTGGACGGCGGCCTCATCGGCGGCGCAGCCCTCAAAGCAGCTGACTTCAAGGGCATCATCGATGCTTGGAAATAAGCACGGCTAAGCAGTAAGATACATCCCTACCCTGCCTCACACAATATTATATATATACGCGCGCGAGGCAGGGTCGGGATTTTACTAAGTATTCTACCCTTTATTTATGAAAACGTTTATCCACGGCCTCATACTTTTGCTGACGCTTCTGCCGCTTACGGCAACGGCGCAAAAGAACACGCTGACGCAGGAACTGCGCAAGAACACCGAAGGCGAAGGCAGCGTAGTCATCGTTATGGACGATGCCTTGGAGCGCATCATCAACAACACGCCGCTCCCTAAACCGGCAACTAAACCGGCAAGCACCCACAACGACAACTCCGCAAAGAACCACGGCGAAAGCCATTCCGCTTCGGTCGACAGCAAGACCTACAAGCCAGGCAGCCGCAAACGCTATAAGACCTCGGGCTACCGCATACGCATCTTTACGGGCGGCAACTCCAAGAAAGACAAGGAACAGGCGCAAAAGGTGGGCGAGAAATGCAGGAAGCAGTTCCCGGAACTCTCCGTCTACACGCATTTCGTGTCGCCCCGCTGGGTATGCACCGTCGGCGACTTCAAGACTATGGAAGACGCCAAAAAATACATCACCCCCATTCGCTCTGCCCGCATTACCTACGAAGTGCGCGTGGTGAAAAGCGAAGTGTTTTTGGTGGAATAACTTAAAATCTCATTCTTTGGCAATACGCCCCCGCTACATATCTCAAACAACATCCATGCAACCCTCCACAATCGAAGAACTTCAAGGACACTATAAAGAAATCCTGCGGCTGCTCGGCGAAGACCCGCAGCGCGAAGGATTGCTGAAAACGCCGCTACGCGTGGCAAAAGCAATGCAAGACCTAACGCGCGGTTACTCGACCGACCCTATCGCCATACTCAACTCCGCAAAGTTTCAGGAACCGTATGACCAGATGGTTATCGTGAAAGACATTAACTTCCATTCGCTTTGCGAGCACCACATGCTGCCTTTCTACGGCAAGGCGCACGTGGCGTACATTCCCAACGGCTACATTACGGGGCTTTCAAAGATAGCCCGCGTGGTGGACGCCTTTTCCCACCGCCTCCAAGTGCAGGAACGCATGACGCTCCAAATCAAGGACTGCATACAGGAAGCCCTGAAACCGCTCGGCGTAATGGTGGTAGTGGAGGCAAGGCACATGTGCATGCAAATGCGCGGCGTGGAACAGGAAAGTTCCAAGACCGTTACCTCCGCATTCTGCGGCGCGTTCGACAGAGAAAAAACAAGAATGGAATTTTTAAGCCTTATCGGCAAATAATCACCTGCTTTTTTCCCTACTTTTCAGCCTATCCTATAAGAAAAACGCTAAAAACGTTTTGCCTTTAAGCGCAAGTGCATTAACTTTGCGCCGCAAAAGTAGTGCAGAAAGCACGAAAGCACAGAATACACAATATATATATTTATAAAAGACCAATGAATATTTCATTTGACAAGACAAGCAACGTCAGCGCAGTGATTACTATCAACATCGAAAAAGCTGACTACGAAGCAAAAGTAACCAAGAAACTCAAAGACATCACCAAGGTGGCACAAATGCCCGGTTTCCGTAAGGGACACGTGCCTGCCGGACTTGTGAAGAGAATGCACGGCGCACAGGTAAAATACGAAGAAGTGAACCGCACGCTCAACGACAGCCTCTTCAACTATATCAAAGAAAACAAACTGGCCGTGCTCGGCTCGCCGCTCCCCAACGAGCAGCAGGAGACGCAGGACATCGAAAATCAGGAAAACTTCGAGTTTAAGTTCGACATCGCCCTCGCGCCCGAGTTCAGCATCGAATATTCTGCCAGCGACAAGTTGCCTTACTACGATATTCAGGTTAAGGAAGAAGACATCACTGCCGAAGTGAACCGCCTCTGCCAGCAGGCCGGCCACCCCGAAAGCGTAGACGCTTACGAGGATAAGGACATCCTGCGCGGCACCCTCGCCGAACTGGGCGAAGACGGACTGCCCCTCGAAGGCGGCGTGCAGGTGGAAACGGCTTCTCTCATGCCTACTTATTTCAAAAACGACGACCAGAAGGCCATTTTCAACGGCGCGAAGAAGAACGACGTTATCACGTTCAATCCCGCCACGGCCTACGACAACAACGAAACAGAACTCGCTTCGCTCTTCCGCATCGCAAAGGAAGAAACGAAGAACCACACGGGCAACTTCTCTTTCCAAGTGAACGAGATCAGCCGCTTCGTGCCTGCCGAGCTTAATCAGGAACTCTTTGACAAGTATTACGGCGAAGGCGTAGTGAAGAGCGAAGAGGAACTCCGTGCCAAGATTAAGGAAAACATCAGCAAGGCTTACGAAGGCGACAGCGACTTCAAATTTATGCTCGATGTGCGCAAGCACGCTATGGAGAAGGTTGGCGAACTCGAATTCCCCGAAGAACTGCTCAAGCGCGTCATCAACAGCAACAAGAAAGACGAGAAGCAGGCCGACATCACCGATGAGGAGTTCAAGAATACCTTGGAGTCGCTCAAGTGGAACTTGATTACGGAAAAGCTCACGGCTCAGTACGAAATCAAGTACGACGACAAGGAAATCAAAGCCGAAGCCCTCAACGCCGCCCGCTATGAGTTTATGCGCTACGGTCTGAACAATATCCCCGACGAATATCTCCAGAACTACGCTTCCGAGATGCTGAAAAAGCAGGATCGCGTGGAAGGCCTTATCAACAGCCTCCTCCAAAAGAAGCTCTGCGCAGCCTTGAAGAACGTGGTAACCATGGAACACAAGCAAATCTCCGTAGAGGACTTTACGGAACTCGTTAAAGAATAATACCTGATCCGCTAAGCAAATGGCGGAACGCGAGAGAAGAACGATGCTTCTGCCCCACTGTGAGCCGCAGCATCATTCTTCTCTTTTTTATACTAATACTTTACGCACTATGATGAAAGACGATTTCAGAAAATTTGCCGTCTCGAAATGCGGCATCAATTCTATGGTGGTTGACGATGTCATCAAGAGCCAAAACCAATACCTCAACCCTTATATTCTCGAGGAGCGCGAACTGCATGTGACGCAGATGGACGTGTTCTCCCGCCTGATGATTGACCGCATCATCTTCCTCGGCACGGCGATTGACGACTATACCGCCAACACCTTGCAGGCGCAGTTGCTCTACCTCGACTCCTGCGACCCCGGCAAGGATATTTCCATTTATGTAAACTCGCCCGGCGGCTCCGTGTACGCGGGTCTCGGCATCTACGACACGATGCAGTTTATCCAGAGCGACGTTGCCACGATTTGCACGGGCATGGCCGCTTCGATGGCAGCCGTGCTGCTGGTGGCTGGCGCAGAGGGCAAGCGCTCCGCCCTGCCCCACAGCCGCGTGATGATACATCAGCCGATGGGCGGCGCACAAGGACAGGCTTCGGATATTGAAATTACGGCCCGCGAAATACAGAAACTTAAAAAGGAACTTTATACCATCATCGCCGACCACAGCCATACAGACTTCGACAAAGTGTGGGCAGACTCTGACCGCGACTATTGGATGACAGCAGAAGAGGCCAAGGAGTACGGTATGATTGACCATATTCTCAAGCGCAATGGCAAATAAGAAAGATATAAGATGCTCTTTCTGCGGCCGGACAGAAAATGAATGCGGCTCTATTCTGCTTAGCGGCGTCAACGGCTACATCTGCGCGGATTGCATACAGACGGCCAACCGTATGCTATCGGAATATGGACTAATTAACGATGACGCAGCCGATGATGTAGGATCGGCATACGCGAAAGGCAAGGGCGCGAAAGCCAAAAAGGCAAAGGTCGCTGCCGAGAAGCGTTCCGTGCCCAAACCTGCCGAGATTAAAGCCTATCTCGACCAATATGTGATTGGCCAGGACGATGCGAAACGTACGTTGGCAGTTGCCGTCTACAACCATTACAAGCGTTTGGCCAGCCAGCAGCAAGCCGGTGCCGACGAGGTGGAGATTGAGAAGTCCAATATTATTATGGTAGGCTCGACAGGTACGGGCAAGACATTGCTCGCCCGCACTATTGCCAAACTCCTCGACGTGCCGTTTACGATTGTCGACGCTACGGTGTTCACCGAAGCCGGCTACGTGGGCGAAGACGTGGAGAGCATACTCTCGCGCCTGCTGCAAGTGGCGGATTTCAACGTGAAGGAAGCAGAGCGCGGCATCGTGTTTATCGACGAGATCGACAAGATTGCCCGCAAGAGCGATAACCCTTCGATTACCCGCGACGTATCGGGCGAGGGCGTGCAGCAGGGATTGCTCAAACTCCTTGAAGGCTCGATTGTAAACGTGCCGCCAAAGGGCGGGCGCAAGCACCCCGACCAAGACTATATACACGTAGATACGAAGAACATTCTCTTTATCTGCGGCGGTGCATTCGATGGCATCGAAAAGAAAATTGCGCAGCGGCTCAATACGCATACCGTGGGCTATAATTCCGTGCAGAATGCGATGCGCCTCGACCCCAACAACCTGATGCAGTATATCGTGCCGCAGGACTTGAAGAGTTTCGGGCTTATCCCCGAAATCATCGGTCGCCTGCCGGTGCTGACGTATCTGCAAAAGCTCGACCGCGAAGCTCTGCGCCGCATACTCGTGGAACCGAAGAACTCTATCATCAAGCAAAACGCCAAACTGCTCGAAATGGACGGCATCAAACTCACCTTTGCGCCTGATGCTTTGGAGTACATCGTGGATAAAGCCGTGGATTACAAGCTCGGCGCGCGCGGTCTTCGTTCTATCGTCGAGTCTATTATGCGCGACGCGATGTTTGAACTGCCTTCTTCTAAAAAGAAAGAATTTGAGGTGACGAAAGACTACGCTGCCGAGCAGTTGGAAAAGCACCTTGTGTTCCAACAGCAGGCGTAAGCGGATTTTTTTGAGACAAAAAGCAAATTATCTGCTAAGAAACGTGCAAATTTCAAATTAGTTTCTAACTTTGTTAGGCAAAACAGTACATTCGTCTCACAGAAACCTAAAAATCTTGCCATTCCGCATGAATCGTTCGTTTGTCGCCGGCATGCTTGCCTCTATTGCTGCACCGCTAAGTGCACAGCAAACGCCCAATGTGGTAGTGATTGTGTCAGACGACTTGGGTTATGGCGACCTTTCATGCTATGGCGCCACCCGTGTCAGCACGCCTAACGTGGACCAATTGGCATCGGCGGGGCTGCGCTTTACCAATGCCCATGCCTGCGCCTCCACCAGCACGCCTTCGCGATACAGCCTGCTTACAGGCGAATACTGCTTCCGGCGTCACGACACGAACATCGCCACGGGAGATGCGGGCATGATTATCCGTCCCAACCAAATCACAGTGGCCGATATCTTTAAGCAAAAGGGCTACGCCACAGCTGCGATTGGCAAGTGGCATTTGGGATTGGGCGATAAGCAAGGAACGCAAGACTGGAACGGCAAACTCGACATGTCGCCCGCAGATATAGGTTTTGATTACCACTATCTAATGGCCGCCACCGCCGACCGCGTGCCCTGCGTCTTTATCGAAGACGGGAGCGTCGTGAACTACGACCCTGCCGCGCCCATCTCAGTGAGTTACACCTCGAACTTCGCCGGCGAGCCTACGGGTGCCGCAAACCCCGAACTGCTCACCAAACTCAAGTCGAGCCACGGGCACAACCAGAGCATCGTGAACGGCATCGGGCGCATAGGGTACATGAAAGGCGGAGGCCGCGCCCTTTGGCGCGATGAGGATATTGCCGACTCAATCTCGGCAGCCGCTATCCGCTTCATAGAGAAAAATAAAGAGCAACCTTTCTTTATGTATCTCTGCACCAACGATGTGCACGTGCCGCGTATGCCGAACGAGCGTTTTCGCGGCAAGAGTCCGCTAGGACTGCGCGGCGAAGCCATTCTGCAATTCGATGAAACGGTGGGCAAAGTGATTGAGGCGCTTGAAGCGAACGGGCTGACAGGCAATACGCTTGTCATACTGACCAGCGACAACGGTCCCGTGCTCGACGACGGCTATCAGGACGAGGCTGCCACACTGAACGGCGACCACACGCCTTGGGGAAATTGGCGCGGCGGCAAATACAGTGCTTTCGAGGCTGGTACGCGCGTGCCTTTCATCGTTAGATGGCCGGGCACCGTGCGCAGCGGCGATACTTCCAACGCTTTGGTTTCGCAAATCGACCTGCTTGCCGATGCTGCCGCCCTCATCAATACGACCGTGCCTCTTGGCGCTGGCATCGATAGCCGCAACAGCCTTGACACATGGCTCGGCCGCAACACAGACGACCGCGACTTTGCTGCCACAATGGCTGCTAACCGCACGCTCTCTCTGCAAAGCGGGCAGTGGAAATACATCGAGCCGTCTAACGGCGCGGCGAAAATCACAACCGTCAACATTGAGACCGGCTATTTGGCCACGCCGCAGCTCTACGACCTTGCTGCCGACCCAGGCGAAACTACCAATCTCTACTCGTCCCGCCCCGCTGAAGCAGAACGCATGGCGTCAAAGTTGGCTGAATTGCGCTTGCCGGTTTCGCAGATGCCCACGCCCCGTTAATATCGTGAAGACGCAGCAGGACACATCGCAGACCGTTTGCCTCAAACGGTAACCACCGCAGCTGAAGCCTATAAGAATACCTTACTCTTCTACCTCCCATGAAGGCAAAATTGGATTTACACAAAGCGCTCAAACGCCATTTTGGCTTTGACTCTTTCAAAAACAATCAAGAAGCCGTTATCCGCAGCCTGCTGGACGGCAAAGATGTTTTTGTGCTTATGCCCACGGGCGGCGGCAAGTCGATGTGTTACCAATTGCCCTCGCTTTTGATGGAGGGAACGGCGATTGTGATTTCTCCGCTCATCGCCCTGATGAAAAATCAGGTGGACGCGATGCGGCACATGAGCCAAGAGGACGGTGTGGCGTACGTCGCCCCCGAATCGCTGACGAAGGAAGACAACGTGGCGTTTCTCAAATCTATAAAAATCTCCTTTTACGCCGTCGACGAGGCGCACTGCATTTCTGAGTGGGGGCATGACTTTCGGCCTGAGTACCGGAAAATCCGTCCCATCATCAACGAAATTGGCAACGCGCCTGTCATTGCGCTCACTGCAACGGCCACCGAAAAGGTTAAGACCGATATTAAGAAAAACCTTGGCATTCCCGACGCAGTGGAGTACAAGAGTTCTTTCAACCGCCCCAACCTATATTATGAGGTGAGGCCTAAGACAGAAAATATAAACAGAGACATAATTAAATTCATTAAGCAACACTCTGGCAAAAGCGGCATCATTTATTGCCTAAGCAGGAAGAAAGTGGAAGAACTTGCAGAAGTTCTGCGCACCAACGACATCAAGGCAGAAGCTTATCACGCCGGCATGGAACCAGCCACGCGTTCGCAGACACAGGATGACTTCATCATGGAGCGCATCGACGTGATTGTTGCCACGATTGCCTTCGGCATGGGCATTGACAAGCCCGACGTTCGCTTCGTCATACATTACGACATTCCCAAAAGCCTTGAAGGCTATTATCAGGAAACGGGTCGCGCCGGACGCGACGGCGGCGAAGGGCAATGCATCGCTTTCTATTCCTACAAAGACCTTCAGAAACTTGAGAAGTTCATGGAAGGCAAACCGCTCGCAGAACAGGAGATTGGCAAGCAGCTTCTTAAAGAAACTGCCGCCTATGCCGAAAGCTCCGTTTGCCGCCGCAAGCTGTTGCTGCATTATTTCGGAGAGGAATATCTCCAGGATAATTGCGAAAACTGTGATAACTGCATAAATCCCAAAAAACAAGTGGAAGCAAAAACACAATTAAATAAGGTATTGGAAGTGATTATCGCCATTAAGGAGCACTTCCGCGAAGACTATGTTAAGGATATCCTGATGGGCAAGCCCACCGACGAGGTTTGCGCCCATCACCATGACGAACTTGAAGTATTTGGCATTGGAGATGACGAAAGCGAGCGCACTTGGAACGCCGTTATCCGCCAGGCCGTCATTGCCGGCTATATCGCCAAGGACGTTGAAGACTTCGGCGTGCTTAGCGTAACGGACGAAGGCCGTGCTTTTATGAAAAATCCCGTTTCTTTCCCCATCGTGGAGGAGCGCGATTTCGACGAAGAAGAAGCCAGCCTGCCGCAAGACGGTGCTTCGTGCGCGGTCGACCCCACGCTCTTCCAAATGCTCAAAGACCTGCGCAAGCGTCTTTCTAAGGAACTGGACGTGCCGCCCTACGTGATTTTCCAAGACCCCTCGCTCGAAGCGATGGCCACCATTTATCCGCAGACGATTGAGGAACTGCAAAACATTCCCGGCGTGGGCGCAGGCAAGGCCAAGCGCTACGGCACAGAGTTCTGCAAACTCATCAAGCAGCATTGCAAGGACTTTGAAATCGAACGCCCCGAAGACCTCCGCATCCGCACCGTCGCCAACAAGGCCAAAGACAAGGTGGCGATTATCAGCAGCATCGACCGTCAGGTTGCGCTCGACGACATCGCCGTTGCCAAGGGCTTGGAGTTTGACGAGCTGCTCGACAAAATCGAAGCCATTGTCTATTCCGGCACAAAGATCAACATCGATTATTTCATCAACGACGTGATGGACGAAGACCACGTGGAGGACATTTATCAGTACTTCAAAGAGTCGGAAACCGACGACCTTGAAGACGCAATCGATGAACTTGGCGATGAATATTCGGAAGAAGAAATCCGCCTCGTGCGCATCAAGTTTATCTCCGAAATGGCAAACTAAGCAACGGCTGCTCTTCATTTTTTGACAGGCGTATGCGATGCGCCCCTACTTTTAATAGCAGATAATTAGTTGCCCGTTTCTAGAATGTCCGAAACCACGTGTCAAAATAATTACAGGAAATTAGTATCTAACATATTATGACAGAAAACGTTGCACCAAAAGAAAAGGCTTACTTAAACTTTATAGAGCAAATCGTTGCGCGCGACTTGACCGACGGTAAGAATGACGGCCGTCTCCAGACGCGTTTCCCGCCCGAACCGAACGGCTATCTCCACATCGGTCATGCCAAGGCCATTTGCATGGACTTCGGCGTGGCGCAGAAGTTCGGCGGCGTGTGCAACCTGCGCTTCGACGACACCAACCCCCAGAAGGAAGACACTGAATACGTCGACTCGATTAAGGAAGACATCGAATGGCTCGGCTTCAAGTGGGGCAATATATATTATGCCTCCGACTATTTCCAGCAACTCTGGGACTTTGCCGTGCGGCTCATCAAAGAGGGCAAGGCATACGTCGACGAGCAGACCAGCGAGGAAATAGCCCAGCAGAAAGGCACGCCCACGCAGGCCGGCACCGAAAGCCCCTTCCGCAACCGCCCCATCGAGGAAAGCCTCGCCCTGTTTGAGAAGATGAACAGTGGCGAACTGCCCGAAGGCTCTATGGTGCTCCGCGCTAAGATCGACATGGCCAACCCCAACATGCACTTCCGCGACCCCATCATCTACCGCATCATCAATAAGGAGCACCACCGCACCGGCACGAAGTGGAAAGCCTATCCCATGTACGACTTCGCGCATGGACAGAGCGACTACTTCGAAGGCGTGACCCACTCCATCTGCACGCTCGAGTTTGTACCCCACCGCCCGCTCTACGATTACTTTATCGACGAACTGAAAGAAGGCAACGACCTCGAAGACCACCGCCCGCGCCAGTACGAGTTCAACCGCCTAAACCTCACTTACACGGTGATGAGCAAGCGCAAGTTGCTCGCCTTGGTGAAGGAAGGCTTGGTTGATGGTTGGGACGACCCCCGCATGCCGACAGTCTGCGGCCTGCGCCGCCGCGGTTACTCGCCCGAGGCTGTGCGCAAGTTTGTAGATATGATAGGCTACACTAAGTTCGACGCGCTCAACGACTACGCCATGCTCGAAGCCGCCGCCCGCGAAGATCTCAACGCCCGCTCGCTCCGCGTTTCCGCCGTGCTCAACCCCGTGAAACTCATCGTGACCAACTATCCCGAAGGGCAGACCGAGGAAATGGAGGCAGTGAACAACCCCGAAAACGAAGCCGACGGCACGCACACCATTACTTTCAGCCGCGAGCTGTGGATAGAGCGCGAAGACTTTATGGAAGACGCGCCCAAGAAGTTCTTCCGCATGGTACCCGGCAAGGAAGTGCGCCTCAAAAACGCCTACATCGTGAAATGCACGGGTTGCAAGAAAGCCGCCGACGGCACCATCGAGGAAATCTATTGCGAATACGACCCCGAGAGTCGCAGCGGCCTCGAGGTGAGCGCGGCCCACTGTCTGCCCGCAGAGGTAAGGCTCTACGACCGCCTCTTCAACGTGGAAAACCCCTCGGCCGACGAGCGCGACTTCCGCGAACTGCTCAACCCCGACTCGCTCACCGTGTTGCCCAACTGCTACGTTGAGAAGTACGTTGCCGAGCAGACTGCCACGCGCTACCTGCAATTCCAGCGCATCGGCTATTTCACCTACGACAAGCATTCCACGCCCGAAAAGCTTGTGTTCAACCGCACCGTCGGACTGAAAGACAGTTGGGCTAAGAAATAAATATATTTAAGGCACACACTCATAAAAGCCCATTTCCGGCAAACCAATTAACTCCTGCCGAGAAATGGGCTTTTGTTTTCTACCGGCGTCTCTCCGCGCCCCACCCTCACCCCTAATCTTATGGAACAAAATTTCAACGAAACGCTCTCGCGCTACGAGCAAAGCCTGAGCAAGATATCGCTCAACGAATATTTCGAGGCGAACGACCTGCTCGACATCATCGACTATTACATAAAGAACGAGCGTTACACCGATGCCGACCAATGCCTTGGCTTCGCGCTGGCACAATATCCCGACAACGAGGACGTTTGGATCACCAAGGCCTACCGCCTCAAAAGCGAGGGGCGTTGGAACGAAGCGCGCGCCATAATCGACAATCTTTCCGACCAAGAGTGCGCCGATGCCAGGCTGTTTCGCATCGAGGAGTACATTGCCGACGGCAGTTGGGACCGTGCTTTCTTTTTGGTGGAGAGAATAATAAATGACGAGTCCCTGCCCAATCGTATCGAAATGATTGTGGATATTGCAGAAATCCTTATCGATTACGGCCTGTACAACGAAGCCAACTATTTCCTTAAAGACATTCCAGACGGACATCCCGAAAAACCGCACGCGCTGGAACTTATGGCAGAGTGTCATTTCCAAAACCACGATTACGACAAAGCAGTAGAGGTGTCCAACAAACTCATTGACCTTGACCCCTATAATCAGCGCTCGTGGGAGCAAATGGCAAATATTCGGCAGATGCAGGGCAATTTTCAGGAGATGCGCGAGTGCGCCGACTATTCCTTAGCTATCAATCCGAAATCTGATTTGGCCATTCGCCAGCGCATAATCAGTCTGCTGTGTAGCCAGAGACTGAACGATGCCATCTTCGTTGAGGCAAAAAAATACAACAAGCAGCATCCCGAGGACCTTTACGTGGCGCTGCCCTTCGCGCAGGCTTTGCTCGATTTCGCCCAATCAGGAGAAGCGGCCCTTCGACAGCCCCGACCGCGTGACGCTGCTCATCATGCTCGGCTGCGCGTATTGCTTCCTCGGCGATGCCGACAATGCCAAGCAGTGCGTGCTTGCCATATCCTCGTTCGACGCAAGCAACTTGCAGCAGCTCAAACATACGCTCGAGCAATTAGACATTCGCCAAAATACCGATTTCGGCGTGGCACTGCTCGACCGCGTGCACGACCTCATGCCGGCCAACTCCGAACTCTTCAGCATGACAATATGGTTTCTTGCAGAAAATAAAATCTATGATGAAGCCTTCCTGCTGTGGCACCGTTGTATCACACATCCAGACTATATCACCATTTCGTCCACGCCCGGCATAGCCCGTGCCGTTTTCGAGTTTGTAAAGGACAAAGAAATTTTTTCTTATTACCTCTACATGGCACTGCATACCCATCCCGAAGAAACCTTTGAGTACTTTCGCGACATTGCCGATTGCTCCGAGACGAAAGAACTCATTATGGCGTTGAAAGAAAAAACTAAGGATTGGCAGAACGATAAACAATAGAAAACCCTAATTAAATAATGGGAAAAACCTGCAAATGCCCCTTGTCATATAAGCAAGGGGCATATTTATTGCACATTTACTTGATTTTTGTGCTTAAAAGTCGTAAATTTGCAGCCGATTTTACCAATTCAAAAGAAAAATGAGAAAACTTTTCCTTGCTGCGGTAGCAGCTTTCGCCGTATCGGCATCATCTTATGCCGGCGGCTACCTCACAAACACGAACCAGAATGCTTCCTACCTGCGCAACCCCGCACGCCTCGCTACCTTCGAGCTCGACGGCGCGTACAGCAACCCTGCCGGCTTGGCATGGATTGGCGAGGGCTGGCACTTCATGTTCAACTGGCAGAATGCCGCGCAAACCCGCAAGATCACTTCTACCTTTGCCCCCTTTGCACAGAACGTAAACCAGTTCGGCAACCCCACGAAGACCTTTAAGGGCGAGGCTTCCGCGCCGTTCATTCCCTCGCTCGACGTGGCTTATCAGAAAGGCAAGTTTACTGCCTCGATGCACTTCGGCATCACGGGTGGCGGCGGCAAGGCCACGTTCAACGAAGGCCTGCCTATGTTTGAGGCTCCTGTTTCGGTAATCCCCAATATGCTTTCTGCTGCCGGCATTCCCGCCGATGCCTATTCCGCAGAAATGTATATGAACGGCCGCCAATATATTTATGGCGTGCAGGTCGGCGTCACCTATAAATTCTTTGAAAACAAGGGCGCAGCCAAGCACGGTCTGTCCATGCACCTCGGCGCACGCATGAACTTTGCCAGCAACCACTACGAAGGTTATCTGAAAAACATCAGCGCACGCGTGGGCGGCAATATGGTTACGCTTAGCCCGTATTTTTCGAACCAATCTGCCGAACTGGCCACAAAGGCAGAGCAAGCCACAAACGCTGCACAACAATATACAATGCTCGCAGATGCTACCGCAGACGCAACCTTGAAAGCACAATATCAGGCAATGGCCGCACAATATGCCGCAGGTGCCGAGAAAGCACAAGCAGGTGCTCAAACCATGACCGGTCTTTCTCAAAAAACTGCCGATATAGCGCTCGACTGCGACCAAAAGGGTTGGGGCATTGCGCCGATTATCGGCTTGGACTACCGCGTTGGCAACCTCAACATCGGTGCACGCTATGAATTCCAAACGAATATGAACATCGAAAACAAGACTACGGTGAACACCACGGGCGTTGAGTCGTTTGCCCACGGCGTGAACACGCCCAACGATATTCCCGGCATTCTCGCCATCGGCGCACAGTATCAGGTGCTACCTAAATGGCGCCTCATGGCTGGTTGGAATTGCTACTTCGACAAGAAAGCCGGCATGAGCGGCGGCAAGCAGAAAACCCTCACCCACAACACGCACGAAATTACCGTGGGTACGGAAGTCGACGTCGTGGATCGCCTCACGCTTAGCGGCGGTTTCCAAAACACGGACTACGGCTTGAGCGATACTTTCCAGAGCGACCTGAGTTTCAGTTGCGACTCTTACTCACTCGGCTTCGGCTTGAAAGTTAAGATTACGAAGAAATGGACCGCCAACGCCGCTTACTTCTGGACGACCTATAAGGACTACACCAAGGCTTCCGAAAACTACAACGGCACGGGCCTGCACGGCGTCGACGTTTACAGCCGCACGAACAAGGTGTTCGGCGTGGGTATCACCTACGACCTCTAAACTGGATTTATAGAATAATACAAAAGGAAATGGGATGCGCCCCGCGAGGTGCATCCCATTTATTTGTTTTTCAGTGTTGAAAGTTATTTCTTCTTGTATCGCTTGTTCAAACCGTTGATTACTTCATCGGTAATGTCGAGGCTCTTGTCAGCATAGAGCATATTGTCGCCGCTCTTCGAGAGAATCATTTTGTAGCGGCGGTCTTTGTTGTACTCTTTCAAGAAATTGTTGAGGCTGTCGCGCAGGGTTTGCTGATAGGCATTGGTTGCCTCTGCCATTTGCGTTTCAAGTTGTTCCTGGAACTTTTGCAGTTGGAGTTGCTGATTTTGCAGGGCTCCTTGCGCCTTATTGAAGTCTGCCTCATTGGTGAAACCGCCCGACTGATACTTCTTTTGGAATTGCTCGGCGGCAGTCTGCAAGGCACGCTCCTTTGCTGCAAGTTGCTGGCGGAAGTTGTTGTGCTTGGCTTCAAGTTCTTTCTGTCCGTCGATGCAGAACTGGTATGCCGTGGCAAGGCTGTCCACTTCAACGAAAGCAATCTCGCTGCCCTTTGCAGCGGCCTCTGCCTTGGGCAGACCCGAACCGCCTTTCACCTTGTCGGCGGGATTATCGCCTTTCTTGCAAGATACCATGGCCATTGTTGCGACGAGGCACAAGCCCGTGGCCATACGCATAAACTTTTTCATTTTGTTCTATTGGGTTAGTTGTGATTCTTTTTTATTCCCTTACCCCGCATCTCGGCGTCCATGGCGCGGGCGCATTTTATGCCGCGCCGGTGCAGCTCCTTGTTGCCCTCCACATGGGTATGCACGAACTCGCGCCCCACAAACAGGCGCACCGAAAGCAATGCCACGCAGACGGCAACGATGCCGAGCACAATGAGGAACAATTTTATCATGTGTTAATTATACAAACGATGTGATTGAATTAGGTATTAAGTGCCTGGAAGGCACTACAAAAGCGTAGCTTTTTGATAACCGGGGACGAAGTCCTCGGACAGACGAAGCGAGGACGATGTGCCTGGAAGGCACTACGCCAAAGGACATGCACTTATTTACATTTCCACAGGCGTACTGCCTTCCAGGCAGAATCATTGCTATAGTCTTCCCCGAGGACTTCGTCCCCGGTTACCGTCGCTTCGCTCCGTACTGCCTTCCAGGCAGTTAATACCTTAATCATATTAATTGTTCAATAGACAAGTAAACGAGTTGCCCGATTATTTCTTATGTCTATTGGCGCGGCGGCGGCGTATTTCGGCTTTCATCTTCGCCGAGCCGGAGCCGTGTGCGCCGGTGATATACTTTTTCTTCTTGGCCTTGGTCTTCACCTTGCCTTCCTTTTCAGCGGGTGCACGGAGTTTCGCGCCGCGAAAGGCGATGCCGCCCATGATGGCCTGCGTTATTTCTTCGTCGCCTGCTTTTCTCATAGTCTTTCTGATTAATGGTGGAACAGGCGCACGCCGGTGAAGGCCATGGCAATGCCGTACTTATTGCAGGTTTCGATAACATGGTCGTCGCGCACGCTGCCGCCGGCCTGAGCCACGTAGGCCACGCCGCTCTTATGCGCCCGCTCGATATTGTCGCCGAAGGGGAAGAAAGCGTCCGAGCCGAGCGCAACGCCCGTGTTCTTGGCAATCCATTCTTTCTTTTCCTCGCGCGTAAGCGGTTCGGGGCGTTCGGTGAAGAACTGCTGCCAAGCTCCTTCTGCCAAAACGTCTTCGTAGTCGTCGGAAATATAGATGTCGATGGTGTTGTCGCGATCGGCGCGGCGTATCTTCTCCACCCAAGGCAGGTTCATCACCTTCGGGTGCTGGCGCAGCCACCAGATGTCGGCCTTGTTGCCGGCAAGGCGCGTGCAGTGAATGCGACTCTGCTGTCCCGCGCCGATGCCGATGGCTTGTCCGTCCTTGGCGTAGCACACGGAGTTGCTCTGCGTATATTTCAGCGTGATGAGGGCAATGCGCAGGTCGCGGATAGCCTCGGGCGTGAAGGTCTTGTTGTCGGTGGGAATGTTTTCAAAGAGGGCATCGGAGGTAAGGTCGATGTTGTTGCGTCCCTGCTCGAAGGTAATGCCGAACACCTGCTTGCGCTCCAAAGATTCGGGGCGGTAAGCGGGGTCGATTTTAAGGATACAATACGTGCCCTTGCGCTTGGCGCGGAGCACTTCGAGGGCTTCTTCCGTAAAGTCGGGGGCAATCACGCCGTCGCTCACTTCGCGCTTGATGAGCAGTGCCGTGGCAAGGTCGCAGGTATCGGAAAGGGCGATGAAATCGCCGTACGACGACATGCGGTCTGCGCCGCGAGCGCGGGCGTAAGCCGTGGCGATGGGCGTGAGCGGTTCTGTGAGGTCGTCCACAAAGTATATTTTGCGCAGCGTTTCGCTCATGGGCAGCCCTACTGCCGCGCCGGCGGGCGACACGTGCTTGAACGATGTGGCGGCGGGCAGGCCTGTGGCAGCTTTCAGTTCGCTCACAAGTTGCCAGCCGTTGAGGGCATCGAGGAAGTTGATGTAACCCGGACGACCGCCGAGCACTTCGATGGGCAATTCGCCGTTCTCAATAAAAATACGCGCCGGTTTCTGATTGGGATTGCAGCCGTATTTGAGTTCTAACTCTTTCATATATTTATTTAAGTATAAGATTATTCCAATACGCCGATTTCAGCAAGTTCTTTGAGGAAGGCCGACACTTCGCGGCGCATCTGCGCCTCGTCGCCCTCGTAGAGGTCGAGGAATTTTGCTATCAAATCTTCTTCGTTCGTTGCGCCTTCAAGCAGCAGGTTCCATATATCTGCGCCTGTTTCGTTCACGCTGATAAGTTTGGTGAAATCAAGGTTTTCAAGCCCGGAGGCAATGATCACCTTTTCGCCGCAAACGTCGCGCAGCTCAAATCCTTTCTTAATATTCATATTTATAGGTTTCTAATTGGTTGTTGCGAATTATATTAAACGGGTTATATCAGTTGGTTGAATGAGACAAAAACAATCAAAACCGCTTGTCCTGTGTGGGCCTAACGGCTCGCCTTATCCGATTAAGCCTCAGCCTAAAAGTCTGCCGACTTTTGTCTGTTGCTTAATCTGCTAAGGCTGCGGTCGGTTTCCGACCGCCCACACAGGACAAGCAAAAAACAGAAAAAAGTAAAGCATTTCGTCCTCATGGTTTATGAAAAAAGTAGACATCCACTTTTTTCTGTTTTTTGCTTGCTGCGTTTGAAGCGGGCGGGAACCGACCGCAGCCGCAGGGATTAAGGGCGAGCGTGAGCCGTTTAGGCTCACAGGCTCGGCGTTAAGACTGGCGGCGTGCCCTCGGGCTTCAAACGGGGCAAGCGGTTTTTATGGTTTTTGTCAAAATCAACAACAAATTCAACCTACATGTAAAGTCATATATCCCCTACTCCTCCGGCAAATGCCGCACGGGAAAGAGTTTGAGCCACACGCGGCGGTGCAGCGCCAGCAGATAGCGGCGCATGGGGTCGAGGTGCATCCAGAGATAAGAGTAGACGCGCCACTTGAGTGTAGTGAGCGGCTCCACTTCTTCGCGCCCCTTGCGCATGAAGCCCGTCGCGATGCCCACCACATTCTGCACGCGGCAGTGCTCCGTGCCGAAGGCGTTGCCGTCGCCTTTGAGCGTGAGGCAATCGCCCTCGCGGCGCACGAGGCGATGCAGCACGTAAACGCGTTCCGACACCTCTGCCAGTATCACATCGCCGGGTTTCAAGGCTTCTGGAGCGAAGGGGGCAAGCACCACCTTATCGCGCAAGTGCTCAAGATACGGGCGCATGCTGTAACCCTTGACGCGAAACGTGGCGGTCTGTCCGGCATCAATGGCGCGCTTGATTTCGCCTACGAAAATGTGATTGGGGAGGGTCTTTATCGGCATTGTTTTTATACTTATCGTGTCACCGCAGCATGGCAAATCCGCGCTGCTTCTTCGTCGGGCAAACAGTGCAGGGTGAAGATACCCGTCTGCTTGGCAATGCCGAACGACAACTGCAACATACGGGTATAAAAATCTGTATCCCAGCGCATCCCGGAAGCAGAACCGATAATAGATGCTCCGCTCAAAGGCGGTTGCATCCGTTCTATTTTATTCTCGGGTGCTTGAAACAGGCGCACGAATGCACCCACGGGCACACTGCGGTTGATGTAGCAAGGCGTCTTGCCGCTCCACGGCGTGCCGAACACGCGCACCGTGCCGTCGTGCATGAGGCGCACCACGGGGTTGTCGTCGTTGAGCAATGCCGTGTCGGGGATAAATTTCAGCCAAAGGCGCGAGTGCGTGCTTTTGCCCGTGCCGCTCTTTCCTTGGAATATGTAGCCCTTCCCGCTGTGCTCTACCACAGATGCGTGGAGCAGCAAAGCGTTGGCTTCGAGTGCTGTAAGGGCATAGAGCATCATGACAACATTGCCCAAGGCATAACTTTGCGTATCCTTGCCGCCGAATATTTCGGCGCGTGCCTGCCGCCAGTCTTCCGAGGCATGCAGGATAGCCGCCAGCGAGTGCGGGTGGGTGTAGATGCGAATGCCGTGTCCGCCCTGCGGTTCGGCGTAAAATTCCTGAATGATATCAGGTTCGTCGAACGTGTGCAGCAGCCGGCCTTCGGCAGGTGCAGGCACATCGCACTCGCCTGCTATATGCACGAAGAGTTCAAACAAAGGCGCATCGTCTGTCGCGTCTTTTTCAAAGAAAAGGCGGTAAGAAGGCATCAGTTTCTGCAGTTCGGGAACCGATGCGTCCGAACTTACCGAAAACTTTAACCCGGCAACTCTAAAATGCAAAGTATTAGCGTTTTCCACCTCTTCCTCTGTTGGGCTTATTCATATTGTCAGACGGCCTTCCATCAGGCACATCTGCTTTTTTCTTCTTTTTCTTAGAAGCCTTCTCCGGCATTTCTCCCAGATAGGAGTTATGCGTGCGCTCATCATTGGGCACCCACACGAATTTAAATTCCTCGGCGGCAATTTCCGTCAGTCGGAGCGACTTGTCGTTGTTGACGCGGCGGCGGATCTTAAGGTATTGCTTTTCCAGTTTCGCC
>SFPF01000036.1 GCA_004552155.1 Bacteroidales bacterium
GGCGGCTTTGACAATGAACTCTTTATAGATTATGTAGATTATGATTTCTGCTACCGTGCCGGCAATGCGGGTTATAAAATTATCAGAGTCAATAAGATATCTATATTGCACGAATTAGGAAAAATGAAGTGTATGAAAATCTTCGGCATCGTTGTGCATGCAACAAACCATCCTGCAAACAGATATTACTTTATGACACGCAATATGCTAATAGTAAAGGAAAAAGATAAAAAAGGAAAGCCTAATACAGAAATCACCAAGCTTGTTCTTAAAATCATCTTTTTCGAGCATGGAAAGGCCGCAAAGCTTCACGCCGTTTGGAAGGGCTTGATTCATTTCAGGAAATGGCATAAGTCAAAAAAAAAGAAGGGAAACGAGTAATTAAGGGTTTGTTATAAACAGATTCGCTCCCTCCTCATGGCAATTGCAATGCTTTATAAATTTTTATTTTTGTAACTTTGTGCGCTGCAAATGACCTTTTGGCTGTTTTTTCGGACAATAACGCGCCGCTTTTTGCGTTTATCAAAAGGGCAGAAATACAGTCGGCCAGCGAAATCGACAACGCGGCATACACAATATTTATATATATAACAGGAATGAATAAATCTAACATCATACGAATGACACAACAAGTGCTGAACTTCAAGGAAAACGATAAGGGCACGCCCCGCGAAGAGATATTCAAGAAACTCATTGAGCGCGGAGTGAGCGTCGACGACATCCGGCGCCTGCGCAACCAGTATGAAAGGCAGCAGAAAAATCAGAACAATATAGTGGGCGCACGCGACATAAACGGATCGAGGACCATAGACCGCATGCGAAAGAACAACGGGCAGACAAAGCGCGACGACAAGGCTGACAAGAATAAGAATTTCCAGCAGCGGCAAACGGCAGGCAATAAAAAGCGCGTGAATAAAGACGATATGAACGAATTTCAGCGCAAACGCTACGAGGAGGAAGAAATGGACGACTTCGCTGATGCCTTCGACTTTGTGCTGCCCGACTCGCTCGACATGATGTTCCCCGACGAGCAGGGATATGGTAAGGATAAAAAGAAGACGAAAAAGAAGGAGGTGTTCGGCCGCAATATCTTCAACAACAAATACCTCACGTTTGAAAGCGACATGAACGTGGCCATCCCGCAGAACTATCGCCTCGGCCACCGTTTCGCCCGAAGGCACCATCACGATTGACGGGTGCGGCCCGGTGAACGTGAACGGACTGACCGTAGCACAAGCCAACCAGAGGGTGAAGGGCGTGATGGGGCGCCACTACGCGGGCTCGAACATTCAGCTCACAGTGGGGCAGACGAAGACGATTAGCGTGAACGTGATGGGCGAAGTGAAAAACCCCGGCACCTACACGCTCTCGGCATTCGCCACCGTGTTCCACGCGCTCTACATGGCAGGCGGCACGAACGACATCGGCACGCTGCGCAACATCAAGGTGTATCGCGGCGGCAGGCTGATTTCAACGGTAGACATATATGACTATATCCTCAACGGCAACCTGAAAGGCAACGTGACGCTCGCCTCCGACGACGTGATCGCGGTGGACGCTTACGACTGCCTCGTAGACATC
Organism: Bacteroidales bacterium; assembly: GCA_004552155.1. Classification (GTDB taxonomy): domain Bacteria; phylum Bacteroidota; class Bacteroidia; order Bacteroidales; family Bacteroidaceae; genus Alloprevotella. The sequence continues at coordinate 1,582 of SFPF01000036.1, forward strand.
ACAGGCAAGGTGAAACGCCCGATGGTGTACGAAATGAAGTCGAACGAGAGTCTTGCCACCCTGCTCAAATATGCGGGCGGCTTTGCCGGTGATGCCTATGAGGACGTGGTGCACGTTGTACGCAAGAAGGGCGGACGCTTCTCGGTATACTCGCTCGACGAATACAGCCGCGCCGATTTCCACATGTGCGACGGCGACTCCGTGGCGGTGGACTCCACGCTCAACCGCTACACGAATATGGTGGAGGCAAAGGGAGCCGTGATGCGCCCGGGCAAATATCAATTTGGCAGCAACATCACCACCGTGCTGAAAATGCTTATGCGGAGCACGCCATACTGCGCCGCCGCAAGGCCGACCGCTCTCTGGAAGTGCTTAGCATCAATCCCCGCGCCATCATGGACCACACGCAGCCCGACGTAGCGCTGCAAAACGAGGACGAACTCTTCGTGCCCGACCGCACCGCCGCTCAAGAGGAGCGCACGCTCACGATTGAGGGCGAGGTGATCTATCCCGGCACGTACGACTTTGCCGAAAACATGTCGGTGGAAGACCTCATACTGCAAGCGGGCGGCTTGAAAGACGCCGCCTCACTCGTGAAAGTGGACGTGGCGCGCCGCCAGCGCGACAAATCGGCCGTGACCTCGAGCAACAACGTGGCGGAGATGTTCAGTTTCAAAATCAAGGACGGCTTCACCATCGACGGGGAGAAAGAGTTTGTCTTAGAGCCGTTCGACGAAGTGTACGTGCGCCGCTCGCCCGACTATATCGAGCAGCAGCATGTGATGGTGCAAGGCGAGGTGGCTTTCCCCGGAACCTACACGATTACGAAGAAAGGCATGCGCCTCTCGGAAATCATACAGATGTGCGGCGGCGTGCTCCCCGAAGGCTACGCTAAAGGCGCGCGCCTCGAGCGCAAACTCACCGAGGCTGAGAAGATACGCCAAAGGCAGCTGCTGCGCATGTCGACACAAGGCGACTCGCTCGACATCGACAAGCTCGAGATGAGCGACATACGCTTCGTGGGCATCTATCTCGACAAGGCAATAGCCAACCCGGGGAGCGAATGGGACCTCGTGGTGCAAGAAGGCGACCGCCTCATCGTGCCGCTCTTCAACAACACGGTGAGCGTGCAGGGCGAGGTGATGTATCCCAACACGGTGGGCTTCAAGAAGAGCGAAAAGCTGAAATACTACATCAACCAGTCGGGCGGCTTCAGCCTGAAAGCGAAGAAGGACCGCGTGTTTGCCATTCACATGAACGGCACGGTGACGCGCGTGAAGAGTGCCAAAGACATAGAACCCGGCTGCGAAATCCTCGTGCCGCGCAAACGCGAAAAGCAGAAACTCTCCATTACCCAGATTCTCTCGCTCGGCATGACCTTCGTGACGCTCGGCAGCGTAATCGTGTCGGTACTGAAATAGGCGGCGCATGACTTCGGCGGTAGACAACAGGCGGCTGGCGAAGAACACGATGGTGCTCTACTTTCGCATGCTCTTCCAAATGGCCGTGTTCTTCTACATCTCGCGCGTGATAATCCGCGTGCTGGGGGTGGTGGACTACGGCGTGTACGACGTGGTGGCAGGGCTCGTAGTCGTAATGATGTTTCTCAACAACGCCATGACCACCAGTTCGCAGCGGTTCATCACGGTGGCTCTGGGCAAGGGCGACAAGGAATATCTTAATAAAATTTATTCCGCCTGCATCATGATACACGGCGGGCTGGCACTGCTGGTGCTGCTGCTTGGCGAAACAGCCGGGCTGTGGTACATGCACCATTATATGAACATTCCGCCCGAAAGGTTCGAGAGTGCGCTGTGGGTGTTCCACAGTTCACTGTTTTCGGCAATGATTCTCGTGTTCAACGTGCCTTTCAACGCCGCAATCATCGCCTACGAACGCATGACGGCGTTTGCCTTCATCAACATTTTCGACACGCTCTGCAAACTCGGCATCGTGCTCGCCCTGCCCTATTGCGACTGGGGCGACAAGCTGCAAGCCTACGCCGTGATGCTGCTGGTGGAAAATCTTGTGGCACGCTCCTTATATATATATTATTGCCGACGCAATTTCAGAAACATGAAATTCGTTTGGCATACCGGCAAGGAGGTCTTTCGGCAAATCTTCAGTTTTGTGGGGTGGAATAGCCTTACGAATACGGCACTTGTATGCAACACGCAGGGCATCAATCTGCTGCTGAACTTTATAGGCGGTCCTGTGGTGAACGCCGGGCGCGGCGTTGCGGTGTCGGTGCAGTCGGCCATTACGGCTTTTGTGTCGAGCTTTCAAACTGCCGTGTACCCACAAATCACTAAATCCTATGCGCAAGGGGACATCAAAAACATGGTGGACCTTGTGTCCAGATCGTCACGCCTATCGTTCTGCCTGCTTCTAATCCTGGCAGTACCTATCTTAATTGAGACGCCGTCGCTGCTAAGCATCTGGCTGACCAACGTTCCGCCATACGCCGTAGCCTTTACCCGCCTTCTGGTATGCGTTTCCCTGGTTGACGCTTTCGCAAATCCGCTCATGGTGGGCGCGGCGGCAACGGGGCGCGTGAAACTATATTACAGCATTGAGGGCGGCATGCTGCTCTCGGCTCTTCCGCTGGCATGCCTCATCGCCCGCCTGGGCTTCGGACCGGAAGCGGTATTCGTGGTTCACCTCTGCGTGGTATTTGCCACCCAATGCGTGCGCGTGTTTCTTTGCCACAATCTGTATGCACTTCCGCGCAGCGAATACTTTGTCAAATCAATGGCGCGTGGAATAACTGTGCTATTGGCAGCGCTCACCCTCCCCTGTCTCACCCATCACTATATACTGCCGGATAAGCTATGGCTGCATTTTGCAAACAGCCTGTTAGCCGCCCTCTGGACTGCCGGCTGCATTGTCGGCTTAGGCTTGGAAAACAAGGAGCGAAACTTTATCCTCAGTAAAATAAAGAGCATGGCGGGTATCAACTGATGATATTGCCGATATTTCTTAGACACACAATAATTATATATACACATGGACGAAAAGAAATCTTCCATATCCTCGCTCTTTAAAGACGAGATACGCCTCGACATCATCGCCAAAATAATGTGGCAGTACAAGAAGAAGTTTATCCTGCCCGTCGTTGCCACGTGCCTCGGCACCTACCTGTTCTTGGTGTGCCTGCCGCGCTACTACTCCGCCACAGTAAAACTCGCGCCGGAATCGACCTCGCCCAACATCGGCGGCGGCCTGAGCAGCATTGCCTCGAGCTTCGGTGTGAAACTCGGCGACATGGCGACCAGCGATGCCATCGTACCCGAGTTCTACCCCGACCTCATGGAAAGCACAGACTTCATCGTGCCGCTCTTCTACGTAGAGGTGGAAACCAAGGACGGCGATTTCAAAGGGCCATTTGTGGAATATATCACAAAGGTGCAGCCCGTGGCGTGGTGGGAAAGGCTTTACAATTGGGCAAAAAACCTCATTAAGAAGCCGGAACCGCTCAACACGGGCAAGGGCTATAAAATCAATCCCTTCCAGCTCAACAAGACTGAGACGGAGGTAGTGAAAGGCATCTCGAGCTGCATCAATTGCCGCGTGGACAAGAAGACCGACGTGATCAGCATCACCACCACCGCCCGCGACCCGCTTGTGGCGGCGCAGTTGGCCGACTCGGTGAAGGTGAAGCTGCAACAGTTTATCATCGACTACCGCACCGAAAAGGCACGCGGCGACGTGCGCCATTATACTGCCCTGAGCGAACAGCTGAAAGCAAAATACGACTCGGCGAAAACGGCTTACGCGGAATACGTGGACACGCACCGCGACCTTATACTCCAATCCTACAAATCGGAAGAGGAGACCTACGAAAACGAGCTGCAAGCCGCTTACAGCGCCTACAACGTGGTGCGCCAGCAGCTGCAATACTCTGAGTCGAAACTGCAAGAGCGCACGCCCTCGTTCACCGTTATCCAAAACGCCACGGTACCCATCAAGCCTGCAGGCCCGAAGCGCATGTTCAACTCATTGGCAATGGCGTTCCTGGCTTTTATCATTGTGACCATTCGGTTGGTGATGAAGCATTATAAATCGTTTGTATAATTAATGCTCTACATCCTCCTCATATTATTGGTGCTGCTGATGTTTATGGCCTTCTTTGAAGACTATATCTCGGAACGCGACCGCCTGTGGCTGTTTATCGGCACGGCGGCCGTGATGGCACTTGTGGCGGGCTTCCGCCCCGACGACGTGGATAAGGACTACGACAACTATGTGCGTTTCTACTATTCTTTCGACATCACCACAGAGTTCACCTTTATCCTGATAGCGAACCTTATCCGCTTCACGATAGACAATTATTTATATGTATTTGTCATCTATGCCGCCCTGTGCATGACGCTGGTGATCTATTCCGTAAAAAACTTAACGAATCTGTGGCTCTCCTCGCTGCTCATCTACTTTTCGCAGTATTTTATCCTGCACTGCATGACGCAGATACGCGTATCGGTGGCGGCAGGTTTCTTTTTATTAGCCCTGCCTTTCCTTTTGCAAAGAAAAATTGGCAAATTCCTGCTCACGCTGCTCGGCGCGGTGTCGTTCCACTACTCCTCGATTGTTTACCTCTTCTTCTTCGCCTTAACGGGCAAGGAACTGAAAGGCAAATGGCTCATATTTTGGAGTAGCCTCATTCCCGTCTGTATCGTGCTGTTTGTGATGAAGATAAGTCTCACCGTAGTTATTCCCATTCCCTATTTAGAAGAAAAGTTACTTCTCTACGAAAAGTTGACCTTACAAGGCGAATCGATGGTGGCTTCGCCTTTTAGCATTGTGCAACTGGCACGCATCGCCCTCTTATATTTCTTTATCTGGAAAAGCAGGGTCATTGCCAAGCACAATACATACATCTACCTGCTCATAAAGATTGAAATCCTCGGCATCTGCGCCTTTTGCCTCCTTGCCAACGTGCCTGTCCTGGCGTTCCGGGTGAGCGAGATGATCTGCATCGTGGAAGTCATACTTTATCCTCTGATAATTTATACATTGCATCCTCGATGGATAGGCAAAACCTGCGTAATAGCAACAGCTTGCCTTCTTTTTGTAGCTTACAATTTTGTCAACAAGATTCTTTACCTATAAATTATGCAACATGGCCCCCAGAGAATAGCCATACTCCTGGCAACTTACAACGGCGAGAAATACCTCCGCGAGCAGTTGCTGTCACTCTACAATCAGACTTACACTGATTGGACTTTATATATCGCAGACGATGGCTCTACCGACGGCACAACAGGCATTATAAGGGAGTTTTCCAAGCAATACGACAATATCGTTTTCCATCAAAACAGCGAAGGTAAAGGCGCATTGCGCAACTTCATGGACCTGCTTGCCGGGGCGGAAGCCGATTACTATATGTTTTGCGACCAAGACGACGTGTGGCTGCCACATAAGGTGGAAACCACCCTGCACAAGATGCAGGAAACTGAAGCAGACCACAAAAACCGCCCTGTCCTAACGTGCTCTGACCTGAGGGTCGTAGACAAAAATCTGCAAACAATCGCGCCGTCGTATTGGCAGATGTCGAGAAGACTGCCAAATCTGCTTGCAACCAACTTCAAATACCTCGGAGTGTGTTCCCTTGCCACAGGCTGCACCATTATGATTAACACTGCCGCAAAGCACATTGCCTTCCCCTACCCTCCCTGCGCATTCATGCACGATGCATGGCTTGTAATGAAAACGATGAAGGCAGGCGGCGCGTTCGGCATTATCCACGAACCGCTTATGCTCTACCGCCAGCACGAAAGCAACACTCTTGGAGCTGGAGACAAAAAGAATTCATGTTTAAACTATAAATTACGCAATTTCAATGTTTTACTACAACAAAACAAGATAATGTACGCCCTTGCCCGATATTTCGGCTATGGTTCGTGGCTCAAATTCATCTTTTACAAAGTGATGTACAAATGGCAACTGCACAAAGCGCGACGAGCCGGCAAGCAATAGCCTTGTCTCCATGATAATTCTGATATGAAACACGCCTTTCTCTTTTTTACGCTATGGCTGGCACCGATTGCATTACACGCCGAAATACCTGTCATAGGCTTCACAGGCGCATACAGCCCTGAGCACAAAATCGATGACTATCGCGCCATGCGCGATGCGGGATTTGACATCAGCATAGATGGATATGAGGATGTGAATGAAATGTTACGCTCCCTCGACCTCGCTGCAAAAACAGACTTAAAACTTATAATAGCAAGCCGATTAATGTGGAATAATCCGAATGAGGTTATCCCCCATATCTGCCACCACCCCGCCCTCTTCGGCTACATGCTCGGCGACGAACCGCGAATGGCTGATTTTGACACTTACAAGCACAGATACCACGCCATCCGCGCCGCCGACTCCTCACACCTCTGCTACCAAAACCTTTTCCCCTACTACGGCGACGAACTGCTCGAAACCATCGGCGCGGCTTCGTATGAAGAATATTTGAGAAAGTTCAGCGAGATACCGCTACCGCAAATCTCTTTCGACTTCTACCCTATTTGGGACTACGACATACGCCCCACGTGGTACTACACGCTCGAAGCCTTGCGCCGCGAAAGCCTCCGCACGGGCGTGCCCTTTTGGGCGTTCGTGCTTTCCACGCCCCACGTGGGCTATCCGCAGCCAACGCTCGAGATGCTGCGCCTGCAAATCTATTCCAACCTCGCCTACGGCGCGCAGGCCATACAATATTTCACCTTCCGCACACCGCCGCCCGACGATACCTACGACTACCACAACGGCCCTATTACCCTGGAAGGCAAAAAGACGGAAACATATAATATTGTCCGCGACATGAACCGCGAGCTGCACGAGGTCATTCCCTTTTTCGACGGCTGCACGGTGGAGCGCGTGGGGCATTTGCTCGAAGTGCCGCTCGGCACGGAGCGGTTCAAGGGCATGCCGCGCGGATTGCGCCGTCTGAAGGTCGTTGGCACGCGCGGTGCCGTGGTTTCCGTACTCCGCCAAGGAGAAAAGCGCTACTTAGCCGTTGTGAATAAAGATTTTGAAACCGATTTGCGCGTAAACATCGCCTTTTCCTCCCCACGCCGCCCGCTTTGGCCGAAAGCATTTGCCAAAGCCCCCGCCGCGTCCTCGCAGTCGCTCACGCTCTCGGGCGCCAACCTGCTTATTTTTGAATTGGATTAATCCCCAACTCGTCGTCCCAGTAAAAATCTCCGCCGCGCCACTGCGTGAAAGCCTCCTCGCCCTTCATTGCATGATAGGCGCAGGGGCGGCGCTCCGCGTCTAGTTCCACCACCTGCATTGGCAGCACCCTGCCGTCGGGCAGATGCAGGCGGCGCACTGCGATGGCCTCCCTCCTATTTTGCATCTGGGTACTCCTTTCGCAAGTCAAAGAGATAAGTGAATTTCACCACGATAGCGTTGTTGTTGCTACGACCGAACACGTCCTTCTTGGCATTATCGAAGAAGTCGCCAAGCCCGTAATAATACCTCCCCTCAATCATAAAGTGCCCCGCACGCGTGTTCACCTCCAAGCCCGCGCCTGCCGTGATGCCATAGTCGAAGCGCCGTTGCACGCCAAGGTCGTATTGGGCGCAGAGCCCGTTCGGGCGGTCGGGCAGCCCCGTAGTTTCGTCGATGGTCCACGACGCGCCGCGCTTCGTAGCCTCGCCGAAACAATAGCCCACCTGCGGACCCGCCACGATATACCCCATCGCGCCGCGCTTTTCCCTGCCCCAGCCCATACGCGCCAGGAAGGGCAACTGCACGTAGTTCATATTCCGCTGGTACGAGTCGGGCAAAGGCTCGCCGGCAGCATTCAGCACCTTCTCCTTCCAGCCAAGGCCCGCGTAGTTGAGTTCAATCTGCAAGGCGCAGAGCGATTTAAAATACTTTTCGCTCGTCATGCGAAACGTCACGCCAAACGTCGTGCCCTGATGCATTGACTGCTTGATGGTGGGGTCAAACCCCACGCTGTTGAGCACCACGCCGCCATTCACGCCCACCGAAATGGCACGCCGGGCCACCCCCACCTGCGCCGCTAATTTGCAAGGGGCGGCAGCGAGGGCTGTCAGGATGATTAAGAATAAAATGCGTTTCATCGCGTTTTGGCGATTTTATCAATTGTTTTGTCAGGTTTGTAATGTATGAGCCAGGCACTTTGGTTCACTCACGAAGGTCAACGCAGTGTCATAGCCCAAAGGAGCCATGCGCGGCGACACCGCCAGGAAATCCGCTCCAAACCATTTCTTATAGTCGGCCTCAAACGCCATCGCGGCGCGGGTATAAGGATAGTAGAAAGCCGTCGTTGCCACGTAGCTATCTGCCGCATACAGGCCCTCGCGCAAGGCAGAGTTGCCCGCCGCGTGGTCGAGCCAGGAGTCATAGCCGAGCAGCGAGAGCTGAGTGCCCGCCGGCAAGGTTTGGCGCAGGGCGACGGTGAGGCTTTGCAGCCGCTGCTGCGTGTCGGCATCGGAGGCATCGGCGGCCAAGAGGTTGAACGTCCCCTTCTTCAACGCGCCCTTCACGACCGTGAGGTCTGCATCGGCAGGGAGCACCGTAGTTTTATAGCCATTCAATGCCAGGCGGTTTTTCAGAGCCGTCGCTACCCCACTTTTATCGGCGCGGGCGTCGCCCGGGCGGTGCGTGAGGAAAATCACGTGCGTCGCCTCCTTATGGAAACTCGCCGCCACGAGTTCAGCCAGCATTGCCTCCTCGCTCTGCGCAGGCGCATTGAGCATAAAGAGGCGCGGGCACGTGGCCACCTGCTGCACCTTTGAAGAAAACGGTATCACTATTTTCGCGTCAGCCGGACTAAGTGCCACAACCTCGCTCCAATGGCTGGGATAGGCAGGGCCTACGATAAGGTCTGCGCCATGCGCCCCGATGCGCTGCATCACGCCGTGCAGGCTCTCCGCCGAGGGTGGTTCTTCATACACGTGCACCCTCACGCTGCGCCCCTGCTTCTTCAGCTGCTGCACGGCCAGCAGCATGCCACGCACGTACTCCGCGCTGCGCGCCGCCACCACGCCGCCCTCCTGCAGCGGCAGCACCACCGAGATATTCACCGCGGCAAGCCCCTTCGGGGCAGGTGCGGCCGTTGCCGGCTGATTGGCGGGAATGGCAATGGTACGTCCCTTTTTAAGTTTATAGCCCACCTCCTTCATCTCCGCGTTGGCGGCGATGAGTTCATCCACCGTAATGCCGTAGGCGCGTGAGATGCTCCAGAGCGTCTCACCCTTTTTCACCTTGTGCTCGGCGGGAGCGGTGCGCACGTTTTGGGCGGGCGCGGCGGAAGGCGCGGCGGGCGGCGTATCGCCCACAGCCGTACGTTTCACAGCCATCGGCAGCGCGATGCGCAGCGTCTGTCCCGCTTTGAGCGGCTCAGTTTTGAGCGCGGGGTTTTGGCTGATAATGTCTTCGATGCTCACGCCGTATTCACGGGATATTTTATACAGCGTTTCGCCGCGCTCCACCTTGCGCTCCACCGTTTTCTGCGTCTGCGCTGCCGTCGACGTCGCAAAGGCCACATATATAATAAATATAACGCGCGCGCGGAGCGCTTTTTTCCAGAATTTAATTGTCATAATCACGTATATAAGTCTTTTGGGTTATGCGGGATGCGCCAATCTTATGCAAAGATTGTGCAAGGTAAGCGCAATAAAGTTTACTTGAATTGCCGAGCCGCCGCCAATCTTATGCAAAGATTGTGCAAGGCGAGCGCAATTTTCGTGCAAGCGAGTGCAATAGAGCTTGCTCTAATTGCCGAGCGTAGCCGAAAATGTCAGGAAATCAAGTTTACTTGAAATGGCGTGCAAATGAGCGCAGAGCCGAACTTGTTCGGGCTATGCCGAGTGCAGCCGACATTATGAAATTGCCGAGCCGCCGCCAATCTTATGCAAAGATAGTCATACGCACGCCAAGAAAGCGAATTTTTCTGCATTTTCTTACATGAAACTCCTCTTTTTTCAATTGCCGTCTGCACAGCCGAGGCATTTTCTTGGCATGCACCGTCGATTTTTGCGCTTACATTTTTTATTTCCTTACTTACATTTTATTTCTTCCTGCCCGATATTTTTTACTATCTGCTAAGAAAAAGTTTATTACAAAGTTTGTAATACATGTTACAAACTTCCTAACACATGTTACAAACTTTGTAACAAAAAATTTCTTATAGGACAGAAAAAAATATCAGGCAGAAAGGAAAAAATAGATTGGGGAAAAGAAAAAGTCGCAGCGACAAAGACAATACTTTGACAAAGCAGAAAGAAAAAGCACGCATTGTGTTAAATCGAAAAACAAATCGGGGATTGCTGCCAAGAAGAATTAAAGGATCTTAGCATAAGATTTGCGGCGGAACATTAGGTAGTTGAATAAGTTTTTCATAGTTTTGCAAAGATTTAGCACGAAAAGAGCATCGACATGCCTCGTTGCATTCAGGCCGAAGCATCGGAACTTTTACGCACTTGCGCCGTAACTGCTTGTTTCCCAAAAGAAAGTGGAAGCAGGCAGGATTAAAGGTTTTGTATTTTGCTGCTCCCGCTGCCGGCAAACGCTATGATGGAAAAAAGACTGGAAGAGACGGAAATGCGCTGGTATGCGCTGCGCGACCTTTCGCGCCCCAACGCGAAAAATCCTGCTTACTTGACTCTGGCTGCCTGCCCGGAGATGGAGGGGCGCGTTTTCACGCCGATGGTGCAGCGCGTGTTCAACGAATTCGGCAAGCGCGTGGTGCGCCTTGTGCCGTATGTGCACGACCTGCTCTTCGCGCACCAGAGTCGCGACGTACTCGACCCTATCGTGGAGCGGATTGACCTGCTGCAATATCGCTTTGTGCGCGGCGGTAGGCAATATGAGGCGATGACCGTGCGGGATGAGGCGATGGAGCAGTTCATAAGGGCAACAAAGGAGGCGAAGAGCATTGAATATTATGCCACGGAGGAAGTGTCGCCGCTGCTCTACGGTAAGAAAATCCGCATTGTGGGCGGCAGGCTCGACGGGCTGCAAGGCAGGCTGATGAGCAGGCGCGGCAGCAAAACGAAACGGATTATCCTCGATCTGGAAGAATGCAGTCTCTCCGCAGCCGTGGAAGTGGAGGCTGAATACATACAAATTATTAAGGAACGATTTCGTTAAGCCAAAAGACCAAAGAGAATTTATTCGCTTTGGCTTGGCGAGAAATCGCACTTTTAAGAACAGTAAACGAGTAAACGAGGAAATTTTCGTGCAAGAGAGCGCAATAGAGCTTGCTCATATTGCCGAGCGCAGCCGAAAATCACGAAGTGAAACGAGTAAACGAGTTGCTCATCATAAATTACTAAGGAAATGATTAGAAAACCTATAATGCTCTTCTTTGCCTTGCTGGCGATGGCTGCGTGCCGCACGCCGCAAGACATTGCCTATCTACAAGACGTGAAAGAATATGAGGAAATACCCACGCCGCACGACGGGTATATTCGCTTCAAGAAGGGCGACAAGATGCAAATCAACGTGCATAGCCGCGACGAGAAGATGAGAGAGCTCTTCAACATCAAATCGACGAACAGCGCCGGCGGAACGCAAAACGGTCAGTCGTACACGGTGGGCGCAGACGGGACTATAGACTTTCCCGTGCTGGGGAAAATAACCGTGGAGGGACTGACACGCGAGGAGGTAGGGGCGAGCATCAAAGGCATGCTGGTTAACACGGACCTGTGTCGCGATGCCATTGTGAACGTGACGTTCACGGACATGACGTTCTCCGTGCTCGGCAATGCCGGAACCGGCGTGAAGCAAATCACAAAGGACAGGATTACCATCATGGAGGCACTTGCTATGGGCGACCTCAATATAGACGGCCTGCGCAAGAATATCCTGGTGATGCGTCAGGAGGGCGACAAGCAGGTGGCCTACCGCGTGGACGTGACACAAGCGAAGAGCGTGTACTCCTCGCCCGTCTATTATATACAGCAAAACGACGTGATATACGTGGAGCCCAACGACAAATTCAAGCGCAACAGCACCGTGATGGGCAGCACGGCCTTCACGCCCACGTTCTGGATTTCGATGGGCACGCTCGCCATGTCGCTCGTGCTGATGTTTGTGAAATAAAAAATTGTTTCCATAAATTCTTTTCCCAAGAAATCGTTTATGACATCCATAAAGAACAAGCCTAATGCAGAGGGAACTGCCGTGCGGCGCATTATCCCGGAAAACGCAATGAGTATCCGCGGGGGGCGGTAACCCTTTACCTGCTCTCCACGCCGAAAGGATACGTGCGGACCACCTCCATCATGGTGAAGAGCAGCGGCGAGAAATCGAACGAGATAAAACTCATCGAGGAATTGGGCGTGAGCAATATATCCTCGAATATTTCCGACGAAATCGTTGCTGTGCACTCCCCCGCCGTGATTGCGGAACTGGTGAAACGCCTGCGTCTCGAAGTGAGCTACTACTCGCCCGGCGTGCTACGCAACGAGCCCTGCTATGCAGAAACTCTGCCCGTGGAGGCGGAGTTTCACGACTTGGGCGAAAACGCGTTTGCCGGCTTCACCATCGCCCTTAACGGCGACGGCACAGCCGAACTGACTGATTTCGAGCAAAACGGAGAAAAGAAACCGGGAAACTTGCAAGCTAAGGTGGGCAAGACTTACAAAACGCCCATCGGCAGAATTTCGCTGAAGCCCACCTTGTATTACGACAAGGCAAAATCGGAGAAAATCATAGTGAAGCGCAGCGGCTATGCCGCTGCCGCACAGCATTTCGGCAGCCTCATCTCGGCGGCATTGCAGCCTGGCACGCGCAATATTATCGACATCACCTGTGTGGACAATTCCATTCCCCGCGCTGACAACATTTTGCGCACCATCGTGAGCATCTACAACGAGAACTGGGTGAAAAACCGCAACCAGGTGAACATCTCCACCAACGAGTTTATCCGCGAGCGCATAGCCGTGCTTGAATCGGAACTGGGTACTGTGGAAAGCAACCTCGCATCGTACAAAAGCGCCCACAGAATGGTGGACGTAGAACAAATGGCCACCTCAGCCTACGACAAAGAAAACACAGCCCTCGCCGAGCAGCAGGACATTGAGAATAAGACGTACATGATACGCTATGTGCGCAATTACGTGAAAGACCCCGCGCACGCCAAGCAACTCATACCTGCCGGTACGGGCATAGACAACTCTGAAATCGAAGCCCAAATAGCGGAATTTAACACAAAAGTGCTGGAAAGGACCAACCTTGTGTCGAACTCGAGCGAGCAGAACCCTCTGGTGGCGGATATCGACGTGACGCTGAAAAACCTAAGGAGCTCAATCATCAAATCGCTCGACAACGCCGAAACAACCCTCAACTCGCGGCTTAAGATCATACAATCGTCACGCGACGAGGCGCAAAATCAAATAAGCGAGGCACCGCAGCATCAGAACCACCTGCTTTCCATCGAAAGGCAGCAAAAAGTTAAGGAAACGCTATATCTCTTCTTGCTGCAAAAGCGGGAGGAAAACGAGTTGAGCCAGGCGTTCACCGCTTACAACACGCAGCTTATCGCCGCGCCTTGGGGCAGCGCCGCACCGGCATTTCCAAATGAAAAACGCCTCATTCTCCTTGCTTTCGCCATAGGAGTGGCTTTGCCCGCCGCTTATTTCATCATCAAAGAAATGAGCGACACGAAGGTGCGCGGGCGCAAAGACTTCGAGAATCTCACGATCCCTTACGTGGGCGAACTGCCGCTGTGGAGGGCACCGAAGGGAGAAAAGCTGGAAAAGGAATACAACTTTGTGGTGAAGTTGCATAGCCGCGACATCACCAACGAGGCATACCGCGTGGTGCGCACGAACCTCGAATATATGACAGGGGTGGAAAAGAATTGCAAGGTGATCATGCTCACCTCTTTCAACCCTGGTTCGGGCAAGACGTTCATCACCGCCAACCTTGGGGCATCGTTTGCCATCAGGGGCAGCCGCGTCGTCTGCATCGACCTCGACTTGCGCCGTGGCTCGCTTTCGGAGTTTGTAGACAAGCCCTCGCCGGGCCTTACTGACTATCTCAGCGGTAAGGAAGACGCCTTTGAGCATCTCATCGTGCGGCATTCGCTCAACGCAAACGCCGATGCCGACAATAAGGACGGCGATGTGCCCCACCTTGACTTCCTGCCAATCGGCAAAATACCGCCCAACCCCACGGAACTGCTCTATTCGCCCCGCCTGATGTCAATGATGGAAGCCCTGCAGCAGCAATACGACTACATTTTCCTGGACTGCCCGCCCGTAGACATCGTGGCCGATGCCACCATCATTAGCCATATCGTAGACATCACGCTCTTCGTAATCCGCTCGGGGCTTATGGACCGCAGCATGCTGCCTGAACTGCAAAAGGACTACGACGACAAGAAATACAACAATATGGCCCTGCTGCTCAACGGCACGAGTGCCGAACACCGCTATGGCTACCATCGCTACGGCTATGGCAGGTATGGATATGGGCGCTACGGGTATGGGCGATATGGGTATGGCAAATACGGCTACGGACGCTACGGCTATGGCTACGGACATAGCAAGAAGAAAAAATAAGACCTATAAAAAAACATACAGGCATTATGATTTGTCCGTCAACCTTAGCGAGGCACCTACGGGGCAAATGGCAGAAGTTGCTCGACATAGCCGTCGATGCCATTGCTCCGCTGCTTCCCCTCCAGCGTAAGGTTGTATTTGACAACTTCGGCGGGCGCGGCATGGGCGACGACCCCAAGTATATTGCGCTTTATCTCAAAAAGCATTACCCCAAAGCGCGGCTCATCTGGCTGGCCGCCAACCCGCAGGAAGATTTTCCCGAAGGCATAGAACCCATACGGATTTATTCGCGCAAGGCACGCTATCATCTATATACAGCAAAAGTGTGGGTGGACAACTTCAAGTCGCTGCCTAAACCCGAGAAGCGCACGGGACAATTCTACATTCAGACATGGCACGGCGGCATTCTCGGACTTAAACAGGCGGAGGCTCAAGTGGAAGAACAGCTTGCTCCAGCTTATGTGGCGGCTGCGAATAGAGATGCGCAGATGACCGACCTGATGTATTCGGACAACGACTTTGTACGCAACATTTTTCAGACTTCTTTCTGGTACAACGGCCCTGTATTGAAAAAGAATCTGCCGCGCCTCGCCCCCATATTACATCCTGCCGAGGGACTGCGCGCAGAAATACAGAAGAAGCTGCACATACCGCCCGAGAAGAAAATGCTGCTCTATGCGCCCACTTTCAGGCAGAACAACGAGGCTTCGCTTTATTTCTGGAATTACGAAAAGGTGTTGGAGGCCATGGCCCGACGCTTCGGCCAATCCTACGTGCTGCTGCTCCGCTTGCATCCCAACGTTGCGAAACTGGCAGAAGGGTTCAGATACTCAGACCATGTAATCCCTGCTTCCAGCTATCCTGACATGCAGGAACTCATCACGGCGGCCGACGCGTTGATAACAGACTATTCTTCAACGGCATTCGACTGCGCCATCACCCGCAAGCCGGTGTTCCTGTACGGGCCAGACCTGACAGATTATCTGGCAAGGGAACGCAGCCTTGCGGTGGACCTCAAAGAACTTCCTTTCAAGATTAACGCTACAATCGAAGAACTTTGCGCAGACATAGCCAACTTCTCGCCGATGGCCTATAACCGCAACGTAGACGCATTTTTCAATAAAATCGGTTTGGAAGAGAACGGCGAAGGCGACAGGCAAATCGCCGAAATCATAGCAAAGCAACTCGATTTATAACAAAATGCACATTTTAAATATAGCATGAAACATACGGCAGACAACGACTGGGACCTGATTATCGAACCGCGCAAGCGGCTACTCAGCATCGACTTCGCCGAGATATGGCGCTACCGCGACCTATTTAGGCAATACGTCAAGCGTGACTTGGTCACCGTGTACAAGCAAACGATTTTCGGACCATTATGGTTTTTCTTCAATCCTATCTTCACAACCATAATGTATATGTTTGTCTTTTCCACTCTGGCAGGCATCGGCACCGGCGACATACCGCCCGCAGTGTTCTATATGAGCGGCAACCTGTTTTGGACTTATTTCACCACCTGTTTCACTACCGGGCAAACCACGCTGACGGCCAACCAGAGCGTATTCAGCAAGGTATATTTCCCGCGCCTCGTAGCTCCGCTATCTGGCATCACGTCAGGATTTTTCAAGACCGTGATACAGGTCATCCCGTTGGCAGCTATATATATATATTATGTAGCGCAGGGCGTACCGATGCGCTTCACGTGGGAAGCACTCCTGCTGCCCTTCTTAATCATCCTCATTGCGCTGATGGGACTCGGCTTCGGGCTGATCGTCTCTGCACTGACCGTGAAATACCGCGACCTGAACAATCTCGTGACCTTCGGCCTGCAACTATGGATGTATGTCACCCCGGTGATCTACCCCGTGGATATCACGAGCGACCGAACCCTCTCGCTTCTGCTGAAGCTGAACCCGCTGCAGGGCATCTTCACTGATTTCAGGTACATGATTACGGGCATGGGACACATGGATTGGCCGGGACTGCTCTATTCCACGCTCTTTACCCTCACCATTCTCTTCCTCGGCATCATCGTTTTCAACAAGCAGGAACGAACTTTCATGGACACAATATAATAAAAAGCACGCTTTCTAATCATGAACAATATAGCCATATCCTTCGAGCACGTCAGCAAAATGTACCAACTGGGCGTAGTGGGCACAGGAACGCTTTCGCGCGACATCCACCGCTGGTGGGTGCGTGACGTGCTCAAAAAAGGCGACCCCTACCTGAT
Source organism: Bacteroidales bacterium (assembly GCA_004552155.1). GTDB lineage: Bacteria > Bacteroidota > Bacteroidia > Bacteroidales > Bacteroidaceae > Alloprevotella. The sequence continues at coordinate 18,358 of SFPF01000036.1, forward strand.
GATTGGACAAACTAACGACCGAAGCACGAAAGGCGATAGCGACATCGTATATGCGCTCCGCGACATCGACTTCGACGTGCCGCAAGGTGAGGTCGTTGGGATTATCGGGCGCAACGGCGCAGGCAAGTCTACCCTGCTGAAACTGCTGAGCCGCATCACCGCACCGACAACGGGCAAAATAAAGACAAGGGGGCGCATCGCCTCGCTGCTCGAAGTGGGCACGGGCTTCCACTCGGAACTCACGGGGCGCGAAAACATCTACCTCAATGGCAGCATCATGGGTATGACCAAGAAAGAAATCGACCGCAAACTGGATGCCATCGTCGACTTCGCCGGTGTGGAGCGCTATATCGACACGCCCGTAAAACGCTATTCGTCGGGCATGCAAGTAAGGTTAGGGTTCGCAGTCGCCGCATTCCTGGAACCCGAGATACTGGTTGTGGACGAAGTGCTCGCCGTGGGCGACGCGGAGTTCCAAAAGAAGGCCATCGGAAAAATGAAAGAGGTGAGCCAAGGCGGCGGCCGCACCGTGCTCTTCGTGAGCCACAACATGGCAAGCGTGCGCAACCTTTGCAACACGGGCATCGTGCTGAAAAACGGCATGGTGGATTTCAAAGGCAATATCAACGACGCCATCGACCACTACCTGGCCACCGACACCGTTGTCAGCACCGACCTGATAAAAGACGGCATCAAAATGAAGCAATCATATATCACCGTCAAAGATATCCGTATCAACGGCACCGACAAAACAGAGAGCGACATCGTGAACAACCAAGAATATATGGAGGTGTACGTAAGCGGTCACTCGGAAATGCCCTTCAAGGGCAACCTCCGGCTGCGCTTCCGCAACATGGCGGGAGTGCCGATGGCTTCGTTCTCGCCCGGACACTACAATGGAGCGGTACGCGAGTTTCCTAAGGGAGATTTCGAGATATCTTACAAAATAGCGCTACCCAAGTACATGGCCCAAGGCGATTACCTCATCGACTGCATCCTCTACCAGCCCCGCACGCAGTCGTTCTTCGAGGCTCCTGGCTGCATGAAACTGCACGTGCACGGCAGCATGGACGACACCTGCATCTTCATCGAAACCCGCGACGAAGGTTTTGCGGGACTCGAAGTCTTGCAATAAACAGTACTTCAGAATTAAATGCAAAAAGTAAAAATTGCATTCGTAGACTTCTGGGACAACTTCGACAAGGAGGGATTCGTCTGCACAC